>DAITAW010000012.1:0-49983 GCA_036824055.1 Gaiellaceae bacterium | reverse complement strand
CTAGCTCTCCGGCTCGAGGTGGGCGTTGAAGCCGACGGAGTAGGCCTCGGCTGCGAATGCATTCGCCTGGTCTCGATCGACGAAGCCCTTCATCATCACCTCGTACCCGCCGCAGGGGTCGGCCTCGAGTTGCGCATTGGGGAATCCCCGTGCCGCTGCGAGGGAGACGAGCGCGTTGGCCGAGTCCAGGTCGGGCTCGTGGCCCATTCCGACCTCGAGCTCGCCGTTCTTGTCGGGCGCGTTGTAGCACTCGACCGTCGGCCGGAAGACGGTCTTCCGTGCCTCCGCCTGGATGGCCACGGCAGTCGCGAACGTGTCGTAGCCGCGAATGACGACGCGGAACTCGTTGCAGCCGACCTCGATCGACGTAAAGGTGAAGCCTGCTCCCACGACCTGCTTCTGCAGCTTTTGAGCGGCAGCGAGCGTCGCGGGCCTGCCGAACACGACCTCCGGTCCGGTCGTGTACGCCGGCACCCCGCCGCACGCCTTCCCTACCTTGGGAGACGCCGACGACGTTCCGGAGAACGCAACCACAGTCACGGCGGCGGCCGCCATGGCGACTATCCCGACTACCCGCACGGCCGGTACTCCTACCATGACCGCTCGAGGTCTGGGCCGTTCTTTACGAGATCCTCAAAATCGAAGCGACGGAAAGCGGCCCCGACCAAGTCCCTCGTTCGGGTCATCCAGGGGGGATCCCGCAGCCCCGAGGACTAAAGGCATGTCCGCGTCGCCCGGACGCAGGGCTCTCGCTCTGCTGCTCGTCACCGCCGCCGCCCTCGCGGCCGGGAGCCCCACCCCAGCCGCGGATCGGCCGACGATCAAGAGACTCAGCGTGTTCGACCTGGGCCAGGGAATCGGGCGAGTTCGCTCGCGGGTCGTCCACACCACGCTGCGACGCTTCGCCGACGCGCTGCCTCCGGGCAGCTGGGGCGGCGTCTATATGGCCAAGAGCGGCGCGCACGTCACGATCTATTCGTCGAAGGAGTATCCGGTCGACGAAGCTGCGAACCAGGCCGCCGCCGACTTCGTCGACAGCCTCGTGCACGGCAACGAGATTTCCACGGTCAGCATCTACTTCGCTCCTCCTGCCGAGGTCGGGATCCTCTGCAACAGCCAGGAGGTCGACGGCTGCTACTACCCTGCGACCGGCCAAATCGTCACGGTCGGCGAGGACACACCCTGGAGCACCGTCGAAGAGGTCGTGACGCACGAGTACGGACACCACGTCGCGAACAACAGGCTCAACGATCCCTGGCCCGCGGTCGCTTACGGGACGAAGCGCTGGGCGACGTACGAGGGTGTCTGCCAGAAGGAGATCGCCGGCGCCGCTTTCCCCGGTGACGAGGGCGAACACTATTTCCAGAATCCGGGGGAGTCCTTCGCGGAGTCGTACATGCATCTCAACGAGGTCAAGCTCGGCGTGCCGGAGACGCCCTGGGGCTACGACCCGATGTTCACGCCTGATGCAGCCGCTCTCGCGGCGATCGAGCAGGACGTGCTCAAGCCCTGGAAGCGCACGGCACTCAAATACCTGAGCGGCCGCTTCCTTCGGCGTGGCCAGCAGAAGACGTTCACCTTCAAGACACCCCTCGACGGCGTGTTCGCTGCCGAGCTTCGCGGTCCCCACGGCTCCACGCTGACGCTCAGTGGGCCTGCGAACGTCAAGCGCGTTTCGTCCGGGGTCTCGGCCGCACTCGTCTGCGGCGAGCGCTCGGTCACCGCTCGCTTCAAAGCGGGCGGCGCGGGTCGCTTTGCGGCGGCCACGCTGATCCCCTAGGTGGGGATGGAGGAGTCGGGACCGCGTACCCGAAGTCGTGAGTGGCTCGTTCCACTTCCGCCATGCTCACTCTCCAGGCGATCCTCCTCACCACCTCCCTGCTCATGGTCTTGGCCATGGTCGGATCGCTGATCTTCCTCGCAACGATGCGCGCCCGGATCGAGCCAGAGCCGATCCCGGTCGAATCGGTGGATCTGCCGCTCTAGACTCGCGCGGTGGAGCAGCTATGGGCGCCCTGGCGCCTCGAGTACATCAAGTCCGCAGCTGAGGAGGGTGGCTGCGTCTTCTGCGCCGCTGTGGAGGGTGACGACGAGGAGCGGCTGGTCGTCCAGCGCGGCGCGCACGCGATCGCGCTCCTGAACAAGTATCCCTATTCCTCCGGCCATTTCATGGTCGCTCCCGTTCGGCACATCGGTGAATACGGCGAGCTCACCGCAGAGGAGGTGCTCGAGCTCCACCAGCTCGCGTCGGCCGGCATGGTCGCGCTGGGAGAGCTCTACGCACCGCAGGGGTACAACCTCGGCTGGAACCTCGGTCGGAGCGCGGGCGCCGGCGTCGTCGACCACGTGCACCTCCACGTCGTGCCGCGGTGGGGCGGTGACACGAACTTCATGCCGGTGCTCGCCGACGTGAAGGTGCTGCCGGAGCACCTCGCCGAGACCCGCCGCCGACTCGTGGCGGCGTGGGCTAGGAGTTAGGCCGCAACGCCGGCGCCGTACTTGGCGCGGAGGTGCGCGAGGTAGGGCTTTGCGTCGATGCGGCTTCCCGTCGCACGCTCGAGTGTCTCCTGCGGCGAGAACTTCCTGCCGTGCGTGTGGACGTGCTCTCGGAGCCAGCCGCGCAACGCGGCGAAATCGCCTCGCTCGACCTGGTCTTCCAGATCGGGAACGTCCTCGAGCGCCTTCTCCCAGATCTGCACGGACATGACGCTCCCGAGGAGGTACGTCGCGAAGTACCCGATCAGCCCCGAGGCCCAATGCGTGTCCTGGAGGACGCCGTGCGCATCGTCCGGCACCTCGACGCCGAGATAGTCCTGCATCTTCTCGCTCCATACCCGCGGAAGGTCACGGAGCTCGACGCGCCCGTTGATGATGTCCTGCTCGAGTTCGAAGCGAAGGATGATGTGCATGCCGTACGTCACCTCGTCTGCCTTGATCCTGATCAGCGACGGCTGGACGCGATTGATTCCCGCCACGAACCGGTCGAGCCCCACGCCGCTCAGCTGCTCGGGATACGCCTCTTGTATATGCGGATAGAAGAAACGCAAGAACTGCGGGCTGCGCCCGACGAGGTTCTCCCACAGCCTGCTCTGGGATTCATGGATGCCGAGCGAACACGCGTTGCCCGTCGGGAGTCGCGCGAGGTGCCGCGGCAGCTGGTGCGAGTAGAGCCCGTGTCCGTACTCGTGCATCGTCGAGAAGAAGGACTTCATCGTTTGGGGGTCGTAGTTCGTCGTGATCCGGACGTCGTCCACCCCCGCGCCGCTTGCGAACGGATGCTCGGTGGGATCGAGTCGCCACGTGTCCGGACGGAAGCCGAAGAGCCCGACCACCTCCTTGGCGAGGCGCTCCTGGCGCTCGACCGGGAAGTCTCCGCTCAGGAAGGAGTCGTCTACTTCGCTGTCACGAAGCTCCGCGATCAGCGGCACGAGCTCGGCCTTGAGCTCGTCGAAGATCTCGCGCACCTCGGCGGTGGTCGTGTACGGCTCGAAGTCGTCGAGCAGAATGTCGTACGGCTCGTCCACTCCCTCGAAGCAGTCGACGTAGCGCCGCCGTAGCTCGACGTTCCGTTCCAGCGCAGGCAGGAAGAGCTCGAAGTTCGATTCGGCTTTGGCTCTGACCCAGACGGGGCGTGCCTGCGCGGCTGCGTGCGTCATCTCGGCGCGCAGGTCGGTCGGTACGCGGACAGCCTTTTCGTAATCGCGCCGTGTAACGCGGATCAGGGCGGCGTCATCCGAGTCGGCCTCGAGAGATTCTTCGAGCGGACGCAGCTCGTCGAGGAGACTCCCGGTCTCGTCTGCGATCAAGAGCTCGTGCGCGAGCCGTCGCAACGTTGCCAGGTGGTCCGCGCGATGATCGGATCCCGCCGGCGGCATCATCGTCTGCTGATCCCACGAGAGCACTCGGCTGACCTTCTCGAGGTCGCTGATCTTGCCGAGCCGTTCTTCGAGCTGTTCCAGCGGCTTACTCACGCTCGGGGACCTTATCGAGGCGGTCGAGCAGGTCGTCGAAGGCGTGCTCGAGCCGTTCCAGTCGTGTCTCGAGCTCGGCTACCCGGTCGTCGCCGCGCGGTTGGGGCTCTTCAGACCGGAGCTCGGGCGCGGCGACCTCTTCGATCGCACCGCTCAGCAGCTGAACCCAACGCTCCTCCTTCTGTCCCGGGCGCCGCTCCAGTCGCTCGACCAGCTCTCGCTGCGAGAGCGCGTCGAGAGTCTCGGCGACTTCCGCGATCGACTCGAACCGTTGCAACCTCTCGCTGCGCTGTTTGAGCTCGCCGACTGTCTGCGGCCCGCGCAACATGAGCACGCCGAGCAGCGACACCTCCGGGCCGGAGAGCTGGAGGGCCTCGTCGAGGAGGTGCCGGTACTTGAGAGCACGGCTGCTCACCCCGCTCGCAAATCGCGCCCAGCCGCGGTTCGACATCCGGTCGAGCGCGGCCTTGATCTCACGCTCCTCGTAGGCGACGACGGGATCGCGGTTCGTCGCCTGGTTGCACGCGAGCCGGAGCGAGTTCAGAGAGAGTGGATACGCATCGGGCGTCGTGCGCTGCTTCTCGATCAAGCAACCGAGCACACGAATCTCGACGGCGTCTGCATCCACGTGAAAGAGCGGACGATGGGGCTCGAACCCACGACCCTCAGCTTGGGAAGCCTGAAGGGTGCCTCATGGGTAGGTGACAGGGCAGCAAGCTCCATGAAACGTACCCGCTGGAATCAGGTCAAAACCGCCCCACACGGGTAACGACTGGCGCGCGAATGGCGCGCGGCCCGGGCGCTAGGTAAACGTGCGGCCGTAGCTCGCGCGCTTTGGGCGCTCAAGTTGACGGCTGGTGCAATCAACTATGTCCACGGTGTCGCCGTCCTCATCAAACAACTCGACCGTGTACTTGTCCGCGTCCGGGTAGGCGTCAACGATCGTGCCCTTTCTTCCGGCACAGACGACTGGCTCATGTAACTCAAATCTGACAGGCGCTTGGGTAGTCACGGTTAGAGCGTAGTTCCTTTCTTCTTCGCCGGATAGGCCGTCACAAAATGGGTTCCTTCGGGGTTTGCGGCCCATATCGTCTGGCAGTCCACGCTGCCGCTCGGCCCTGTGACGGTCATCGGGGCGACGTAATTGATACCGCCTCCCCCGTTCGTAGTGCCAGGTGTGGCCGTGGCGCCCTGTAGGCCGGAAATGAACACGTCGCGCAACTGATCCGCATTTGACGCCGTGTAGCCGATTCCTGTGAACACGGCGCTCTTACCGCCCGAAACCGCAGGATCAGGATTCAAGAGATACCCCGTCAGCTTTGAAGTGGCGACCGTCGCGGATTCAGCGCCAGGACAGCGGCCCTCGGAAGATTTACTCTCGCTCACGTCTCGTCCTTCAGGTTACCCCCATCTGACGCCTCGGAGGGCCTGTGTGGGCGAATAGTAGGGCTCTCAGGCAGCTTTGAGGAAGCCTTGCCGGGATGCCTGGAGACGTACAGGATCGAGCCAGCGGCCACGGTCGTCCTGCGTCCAGCCCTTCGCCTCCATCTCCTCCTCGTCCAAGCAACGGCGTCCGAGTGCAGGAGTCCAGTCGGCAAGGTTGCCCTGGTACTCACCCGGCCCGTAGGAGCCAATACGGTGACGGTCGAATAGCAGCGTGCTTGTGAAGTCTTGGCCGCATCCTGAGCAGCCGTTCAGCGGTGTACCTGTCCAGTGTCGGGACACGGTGAGTCCTTCCTCGAGGGAATACGTAGAACGGTTAGGCCACGCGAGTTAGGGGTTGGCTGACTGCTGTTTCTTAATCAGAGTCACGTCCCGAACGGCGTAAGATGTTTTGGAACTGGCCCTGCATTCGTCCCGGCTGTGGGGCCAGCTCTTGCCGGGTCGCATTCGAGCTATCTCGGCATCCGTGAGGCCCAACTCACGAAGCGCGGCGACCAGTTGACGGAGCGTAGGCGTCAGCCTTGGCCCCGCGTGAAAGGAAGTAGCTTCCTAGCAACACGTCGAAGGGAGTCAGCATGGGTGCGGCAGCAGAAAAAGCGGAAGCTCGTATCAAGGATGACATCGGCGTCCATCCCGCTGGAATGTGGGAGGGCCTGTTCTTCGGTCGCAACCCTGGGGACGTCGATATCGAGGAACAACTCACCATGCTTGTTCGCTGGGTCGCAGGGATTCACCAAGAGGTTCTGCGGATGGCGGACGATATAGAGACGTTGCGGGGAACCGCCGGGGCCAGTCGGTAGCTCAATGCCTACCGTCCCATCCTCAAACTTCTCAATGGTGAACACGCTATGCCTCCTGTAGATCGAATGAATGACTGCCGCGACGAGCGCTAGCGCCGAGGCTTACCTTCCTTCGCCGCGAGCTGTGCAGCGGCCGACAGGTTGGTCTTCTTGACCGGAGCGCCAAGGAAGGCCGCGAGCTGAGTCTGAAGGTCCTTCCGATAGAGCGCACCGGGCTTCGTTTTCTGCGCGTGCAGCAGCGCGTCGAGTAGACGTGCCTGGGGCACGCTCGCCACGATGTTTCGAGCGACGTTGCCGAGAACTCCAGCGTTCGGTCCGCCCTTCGGCATCGCCCCATTCGTGAGCAAGCTCCGTCCGGTGATCTGCTCGACCAGTCCTTGAATGATCGGGTTGAGGCCGGCGGAAAGCTCGGAACCGTGAGAACCCGCTTGTCCAGAAAATAGATCGCCGCCCATCTTGGTCAACTCAGCAGCGGTGTTGAACGGGTTGAGACTGCGCGTAGACAACAAAGGCGTCCGTCCGTCTAGTGGCCCCATGAACTTCGGTAGACCGGGCAGCTTGATCGCGCCTTGAAGGAAGCTGGGCAGAGGCCCGATGTTCTTGTCGTTCAACTTCTTCCCGTAGGCACCCTCCTGAACGAGGGCATCAAGTCGCCCCGGACGCTCCTTCGCTATGCGGGCGACGCTTCTAACGATGTGTCTATCCCACCCGTAGAACGGCACCCATTGACGAAGACCCTCCTCGAACTTGTTGTAGTCGCGGTAGTTACCGAGAGCGTCGTCAATCCTGCGCGAAATGTCATTGATGACCTGGGGATGATGTGCGGCCACCTGACGCAGGGCGGCGTTGATGTCTCCGCCGTGGTCTTTCATCGCTGCACGAACTTCGGGCATGGCTTTCGCCCAGCCTTCTGCCATCGCCCTGCGTAGAACTGTCTCGTAGACGATGGTGGCCGGCATGACACCTTGAACGGCCCGACGACCCATCGACACGCCACGGTTTGACGTGTAGCCCATTGAGTGCCCGAACGTACCCATACCCCTGGCGTGTTCGGGGAATACTTCTTTCATCGTCTGCTTTTCCAACTTCGATCCGAACAGGTGATGCATCCCCGGCGTGACCTGGTTCAGCCATCCGGCTACACCGTGGTAGCCGGGCGCCATTTGGAGCGCGCCGAGGATGCTGTTGCCGATCGTGATGTTGCCGAAGAAACCTGGACGCAAGCCGAGCACAAGAGCCTTCCAAACGCTCGTCGGCGCCCCGTAGGTCAGAGCGTGAAGGACGCCGTGAGTTGTCCGGGCGTTCTTGGTCAGAATGTCCCGAACCGAACTCGGGACGACGAGCCTGTCCCCTGATCCGTCCTTCGCTAGCGCGTGCGTCTCCGGCTCGTTGGCCTTCGCTAGGAAGCGATCCGCCAACCCCGGCTCGTTCAGCCCGTGCTCGAACTGTCCCCCAACCCGTTCGGTGTACGGAGCGGAAGCTTCGCCGGGGTTGAGCTTCAGATGCTCGTAGCCGGCGGGAATCGCCTCGCCCTCTGGGAGTCGGGCAGCGTGTTTCACGATCTCGTCGTGTAGAAGAGACGCCTCGGTGTCGTTCTTGAAACGAACAAACTCTTTCAGCAGAGCGTTCTCGTTAAGGGCGAGCTGCCCGCGATTGGCGAGCTTGCCTGTGTTCATTCGAGTCGAGCCGCGCCGCATCGGTTCTGCAATTCCAGAAGGCTTGCTGCGGTAGCGACCCATCCGACCCGCGCCTGTATCGGCGCTGTCGGGAACGTAGAACGGCTGGGGCTTGCCGGCCTGCTCAAGTTCTTTCGCTAGCACCGGAATCTCACGACCCGGAGCGTCAACGATCGTCGGATGATGAGCGGCGCTCGTGGCAGCTCTGGCCGCAAGATGAACGGAGCGCGGCTTGCCGGCGGCGGTGTGCGTGACGGTCCCAAAGTCAGCCGCCCCGATCTTGCCGCGAACAATGTCGTCTTGCTCGCGGAATAGCCGCAGTATTTCGCGGAACCGTTCCTGTGATGCAGGGCTGCCCTGTGTGCCTGCGTCTATTTCGCGCTGTGCCTCACCCTCAAGCTCTTTCTGCCGACGCCGGATCTCAGAAAGTCTTTGCTCGTTAGGCGCGGCAAACGCCTGCTCGGCGTGCGCGTTCAACTCGTTTTGCAGGTGTTCGCGCTCGGAGAGGATCGCGGCCGCTTTTTGCGCTATCGGATGATCCGGATTCGTCTGGATCGCCTCTCGGATTTTTGAGTCCGCGATGGCGCGCGCTTCGTTCGCCACACTCGGCTGCTTCTTCGTGCCGATGAACTTGCCCTTGCCAACCCGGCTGTTGATGAAGTTGCGCTGGAGGGTAACGGCGCGTGGGTTGTCGTGTGGCTGCACCGCCTCGGCAACGTGGTTCACCATTTCGTTGTACTGCGAATCTAGTTCGGAGAGTCGGGCCTGCGCTTCCTCGGCAGTCACGGGACGGGTGGTCGTCGTCTCTTTCCCCGGATAGGTACGCGTCTGCTCGACGCGCCCGCTGGTCGTCGGCGTGTGCTCGGTGTTGACTTTGGCGCCGTTAATGAGACGCAGCAGATGGTAAGGAGACTCGGCCGCTGACTGTTCGGAGATGTGGCCGGCGCCGACCTTCGCCTCGGTCATTCGCTCCGACAGAGCACGGCCCTTCGTTAGAGCGTCAGTCAGCTTCGGAGTTGGCTTCTCGACGAGCTGCGCTAGCTTCGGGTTGTCGAGAACCTTCATCATCGCCGGGGATTTGAACCCCGGCTGCGCGAGTAGGTGAGCTTTGTACGCCGCGGGAGTGACGCCACGCGCCGAGAGATGCCACGCCTGTCGCTCTGTCTTGCTCAACCGGGCGAACGACTGCGCGAACGGCTGCGATTCCAGACCGAGCCGCGCGCCTGCTCGCGCTGGACCTGTCTGAAGTGATTTGAGTCCGCGCGGAATCGCGCCGACCATCGGCAGATTCTCCGGCAACCTATTCATCATGTGATTCGTGAGGGTCTGACGCGCCCTAATCAGCGGGTTCGTTGACGAGAGCTTGACCGGGATACGCTCGCCTGTCTGCCCCGCCAACTCCGCCACGTCCGGAACGGTCAGATGCGTAGCGTCAGCGAGTCTCGCCAATCTGGAAGCAGACGAAACAGCCCCCGCCTTGCCAAGAATGCTCCCAATGCGAGCAACCCCACCGGCTCCGGCGGTGAGAAGTGTCGCCACGTCAAGAATGGGGCCGAGTGGATGCGCCTCGATGCCGTGGAAGAACTTGCCGAAGTGGCCGCTGAAGAGCGGGCCGTAAGTCTGCTTGTAACTCTTGCCAATCGCCTTGGCCGTACCGACTGGATGCTCAACCGTGTGAACAACGCCGGCAGGGATGTTCTCCAGCGCATGAACGATGTCGCCGCCGAGATGGCTGAAGAAGTTGCCGCCTGATTTCTTGGGCGCGGTTGGGGTTCCGCCGTGGTAAGGCATCCGCGTCCCCGCGCTTCCCGCCGGCCCGTGGTAGGGCATCCGTGTCGTTCCGCGTTGGGCGTAGGCCGATCCGCCGGACGTTCCGCGCTGCGCATAGGCGCTACCCATGATGTTTTACGGTGTCGAGAATTTAGCCTGCTGGCTCCCTTTTTTTCGTTGCTGCTTTGTCGTACCTACGCAACAGTTCGCGGATGACGTCTGCCTGACCGCACGCGCAATCAGCGCCCCGGAGGTTGTCGTAGAGGTCTGATTTCGACAACAGGCGGAGAGGATTCTGCTCGTCTCTGTCCGTCATCCCTGTGGCCTCTTAAAAGAGTGACGGTCGAGCCAGGCGTGGACGATGGCCCGGAACTCCTCGCGGGCTAGTCCTTTGCGAGCCTTGTCGAGAGCGTCGCGCCGACGCTGCTCGCGGCTACGACTTAAGCGGGCCGCGATGATCTCTCCGGGGGACTGCTTTTCCATTTCCTCAGCTCCTTATGAATGTCGGCGGTTAGACCAACTCAGCGAGTGCGCTGATTTCAATCTCTCGAAAAACTCTTCGTCCGCGTCAGCGGGTTCACCCCGACCCGCCGCACCGCTCAAAGTCTGGGCGTTTCGTTTCATCTCTTTCATCGCCTCAGCCCGCGTCCAGGTCTGCATCGTCCTCTCTGCTTGGCGACCTCTCGCTAGCTCAGCAGCGGTCGAGAGCCCCGAAACCACCGCGTTCATGTCAGACAAATCGCCCACAAGCTCGGGACGTTCATTGATGATTTCCGCGAGCACGTCTGGAGATGTCTCGCCCCAACGCGGATCGCGTTGCGGCATCAGCTCTGATGTGATCCGAGAGAGCACCGCCGGATCTTCTGGTGCAGGGACACGTCCGGTTGAAACCGCCTTCACAACTTCCCGGGCTCCGCGTGCGGCAGCTTCTTCGGCGAGTCCCTGCATGATCCGAAGTTGTCGCCCCCGGCTCTGTTGGCGCGGCTCTACTAGTTGTTCATCTTGGGTTGCAAACAACGCCTCCAATTGCCCCTCTTGCTCTCTCAGCAGTTGCGTCGTCTGGGTCAGTTTTCCTTCCAGTTCCGAGTAACTCCGCGCGAGTTGCGGGGGGTCGGCGCGGAACTTCTCGGGAATCCAAGAAAGATCCGTTTCGTAGGCGCTGGGCTCAATCACGACAACCCCCTAGTCGCCGTTCAAGATGTCGTGAACGGACGTGCCGGCCTCCGCCATACGGGCACTCCAGCTCTTAGAAGCTTGGGCCTTGATGCGAGCAAACGAGGCGTCGTCATCGGCGCGCTTGGCTTGCGCTCGCGCATCGCGTTCTGTCGCCAACCCAATTTCAGCAGCGTTCCAAAGGGCCTCCGCTGCCGCTTCAGCATCGAAGAGGGCCGATTGTGGAAGCAGGCTCGGATGCTCCTGCAACACTTGCGCTGCGTAAAGCTTCTTTGTCGGCCAGGATGGATCGTGAGCGTTAAGAGCGCGTTCGGCCTCTGCGAGCGTCTGGCCGGATTGCTGGTCAATATTCCACTGTGTTTGCTGCTGCTGGGCCTGGGCCAGTTCAGCCATAGCCCTCGCGGCCCCGGCAGCGCCCGCACTCTCAGCAACACGGGCGAGGTCGTCACTGGTGATCCCCCCGTCAAAGCCGGCATCGTAGGCGCCGGCATTAGGGTCATAGGTGCCGTAGTCGTTGTAATCAAACTCTGACAAGGATTCTGTTCTCCTCTTCGGTTAGCTAGTGATTCCGACGCCGCGAGCGGCCCGCTGGTCTTGAAGGAAGTTGCGGACAAACTCTCGGCGAAGGTCGTCGGCGGACGTTGGTTGAACGCGAGCTGGTTGAACTGGTTGGGCCGGCGGTGGATTTCCGTTGCCGACCGGCTCGGCAAAGATGGACGTGTCACGCGGCGGCTCGACAGGCAACTCCTCAGTGGCGGGCGCAGACTCCTGCCAAACTTCCTCCGGTGGCGCGTAGACGACCGGCCCATCGGTTGACGCAGGCTCGAACGAAGCAACGGCCTCCGCAACGGCTCTGCGGACAACCTCATCAAGCTGGGCCGGGTCAAGCACGATCACCGGGGCCGGTGAAGTGAGAAGATCGACTATCCCCGATGCGTTGCGCTCGAACGCGGCGCCATAAGCCTTAAGCATTGCGCGGTGAGCTTTCGCGGCAAAACGCCTGGAGCGGCGTGCGGCTAGAAACTCTCGGAACGTCAATGTACGACCTCTTTCCTAGATTGATTTTCGATTGTCTCGCTCAAGTCCGCGATCTCTTGGACGAGCCTGCGGAACGCAAGCCCGATTACCTCGGTCGCCGTCTCCACGCCGTTCTGATCGTGACGTTCAGCGGCGCGGGCGAGCTGCTGTAGAACGTCGTCTAGCGCTTTGGCGCCGGTTGGGACCTCCATCTAGTAGCCCTCCTCAAATGCTTTCCAAATCGTCGCGTCCGCGTCGCTCTCGGTCCGCTGCGCACGATCCTCAACCTCGACAGGGATAACGTCCCCGCCTGGGGAGTGGCCGGCGTCCGGGTAGTCACTGGCCTGTCTTGTGAAGGAAGCTCCTACGCGATCACGCGAGGTTGTTACGCCGTACGGCTTTGTCCAATCAGGGATGCTGGTCGGGGCGTCGTCGCCCGAACTATTGAGTTCCTGAGACACACGTTCCGTTTCTCCTTATGGTCGTTTCTTAGGGCCGAGCGCCCCGCTGTTTCTTAGGCGGAAAGAGGACGCCTCGTCCCGGGATCTCCCACAGGCACCATGGCGGGGCAGCACGCTTTATTCGGAAAGATCGTCGGCGGCGACCGGCGAACGCCGGCCAATCTCCTCGTCCTCCCAATCAATCTCCTCGCCCGGATTGGCCACGAGAACCACGCGATTCTCGAAAGTCCAAACCGCGCCGGCGTCCTCACCTTCAGAAACACCGGGCCTACCGAAGCCCTGATTCGCGAAGAACTCAGCGATCGACTGAGCCGTCTTAAAATCCTGGACCTCGACGTAATCAACGTGAGCGCAACCGCACTTCGGACAATCGCGCCCGACCCTTACCTTGCGGGTTGCTGTCATCCCCTCATCGAGAAGCACCAACAGCTTGTCGTAACGGGCGTCCAGATCGTCTTTGAGACGGTCGCGCATCGGCTTACTTTCGGATTCCAGCGCCTTGCCCGGATTTGAGGATTTCTTACCCGGCTCTGCTGTATCGGATACGGGCGATGTACCGGGGGGTACAGCAACGTCTGTACCGGGGGGCGTACCGTCCTTCAGGTCACGCTGGATCTGAACCAGAGAAACATTCAGCCGGCGCGCAATCTCGCGCAGCGACAGACCTTCCGTACGTAGTCGCACGGCCTCAGCCTTTCGCTTAGCGGGGTCGTCGGCGTGCTTACCGTTCGATAGAGCCATGTAACGATTCCTCCGATTCGTGTAACGGTGGGCCGTTGGAAAGGGCCTCTAAAAATTCTCAAACCAAACGAGAGAAGACACGGCTCGTTCGCTAGCCCCCCTGGCCCCGGCCAAGACCCCGATGGCGAATGGTGCAACGACCCCGATGTCAATGTTTTGGGGTGTTCGGTGTTTGCGTTCACCCCATCCGCGTAAAGGAGGGCCACGCGGCGAAAGGAACCCCGGCCGGACAAGAGGAAGGAACCTCATGTCAGACACGATGGTAGTACCGCTCGGCCCCAGTAAGGCTCAGCTCCGCAATCTCGCTACCGAGAACATCGAGAGGATGGAGGACGAACCCGGTTTGTTGAGCGGTCCGCACGCTTGGCTGCCCGAAGTGGTGAAGGACCTAAGCCACGTAGAGGTCGGAGTGTTTCGTTGTGTCCAGGGTGGCGAGAATCGCTGCAACCCTGGGCCTGAGTGCTGGTGCGACAAGTGCTGCACGAATGGCGAGCTGTGGGAATCCCCACTGAACGGCAACGACTGGGAGCCCGAGTGCGGCGAGTGCGGTCGCAAGGCCCTACTCGTGGAGGTCGTCGGCTGCATCGACTACACGCCGCTACTGGCCGTCTGAGCCTCCCTCATCGACACGGTTAAGGCCCTGCTCCGGTGGGGCCTTTTCCTTTGCCACCCCTAGCGGTCGAGCGTTAGCAGCGCCTCGCGCTCAAGCCAGCGGCTCAACTCGGACACCGGCACGAAAGAGCGCCGGCCACGGCGAACGATCCTCAGCTCAGACCAGACGTGATCCTCTAGATAGTCCACGCTGACCCCTAGCGACTGCGCTGCCTCAGCCTTGGAGAGGGCAAGCCTCGTCACGGGTGGCTTCTCCATCGCGCTCACTGCCTCCAAGGTACTCCCGGTAGAGGACACGAATCCTCAGTCTGCAAAGCTTGTCGGCGCCTCCTGTGCCTCCTGAATAGAGGGGTGGGCGCCAGTGCGCGCCATTCGTGGAAGATCAACCCGCCGGAACCTCGGACTCCCCCGGATGCTTCAGACTCCTCACCGCGCCTGAAGTGCCCCCAAAGTGGAGACACCGCAGGTGCGGAAAGGGGTAACCGAGGCATTGATACATGCCTTCACGGACTGGGCTGAGTTAGCAACCGCGCTGCTTGGCCTCCTAGCCGTGATGAAGTCACGGAGGTCGTGACTCCTAGTGGGCGTGGTGCGGACCGCCGCGCCACATTCTTTACAGCCCTCCCGCCCGGCTAGCTCTCCCGCGGGCGAGGGAAGCTCTAAGACCGCTCAAGCGCTTCGATCGGCCAACCGAACGAACAAATCAACGGTTCCAGACGAACGACGAGCAACAGCCACCCGCCTACTACGGCCCTACCTACGTTCGTTCCCCCTTACCCCGTATCTCGTAGTGGAAGTGCTCCTGATCCTGGTCGGGTTTCCTGTCCCAGTCCCCGGAGGGGGGTCGCTACCTGCTTCCTCGATTGTGTACACCGGATAGAGAAACGCCTCCAGCCGCGTAAGCGTGACCAGGGCCGAGGCCATCTCATCAACGGGCTTGCTGCGCCGTAGCGCACGGGCCGCAACGTCCTTCGCTTTCGTCTTAACCGCCTTCAGCAGAAGCGCAATCCGGTTCGTGTCGAGCCGATAACGGTTCGACGTTCGGCCTGGGCCGGCGGTGACGGCGAACTTGCCCTTCCGCGATCGAGCTTCGGACTTCAGCAGTCCAGCTTCCACCGCCGGAGCCAAACGACGGCTTACCGTGGACTGGCTGTAGCCGAACTGCTTGCCGAGCTTGCCCTGAGCGACCGTCATTCCTTCGTCCGGCGTCTCGTAATTCAGGGCAGCGTCCAACAGCTCCCAGTCGAAATCCGGTAGGTGCGATTCGAGCTGATGAGCGAAAGAACGACGCCTTCCCCTCCAGCTCTCTATGCCTTCCCCAACGCTAAACCGTCCGCTATGCACGGGCACTCCGAAAGCCTGCGCCGCTTCGGCTGCGTAGGCGCGCTTGTGCTCGGCCTTAGAGCAGTAGAAGAGCTGCCACCACTCCAGGCCCATCGCCTTCAGAACTTCGTCGGGAGTACACAGGGCATGGCAGTGGAAGACGATCCCGTAGTCACCCTCGGCGACGCTAAGAGAAGGTGTCCGATCGTCGTGCGCTGGACAGCGGCACTCCCAACCATTCGAGCTGCGCCGAACGCGCTTCAATTTGGAGACGAACTGCTCGCCCGTCAATCCAGGGCGCGGCTTCGTGGCGTCTGCTGCTAGAGTGTGAGAGGGAAGATAGGAATGGTGATGGGTGAGGGCGCTCTTAACGGGGCGCCCTTTCTTTTGCGTCATGCCAGGGCCAGCGCTCCCGGTGCCTCCTGGTCAACCTCAGCCGCGTCTCTGACGGACGTGTACGTGGCGTCATAGGTCGCCTGAAGTACGGCTGCGTCTCGCATATCCCGCGCAGACAGAAATTCACGGAGCGCCCACCGGGCGAGCATCGAAACGCTCATGGCGTCGATCTCCGCCAGTCGCTCAAGGTCGCGCTTGGTGTGCGGGTGAACTTGCAGGGACAGACGAACCATCTCGCTCATGGCCTTCCTTTCTCTGAGAGTTGTGAGGCCAGCGGGCCTCGGGGGTGATCCCTGCCGGGGAGCCGAACTCCCCTCTACTAGTAAGGGAACCGTAGGGGGACAGTTAGCTTGGCTTGTTTGCGCGGTTCTTCAACCGCTGAATTTGCTTCTTGTCGAAACCGAGCGCTATTCGGATGCTCTTGAGCGTCACTCCCTGCTCGTTCAGCTCGTAGACGGCTCGGGCAAGGGCGTTCCGGCGCTTCGCCTCGGTGGCCGATGGCCGGCCCTCTGGAAGCGGTGCCGTGAAGTCCTCGAACGAATAGCCAGCCTCAGCGGCGGCAACTCTGAGACACATTCGTATCCAGGTCTGGTGTCCCGTGCTGCTCCTTCGTGATGGAGCGCGGTCTTCCCGATTCATCTGTCGTTCTAGTTCGTCCAGTTCGTCGGGAGGTTGCTTCTGCTCGATCTCTCGTAGGGCCTGCTCTGAATGAGCCTCCCACCTAGAACGCTGTCCTTTCGACTCCCATCCTGTCGTGATGAACGTTCCAACGTGCTCGGAGACTTCCTCGGAGGTCGTGGTGCCGCGGAAGGAAGTTTCTCCGGTCGGTCTACCCACGGCTCGAATCCTGGGCCTAGCTTTCACCTTGGAGCGACCATCTCGGCGGCACTTCTCGCACACGTTTCGACCGGCTCTCAGCGGACGTAGCCGCGCACACATGAGACAGAAATCGACCCGAGGGCCGTCCTTCGTTATGGAGGCGTAGTAGCGCCCGTCCTTTTGCGTTTCCTGTTCTTCCTGGGCGAGACGATCCTCCTCGAACATCTCCATGTCCATGAAGGGAGTCCAGTCGTAGAAACCTGGCTCTGGCCGGGGAAGTCGAAGCCAGTTGTCTACGAAGTCGTGAAGCTGCCTTATTGCCTCTCGTTCGCGCTGATCGGTTGCGCCTCGACCTTGATCCCGTTCCCATACGAGGTACGCCCAAGGCATATCGGGGTAAAAGCGAAGCAAGGTCAACTGTTCAAGAAGAAGATCGTGCCCAAGATCTTTCGGGGGACCGTTAGGTGGACGATCCCGCCAACGACCGCGCATCTCTAGTTCGAGCGCCAAGAGCATCGGCGCACCCCTCGCGTCCATCATCTGCCGGACACGTACTCGTTCGAGCGTTAGGCGCTGTTGCTCAACAAGAGAAGAAGGCGGGAGGGAGCTGCCCAGCTCCCCCCGCGCCTCAAGCGTCACCCGATCGCGGTGACTCTGCGCCCGCACCCGCCCATCGGGCGGGGCGCAAGCTGATTCTTGATGGTCGAAGGATTCCTTGGGTGTGGGCATTGTGGGCTCCTGGGCATTGGGCAGTGGGCGTTAGTGGGCATCTACAAAGGTACTCAGGGGTACGGAGATTCTTGTTTCACGCTCCCGTCTGAGCTTCACGGGCGCCCGAGAGGGTAGTCCCAGGCGCCCGAGCTTCCAATGCTATGACCTTGCCTTCGGCCACCCCTGAGAGGTACTCGTCTAGGCGCTTGGCGTCCTCTGCGAGCTGTGCCTCCAGAAGGTGTGTATAGCGGCCCCTGACACCTCCTACAGCGTGGCCGGTGTACCTGTCGGCTCTCGTCTCGGAGATCCCTGCGTGATCGAGCCACGTCCGATAGGAGTGCCGAGCCTCCTGCAAGGTGACGCGTTCTAGCTTGGCGGTCTTCCAGGCTTCGTCTGCCGTGTCCGCGATGTGGTGAGGCGTGAAGGGTTCGCGCCACGTCCGTCCGAAGAGGAGGTCTTCACCCTTCCGCTTCGCGTTGCTAAGAGAGCCCGTCCGTGTTGACGTGGTGCGCTCCAGGTACGGATCAAGGAAGGTCTTAAGAGCGTCCGTCATCGGTACGCGACGGACACCGGCCTCAGACTTCGGCCCCTGTGCTCCCGCTTTGTCATCCCAGCCGCGTAGTACCTCGATGTAACCGTCGTGAACGTCCTGGGCCTGGAGTGCGCGCAGCTCGCCGCGTCTCAGCCCCGTGAAGAACGCGCACGCCCAAAGAGCTTGTTCCTTCTCGGGTAGGGCCTTGATCAGGACGAGAGCTTCTGCCGGCGTGATCGCCTGACGTTGCTGTGTCTCACCAGTGGGTAGCTCAAGGTCTTCCGCTGGGTTGATGGCTATGTCGCCCATCTTCTTCGCGCGACGGAAGACGGCCTGCACCGGGACGAAGACGTTACGGATCGTGCTGTCCGCAATCGCCTTGCCCATCAACTCCTCTTTGAACTTGAGAAGGTCGGTCTGCTCAACGTCCGAGAGTCGCCATTCCCCGAACTCGGGAAGGAATCGCCCCTTGAGAGCTGAGCGGTACTGCCTCACCACGGACGGCTTGTAGGCCATCTTGCGGCGGTTCCTGATCTCGCCCTTCTCTGCCCCCTCTAGGAACTCGTCTACGGCCTGCTGAACGGTCTTCCTGGTGGGCGCTCGCATCTTCTTGAGGCGGACGGCCCTGGTCGAGTCTGAGCGCCAGTTTTTGGCGGCTGAGAGCGCCCCTTTTCCGGTGAAGGTGGAGCGGATTTTCTTGCCGTCCCGGTTGCTCCAGACCCACGCTTCGTAGGCCGGAGAGCAGTTGCAGCGCGCGCCAGTTTTCCGGCTAGCGCAAGTCCTGCTGTGTCTTACCGTAATTCCCGGTATTTGAGCCATTTGGAAGCTACCCCTTCCTTGATGATGTACACCCCACTGGCGCACATACTGGCGCATTCATCATAGCAAACGGTGTGGATAACCGGCTAAAAGGGCTAATACCAGGGACTTTGTAGAGCGGACGATGGGGCTCGAACCCACGACCCTCAGCTTGGGAAGCTGATGCTCTACCAACTGAGCTACGTCCGCGAACGGGCCTAGTTTAGCCGTCTGCGGGCCGGCTCTGGACGTCCTCCGGGCGACCTGTTGTAATCGGGGCGGCGGCGGATTTGTCAGCAGCCGACTTTCGATCCACCGCGTACCACGAAGGAGACCCGTATGGACACCTACCGCACCGTCCTGTACTTGCACGTGCTCTCTCTGCTCGTCGGCATCGGCGCTGCGACAGTGGTCGGCGTTTGCCTGTTCCGCCTGCGGGCAGCCCAGACGCTCGCGGATGCCCTGCCCTGGGGAATGCTCGCAAGCAAAGCCGAGCGCGCGTTCCCCGTTGCCATTCTCGGCCTGTTCTCCACAGGGGCCTATCTGACTAGCGATGCGTGGACATGGAGCACCCCGTGGATCGACGTTTCCATCGTGGCCCTTGTCATCGTCGCCCTCCAGGGACCGCTCGTCGCAGGTCTCCGGGCCAAGGCGCTCGAGCACGCGCTGATCGACAACGGCCCAGGTCCGCTAGGCGATCGCGCACGAGGTCTGGCGCGCGACCCCGCCCTCTGGGTCGCAACGTTCGCGAATCCCGGGATCGTCCTCGGGATCGTTTGGAACATGCTCAACAAGCCGAGCACTGCGCAGGCGATTGCCGCCGTCGTCGTCGGCTACGCCGTCGGCGCCGCAGGCGCGTTGCCGTTCACCAGAAAGCAGGCCATCGAGGCGCACGCCGTGGCCGACCCGACGGCGTAAGGGCTTGCGTACCGTGGAATCGGAGGCCAGGCCGGTTAGTTCGGGCCGAGACAGTGCGGCTTACGCATCCGTGATGACGACAGGTGTGCCGAGCTTCACGTGATGGAAGAGCCACTCCGCATCGGGGATGTGCATGCGGATGCAGCCGTGTGACGCGGAGTAGCCGATCGACGCTTCGTCCGGCGTGCCGTGGATGCCCACGCCGGGCGCGGACAGTCCCATCCAGCGCGTCCCGAGCGGGTTCCCCGGCCCCGGCGGAATCGGCTTCTCGCCTTTCGCCCACGCCGAGTCCGGCGGTAACCACCAGGGGTTCAGCTGCATGTCGACGATGCTGAACGTTCCGGTCGGAGTCGGGTAAATCGATTGGCCGGTCGCGACACCAAACGTCCGCAGCAACCGCGCGGCTCTGTAGTAACGCAGCTGATTGACACCATGACGGATGACGATGACTGGACCGAATTTCGCAACGGTCCGCGCAGGGGCGACCGGTTTCACAGCGACACGGATGCGGCGCACGTGCGGCGATTGCAGCGCGCGCACGATGCGGCGAACTGTTAGCTCGCGCAGGACGCTGACCCCGGCCGTCTCTTTCGTGAACTGCGGCCGCAGCCCCTTGAGCCCCCTGAGCTCAGCGTCCACCGCCGGAACCGAGATGCGCTTGTCGAGGGCGTTCACGAACCGGCGCACCGCCTGCTTGTTCACCGCGGGCACGAGCGGAACGGCTGCTCCGGCCTGGGCCTCGAGCGCCTGCAGGACGCCGTCGGCGATCGTCACGCGTGCGCCGAACCGCGCGGGGTGAAGCTTCCAGTGCCGGTCGCCGTAGACGAGCCGGACCGGTTTGGCGAATGCGGGACCCAGAGCAGCCTGGGCCTGCTCGTTGGACATGCCCCCGACGGGGATGCCCGCGACGGTCACGCCCGGCTGGACCAGGACCGGCCGCGCAGCGTCCCCGCGGAGAGCCGGAGCGAGAGCCGCGACGACCAGGACGGTGAGGGCGAGACGGCGGATCACCTGGACGAAATCGTACTCACGCTTGGACCGGTTACCAACAACCGGAAAGGAGGGGCGAACCGCCGCAGCGTCGCCCCTCCGAGTGGGAAAGCTTAGGCGATACTTCTCCCCGGACAAAACGAGGGAGGGAGCCGAGATGGACGTTCAGGAGCTAGAGAGGATCGCCGAGCAGATCGTTGCCGACGGGAAGGGCATTCTCGCCGCTGACGAGAGCACCGGGACGATCAAGAAGCGATTCGACTCCATCGGCGTCGAGTCGAGCGAGGAGACACGCCGGGCGTACAGGGAGCTCCTCTTCACGACGGAGGGGGCCGAGGAGTTCATCGGCGGCGTCATTCTCTTCGACGAGACCATCCGCCAGGAGGCGTCCGACGGCACGCCATTTCCCAAGCTACTCGAGTCCAAGGGGATCGTCCCTGGGATCAAGGTCGACGAGGGCGCGAAGCCGCTCGCACTCGCCGAGGGCGAGACCGTCACCGAAGGGCTCGACGGACTTCGCGAACGGCTCGCGGAATATCGCGAGCTCGGTGCGCGCTTCGCGAAATGGCGCGCGGTGATCACGATCGGCAAGGACATCCCGAGTGAGTACTGCATCTGGACGAACGCCCACGCGCTCGCCCGGTACGCCGCGCTCTGTCAGGAGGCAGGCGTCGTCCCGATCGTCGAGCCGGAAGTCCTCATGGACGGCGACCACACGATCGAACGAAGCTTCCACGTCACTTCGCACGTGTTGCACGCCGTGTTCACCGAGCTGCGCGACCAGCGCGTCCAGCCCGAAGGGATCTTGCTGAAGCCGAACATGGTGCTCGCGGGTTACGAAAGCCCGGAACAGGTGTCCGACGAGGAGATCGCGCGCCAGACCGTCCGCTGCTTCCGCCGGCACGTTCCTGCGGCAGTACCGGGAATCGTCTTTCTCTCGGGCGGGCAGTCCGAGGAAGAGGCGACGCGACGACTGAACGCGATGAATGCGTTGGGCCCGCACCCGTGGAAGCTGTCGTTCTCGTACGGCCGCGCGCTCCAGGCGGCGGCGCTGAAGGCCTGGGGCGGTCACGAGGAGAACGTCGAGGCGGCGCAGCGCGCTTACTACCACCGCGCGAAGATGAACAGCGCCGCGCAGACCGGAACGTACGCTCCCGAGCTGGAGAAGGAGGCCGTCGCGGTCTAGTGATACTCGAGGCCCGTGAGGGCCTGGAGCTTGTCCAGCGCGTGCGTGGCCTCGACTCGGCGCGAGGTGCCGGATCGTGAGCGCATGACGATCGAGTCGGTGACCGCGCCGTTCGGGAGATACCGGACGCCGCGTAACAGCGAGCCGGTGGTGACGCCGGTCGCTGCAACGAAGACGTCATCGCCGGCAACAAGGTCGTCGGTCGTCAGCACTTGCTCCGGATCGAGGCCTGCAGCAATGAGCTGCTGCCGCTCATCGTCGTCGCGTGGCCAGAGCTTCCCCTGGATACCACCGCCGACGCACTTGAGCGCTGCAGCCGAGATGACGCCTTCAGGTGTGCCGCCGATCCCGTAGAGCATGTCCACCCCGGTTCCGCTCTGCGCTGCTGCTATCGCCGCAGCGACGTCGCCGTCGCGAATCAGCAGAACCTTCGCGCCGGCCGCGCGAAGTTCCGAGATCAGTGCCTCATGACGCTCACGCTCGAGGACCACCACGGTGATCTCCCGTGTCGACACTCCTTTTGCCTTCGCCACGCCATTGACGTTCTGCGTCGGCGAGGCGTTGATATCGACAGCACCGATGCCCTCTGGCCCGACCGCGATCTTGTTCATGTAGACGGCGGCGCCGGGAAAGAACATCGTGCCGCGTTCCGCGACAGCTATGACCGCGATCGCGTTCGGCTGACCGAGCGCCGTCAATCGCGTTCCCTCGAGGGGGTCGACCGCGACGTCGACTTGTGGCCCGGTGCCGTCGCCGACCGGCTCGCCATTGAAGAGCATCGGCGCCTCGTCCTTCTCCCCCTCGCCGATCACCACAGTGCCGGCCATGGAGACCGAGTCGAGCATCGCCCGCATCCCGTCCACGGCCGCCTGGTCGGCGGCGATCTTGTCGCCGCGCCCCACCCAGCGTCCGGCACCCAGAGCTGCTGCCTCGGTGACCCGGACGAGCTCGAGCGCGAGGTTTCGGTCGGGCGGCCTGCCGCTCATTGGGCCGCCTTTGTCCAATGAGCGAGGGAAGGGGCAGCGGGGGAAACCGTGCGGTTTCCCCTCTGGTTCTCCTCGGCCCACGCGGCGATCTCAGCGGTGCGGGGGCTGAGGCGATCCCTAAAGAAGGGAGCTCGTGAGGGAAACATGGTTTCCCTCACGGGAGCGAGCCGAAGGCGAGCGACGCTCATACCTGGCCCGGGAGCCTACATCCGTTCCGGTGCCTCGACTCCGATCAGATCGAGGGCGCGCGCAATCACGTGCTGGGCCCCGCGTACGAGTGCCAGCCGGAACGATTCCGTCTCGGAGCCCACGACTCGGTGCTCGTGGTAGAAGCGGTGGAAGTCGTCCGCCACGCGGATCGCGTAGATCGGAATCGCATGCGGAGCGCGTCGCTCCGCTGCCTCCGCGGCGATCACCGGGAACTCGGCGAGTCGCTTGATCAGGTCACGCTCCTCGCGCTCGAGCACACTCGGAACCGCGACGTCGGCGGTTGTCGCATCGGCGTTGCGCAAGATTCCTGCGATGCGCGCATGCGCGTACTGCACGTAATACACCGGGTTCTTCTGGGAGCGCTCGGCCGCGAGGTCGACGTCGATGTCGATCGGCTGGTCGTGCCCGCGGGAGATCAAGTACCAGCGCGCGGCGTCGATCCCGATCTTCTCCACGAGCTCGTGCAGAAAGACGACGTCGCCGCGACGCTTCGAGATCTTCTTCGTCTGGCCACCCTCGACGATGTGCACGAGCTGGTAGATCAAGACCTCGATCCGCTCCGGGTCGTAGCCGAGCATCGCGGCGGCTGCCTTCAGCCGGCCGACGTAGCCGTGGTGGTCCGCCCCCAGGACGTAGATCGCAAGGTCGAAGCCCCGCTCCAGCTTGTCGCGCACGTACGCGACGTCCGCCGCGAAATAGAGGTAGGACCCGTCGGCCGAACGGACGAGCGGGCGGTCCTTGTCGTCGCCGTAGGCGCTCGTGCGCGCCCAGATCGTTCCTTCGGCCTCGTACGTGTCCAGCCGCGGCAAGACGTCGGCGACCTCCTTCTCGATCTCACCCTGGTGCCGCCAGGTGTCGATCTGGATGCGGAAGTCGGCGACCTCCCGGCGAATCTCACCGAGCATGTGCTCGACGGGATCGACTCTGAGCGCGGCGAGCTCATTGATGTAGTCGCCCTCGTAACCGCCCTCGGGCAGCTCGTCGCCACTTCGCCGCGCCTCGACCGACGCCCGGAAGAGGTCGACCTGACGGCCCGCGTCGTTGAAGTAGTACTCGCGCTCGACGTCGTGCCCCGCGTAGTCCAGCAGTCGCGCGACGGAGTCTCCGTACGCACCGTTGCGCGCGGAACCGACGGTCAACGGTCCGGCGGGGTTCGCGGATATCAGCTCGACCTGGATCTTCTGCGCTAGCTCCGAATCGGAGCCACCGCCGTAGTCCTGACCCATCTCCTGCAACGCTTCGGCGAGCCAGGCGGTCGTCACCCACAGGTTGAGGAAGCCGGGCCCGGCGACCTGTGCGCGCTCGATCTCATCGAGCTCCTGCGCGCGCGCCGCCAACTCGGCTGCCAGCTCGCGCGGCGGTTGCTGCCGCTGCGGCGCGGTGCGGAGCGCCACGTTGGTCGCGTAGTCCCCGTGCTCGGGGTCGCTCGGCCGCTCGAGCTCGACGGGCGCGCCCGCGAGCTCCGACAGCCTTGCGGCCAGACGGTCGACCGCGTTAGCGGGCAACTGTCTCGCGCGGCGCGAAAAGGCCTTCGAGAGCGCGCAGCTCTTCCTCGGTTCCGGCTGCGATCAGCACGTCGCCTACCTCGACGGCGGCTTCCGGTGTCGGCGTCGTGTCGAAGGTCCCGTCGCGCTTGCGCAATGCGACGATCAGTGCCCCGGTTGCCTTGCGGATCTCGAGATCGCGGATCGTCCTCCCGCCCTGACCACACGCCTCGGTCACCTCGATCTCCTCGAAGCGCAGGTCGGCGCCGCCCGCGCTGGTCACGACGTCGACGAACGCCGTCACCTGCGGCTTCAACAGGAGGTTCGCCATGACTCGTCCGGCCGCCTGATAGGGCTGCACGATTCGGTCTGCGCCGGCCAGCTTCAGCTTCCTGGAAGCGTCCTCGTTCGAGGCGCGCGCGACGATCAAGAGGTCGGGCTTCGCGGCGCGCGCGGAAAGCGTGATGTAGAGGTTGTCGGCGTCGTCGTCCGAGGCGGCGACGAGCCCGCTGGCGCGCTCGATGCCCGCGGCGCGAAGGTCGTCGTCGTCCGTGCCGTTGCCTTCGACGAAGAGAACGTTCCCTTCCTCGGCCGCAGCCTTCGCCTCGGGGCTGTAGTCGACCACGGCGAACGGCTTCCCCTCGTGACGAAACTCCTCGGCGACCCGCTGGCCGACCCGGCCGAAGCCGCAGATGATGTAGTGGTCGCGCAACGCGTCGATCGCCCTTCGCCTCCTTCGCTCTGCCCACAGCCCGCCGATCACTCCGCGCGCGATCGCCTCGACGACGAGCGAGCCGATGTACGCAAAGATACTGATGCCTGCCAGAACCAGAAAGATCGTCACGATCCGAGCCGAGTCGTTCCTCGGAACGGTGTCGAGCCCGGTCAGCGTGCTGGAGACGACCGCCCGATAGAGCGACTGCAGCCACGACTCGTGGATGGCGAGGCGGAACCCGACCGTGCCGACCGCCAGAACGACGGCCATCGCCGAGACCGCGTAAGCAAAACGGCGGAAACTGAAGGCGTGCTCCACGCCCGTAGTATCGTTGGGCTGTGGACGAAGAGGCCCAGGAGCGCCAGCTCAACATCCATCTTGATCCGGAGCAGATGGCGGGGGTCTACGCGAATTTCGCGAACGTCACGTTCTCCCCGTACGAGTTCACGCTCACCTTCGCGCGCATCGATCATGAGATCGAGGAAGGCGATGTGCCCGGCGTCGTCGTCTCGCGCGTGAACATGTCGTCGCAGTTCTTCCAGGAATTGCTGGCCGCGATGCAGGACTCGTTCTCCAAGTGGTCGACGCAGGAAGGGATCCGCAACCTTCCCGAAGCTCCGCCCCGCTCCGAGAGCTAGCGCGCCAGTCGCGCGAACGCATCCGCCTGCTCGACCCTCGTCAGGAGCGTGGGATGATTGTCGAGGAAGACGTGGACCCAGCCGGGCGGGCTCGGATCCGCGAGATCGACTCGCACGAACCCCTTGAACAGTCCTTTCGCCGCTTGTGGATCCTGCGTGCCCCGTAGACCGACCCAGTCCGCCTCCGCCTCGTAGCGCCGGGAGACAGCGTTCGTGAACGGAGTCACTGCCAGCAGGAGGACGGTGAGTGCCAGGAGAGCGAGAGGCACGTTGCCGGGGTTGCGCAGGCCGCCGCGGCGTCCGGTCACGAAGGCGATCGCCGCGAGCAGCGGAATGCCGATCAGCGCTCCCCAGGCGAGCCCCTTCCACAGGTGCAGCCGTGCGATGTGAGCGAGCTCGTGGCCGGCAACGAAGCGCACCTCCCGGGGCGTGAAGGGGCTACGCAGCAGCGTGTCCCAGAGGAAGACGCTGCTACTCGGGCCGATGCCGATCGCGTAGGCATTGGCGGCCGTGGTCTTGTCGTACACCGGCTGGATGCGCACCGCCGGGTGGCCGGCGTGCTCACGCGCTTCGAGCCCCTGGACGGCGGCGGCAAGCTGCGGCGAGCGGATCGGATGGGTTCCGATCCGACTCGCGTACGGCAACGCGAACTGCTGGAGCACCGCGAGTGCGAGCAGAATCGCCGCGGCCCCGATCCACCAGTTCCGCGCAAACCGCTTCGCGAGCAGGAGCACGATCGCAAGTGCGACGACCGCGGTGACGGTGCCGCTGAGCAGCCCCTGCCACGACGAGAGCAGGATCGATCCCCAATCCTCTTTCGAGATGCCGTGGCGGCGATCCCACCAGCCCGCTGCGATGTCGAACGGCAGCGAGACTGTCCACAGGACCGTCATAACGACGACGCCGGTGATCAGCCCCGCATTCACCGGGCCGAGCCTGAGTGAGGAGGCGAGCCGTGGGCCGCGCCGGACCATGACGACGAGCGCGACGAGCTTCGTAATCGTCCCGAGGGCCCAGCTGTAGTCGAGGAACCGCTCATATCTCACCCCGGCTCGCACGGCCCGGGCGCCGAACACCGCCTGGGGATCGAGCCGCGGTAAGTGGAGCTCGGCGGGCACCTTCGTGCGCCACAGAACCGAAGCGGCGAGTGCCCACAGGAATCCCACGACGGCTAAGGTCGCGACTCTGCTGATGCGGGTCGCGGTCATATCAGACGTCCACGCTAACCAGCACGCGCTCGAGGCGGTGTTGAAGCAGATCGACGCAGCGAGCGTCGACGCCCTCTGGTGCCTCGGCGACACGGTCGGCTACGGTCCCCGCCCGAACGAGTGCTGCGACGCCGTCAAGGAACGTGCCGATCATTGCCTGGTCGGCAACCACGACCTCGTCGTGCTCGGGGAGCTCCCGGTCAGTGACTTCAACGACGAGGCGGCGGCCGCGGCCATCTGGACGGACGAGGTCCTGACCCCGGAGTCGCGCGCCTTCCTGGCGAGCCTGAAACCGTTCGGCGAAGTCGAGAGCGTCGAGCTCTTCCACGCCAGCGCCCGCGACCCGGTGTGGGAGTACGTCCTGACGGAGGAGGCGGCGGAGGCGACGCTCGAGCTTTCCGACGCGCCCCTGGTGCTCGTCGGGCACAGCCACATCGCCCTGGCGATCAGCGCAGACGACGGCCACGCCCGCGGTGGGCCGGCGCCCGGCGGGTCCAGAGTCGCGCTGAACGGCCGAAAGCTCCTGAATCCGGGCTCCGTCGGCCAGCCCCGCGACGGTGATCCGCGTGCAGCCTGGCTGCTGCTGGATCTCGACGAAAGGTTTGCCGAGTTCCAACGGGTCCCATACTCGATTGAGCGCACGCAGGCCGAGATGCGGGAGAGGGGTCTGCCGCGAGGGCTCGCGGCTCGGCTCGCGCGAGGCGACTAGTCGAGTGCAGCGGCAGAAGGCCCGAACGAGATGTCCTGAGCTGGGCGCGGCCCTGATAGCCGTGCTCTGCCTTGCGGGCTGCGGGAGCGGTTCGAAGCCTCGAGCCGCTCCGCAGCCCAGGCTTCCTCAGGCGGTCGCAGCGGGACTGGCCTCTCGCAGCGACGAGGTCGACCAGGCGCTGACTGCCGGCGATTCGTGCCGGGCGCTGAGCCTCGCGCAGCAGCTGCAGCGGGAGATAGTCGCAGCGATCAACGAGCGGCGCATTCCCGGCGCATTCCAGGAGCAGCTCGGCTCGACCGTTGGAGATCTGGTCTCTCGCATTTCGTGCGTGCCGGTCACCAAGAAACACGACAACGGCAAGCACAAAGGCAACGGCAAGCACGGGGAGGGCGATTGACCCAAACATTTCTCGCGGCAGGCCGCTATCGCGTCGAGCGGACGCTGGGCGAGGGCGGCATGGCCGTCGTCTATCTCGCGCACGACGAGGAGCTGCACCGTCTGGTCGCTGTCAAGGTGCTCGCCGACCATCTGGCCGGCGACGACAGTTTTCGAGCCCGCTTCCTGCAAGAATCGAAGCTCGCGGGTCGGCTCTCGCATCCGAACGTCGTCCAGGTCTACGACGCGGGCGAGACGAACGGTAGCCCCTACATCGTCATGGAATACGTCTCTGGCGACACGCTCGCGCAGCGCGGAAGGCTGGCGCATGCACAAGTGGTGCCGCTCGCGCTCCAGGCGTGCGCGGGTCTGCAGCACGCGCACAATGCCGGCCTGGTCCACCGGGACGTGAAGCCCGCGAATCTGCTCGTGCGCGAGGACGATGTCCTCAAGATCGCCGACTTCGGCATTGCGCGCGCCGCCGAGCTGACGCGCCTCACTCAGCATGGCACCGTGCTCGGCACCGCGGCCTACCTCTCGCCGGAACAGGCCGCCGGTGAGGAGGTCACCGCTGCGACCGACATCTACTCGCTCGGCGCCGTCGTCTACGAGCTCCTGACGGGAAGGCCGCCGTATGAGTTCGAGTCCCTCGCGGACCTAGCGGCGCAGCAGACGGCCGGCGTGATCACGCCGCTTCGCGATCTCGAGCCGTCCGTTCCGGAGCCGGTCGAAGCAGCGGTGATGCATGCACTGGCGCGCGACCCGCGCTTCAGACCTCGCTCGGCGTCGGATTTCTCGCACGAGCTCGCGTCAGCGTCCGAGGTTCCGATGGAACCGCTCTTCGCCACTGCGATCACCGAGCCGCGTAACTTCCGGCGGTATCAAAGCCTGCCCGGTGGCAGCACCTGGCCGTGGATCGCGGGCGCTGCGGCCGTCGCGACCGTCGCCGTCGTCCTGGGATTGCTCAGCATCGGCGGGAAGAGTCCCTCGACGAAGCCGCAAACGCTGCCCATTCAGGCACCGGTACGCGGAGCAACACCGGCCGCCGAGGCGCGAAACCTCAGCGCCTGGCTACGTGCTCATTCGAAGTAGTTACGAGGCCGCGGCACGCTCGGCGACGGTCTGCTCTTGGTCGCCGAAGGTGATGCCCTCGCGGGCCATCGAGAGTTGAACGTCCTCGCGCGCCTTGTAGATCCGCCACTTGACGGTGGCGAGCGTGATCTCCAGGGAATCCGCAATCTCGGTGTACGAGAGACCGACGATGTCGCGGAGGAGCAGTGCCATCTTCAGGTCGACGCTCAGTCCTTCGACGGCGCGCCACACGGCGTCGATCGCTTCGACCCGCTCCATCGGCGCGTCGACGACTTCGAGCGGCGGAATGTCCTCGAGCGCGACGACTGCGCGTGGGCGCCGCTCGTTGGCGCGCAGCTCATCGAGCACGCGATTCTTGGTCACCTGGAAGAGCCACGTCGTGAACTTCGAGCGAAGTGAGAACCGTGGCAGGCCCTGGAAGACCCGGAGGAAGACTTCCTGCGTCAGGTCTTCGGCCAGCGACCGGTCACCGACGAGTCGCAGCACGTAGTTGAAGACAGGCACCTGGTAGGCACGGACAATGAGCGAGAAAGCTCGCTCATCGCCTTTCTGTGCCTTCCGCAGGACGCCGAAATCAGGTTGCTGAAGTGACAAAAGGTTCCGGAGTATAGCCCGGATCAGGCCGGGGTCGTTAAGGGTTTACCGGTCATCTGTAAGGGTTGCGTGAAACCTAAAAACCCCAGCACAGTGGGCACTAAATCGGCCAGCTCGCCGGTGTCTCCGAGGGTCACTTCGGAGTCTGTGACGATCAGCGGGACGGGATTCGTCGTGTGTGCGGTATGCGGGCTCACGCCGTCTGCTTCGAGCATCTGCTCTGCGTTTCCGTGGTCTGCCGTGATCAGCGAGACGCCACCTTTGCGAGCGACCGCCTCGACGATTCGACCGAGGCACTCGTCCGCCGTCTCCACTGCTTTCACCGCGGCGGGGATCGATCCTGTGTGGCCGACCATGTCGGGGTTGGCAAGGTTGATGACGGCAAACCGGTAGCCGTTCCGGTCGAGCTCTTCGACGAACCTGTCGGTGACCTCTCGCGCCGACATCTCCGGCTTCTGGTCGTAGCTCGGAACGTCCCGCGGCGAGGGCACGAGAATCCTGGTTTCGCCCGACCACTCCGCCTCGCGCCCGCCGTTGAAGAAGTACGTCACGTGGGCATGCTTCTCGGTCTCCGCGGCGTGCAACTGGCGCACCCCGTGCTCGGCGAGGACCTCGGCCAGCGTCTCGTGCACCTCCTGCTCGGCGAAGGCGAGCGGCACGCGGAGGTCCGACCGATAGCTCGTCATCGTCGTGATATCGGCACCGGCCTCGACGAGCTGCATCGTCAATTGGCGGGCTCTGTCGGGGCGGAAGTTGAAGAAGATTGCTGTGTCCGTCCCCGGCCGGAGCCGGGGCCGGAAACCAACTGTGATTGGTTCGATGAACTCGTCGGTGATCCCTCGCTCATAGCTACGGCGGACAGCTTCGATTGGATCGGTTGCCGGCTCGCCCTTTCCTGCAACGATTGCGTCGAAGGCCCGCTGCGTTCGCTCCCAGTGCTGGTCGCGGTCCATGGCGTAGTACCGGCCGCTGACGGTCGAGATGCGCTCCGTCGGGAGCTCGGCGAGATCGTTGACTGCGGAGTGCGGCGATACATCCCGTCCGTCGGTGAACGCGTGGATCCAGGTCTTCTCCGGGGCGAACCGCAACAGCGCGCGCACGTGGTCGATGTGCGAGTGGACGCCGCCGTAGGAGACGAGGCCGAGCAGATGGACCCGCTCGCTTCTCTCGAACGCGCTGACGAGTGCCGGGTTCTGGAAGAACGACCCGTCTTCGATTGACTTGTTGACACGCATGAGGTCCTGGAACAGCACGCGCCCTGAGCCGATCGTCAGGTGTCCGACCTCGCTGTTGCCCATCTGCCCGGGCGGCAGCCCGACCGCTTCGCCCGATGCAGCGAGCGTGGTGTGCGGGTATGCGTCCCAGAGCCGGTCGAAGTTGGGTGTGTCGGCAAGCTCGACGGCATTGCCCGGACCGGCGGGGGCGAGACCCCACCCGTCGAGGATGACCAGCGTTACGAGGGGATGCTCGCGGCCGCTCGGCAAATCGCGGTGAAGGAATCGAGTTCGAGTGACGCCCCGCCGACGAGCGCGCCGTCGACGTCCGGCTGGCTCAGGAGAACCGCGGCGTTGTCGGGCTTGACGGAGCCGCCGTAGAGGACGGGGACGTCCAGCACCGACTTGACCAAAGCATGCGCCTCCTGCGCGATCTCCGGCGTGGCGGTCTTTCCCGTTCCGATCGCCCACACCGGCTCGTAGGCGAGAACGAGGTTGTCATCGGCTTCGAACGCGGATGCCTGGCGTCGCAGCACGCTGTCGGTCTCGCCACGCTCCCGTTCCTCTTCGGTCTCGCCGACGCAGCCGATCACGAACATTCCCGCCGCAAGCGCGGATCGCGCCCTCCTTGCCGCCGTCTCATCCGTCTCGCCGAAATGCTGCCGCCGCTCCGAGTGTCCGACGATCGCGCCGTAGACGCCGAGCTCGAGGAGCATCGCGGGCGAGATCTCTCCGGTGTACGGTCCCTCCTCCTCCCAGTGGACGTTCTGGGCTGCAACCGCGATCTCGGTTCCCGCCAGGAGCTGGACGGCGACCGCCAGCGAGACGAATGGCGGACACACGACGACGTCGACACCTTCGAGGTCCTCCTCCCGGAGCCCGAGGCAGAACTCCGCCGTCTCGGCTGAGCCCTTGTACATCTTCCAGTTGCCGGCGATCAGCTTCACGCGCGCTCCGGAATCGCAGCGACACCCGGCAGCTCCTTGCCTTCGAGCAGCTCGAGCGCCGCGCCGCCCCCGGTCGAAAGCCATGAGACCTCGTCCGCCAGTCCGAGCTCGCTCAGGGCGCGTGCCGAGTCGGCCCCACCGACGACCGAGTACCCGTCGGACGATGCCACTGCCTCGGCGACGGCTTTCGTGCCTGCGCTGAAACGCGGCCATTCGAACACGCCCATCGGCCCGTTCCAGAAGATCGTGCGCGCCCGGGAGATGTGCTGCGTGAAGAGGCTGCGTGTCTGCGGCCCGATGTCGAGCCCCAGCCAGCCGTCTGCGAGCGCGTCGTACGAGACGACCTGCGAGTCGGCGTCGGCCGTGAAGGCGCTCGCCGCGACGACATCGACCGGAAGGATGATGTCGAACGGAAGCGGATTTTCGGTACGGATCTGCTCGGCCATCTTCCCGCCGACGAGCACCTCGTCTGCCTTGCCGCCGAGATTCTTCAGCACGCCGAGCTTGTCTTCAACCTTGGCGCCGCCCGAGATCAGGACGAACGGCCGCTCCACCTCGCCGAGAAGTTTCCCGAGCTCGGAGAGCTCGCGTTCGAGCAAGAGCCCGGCATACGCCGGCAGCAGCTGAGCGACGCCGACCGTCGAGGCATGGGCCCGGTGCACCGATCCGAATGCGTCTTGCACGAAGAGGTCGTTGTCGTCGGCGAGCTCCTTGGCGAAGTCCGGATCGTTCTTGGTCTCGCCCGGGTTGAAGCGCGTGTTCTCGAGCACGCGCAGGCGATCGTGGGGCAGAAGCTCGCGTAGCCGCTCGGCGACCGGGCGGATGGACAGAGCCGGGTCCTCCCCTTTCGGACGTCCGAGGTGGGAGCAGACCGTCACCTCATCGGCAGAACCGTCCAACAACAGGCGTAGCGTCGGCAGCGACGCCCTGATGCGTGTGTCATCCGCGACGCGCCCGTCTTCCAGCGGCACGTTCAGGTCGGAGCGTACGAGTACCCGCTTGCCGGCGATGTCGGCATCGCGTACCGACCGCGGCGTGCGCACCTACGCGGAGACAGTCGCCGGGATGTCGGCAGCGATCTTTGCCACGACGTCGACCAGCCGGCAGCTGTAGCCCCACTCGTTGTCGTACCAGCCGAAGACCTTGGCCATCGTTCCGTTCGCCATCGTCAACTCGCTGTCGACGATGCACGAAAAGGACGAGTGCACGATGTCCGTCGAGACGAGCGGGTCGTCCGCGTAGCGAAGAATGCCCGCGAACGAGCCCTTGTCGGCGGCGGCTCGGTAGGCCGCGTTCACCTCGTCGACCGTCACCTCGCGGCCGAGGCGGACGACGAGATCCGTGATCGACCCGGTCGGGACGGGTGCCCGGACCGAGATCCCGTCCACCTTGCCCTTCAGATCCGGCAGAACCAATCCGATTGCACGGGCAGCACCGGTTGAAGTCGGAATGAGATTGATCGCGGCTGCTCGCGCACGGCGCAGGTCCTTGTGCGGGAGATCGAGAATCTGCTGATCGTTCGTGTAGGCGTGAATGGTGGTCATGAATCCCTGTTCGACCGTGAAGTTGTCGTGCAGCACCTTCGCGAGCGGCGCCACGCAGTTGGTCGTGCAGGACGCGTTCGAGATGATGTGGTGCTGTTCGGCGTCGTAGGTGTCGTCGTTGACCCCGAGCACGACGGTGACGTCCGGGTCCGTGGCCGGTGCGGAGATCACGACCTTCTTGGCCCCGGCGTCGAGATGCTTTTGGGCGCCCTCGCGATCGGTGAAGAACCCAGTCGACTCGATCACGAGGTCGATCTCGAGCTCGCCCCAGGGAAGGGCAGCCGGATCGCGCTCGGAGAGCACCTTCAACTCCGCCTTGCCGGCCTTGATGACGCCGTCGCCAACCTCGACGTCCTCGTTCAACTGCCCGAGCACGGAGTCGTACTTCAAGAGGTGCCCCATCGTCTTGGCATCCCCGAGATCGTTGATAGCGACGATCTCAAAATCCCCCCCACGCTCCAACTGAGCGCGAAAGAAGTTCCGCCCAATCCGTCCGAACCCGTTGATCCCCACGCGTGTCTTCGCCATAGCAACGAGTCTAAATGAGAGCGCTGTGCCGGCGAGCCGTATTCCGCTCGACCGGCCCCCGGCATTTCGTGTTAGCGAAATGCGGCGGGCCGCCGAGGCAGCGCTTGCGCTGCCTGTAAAAGGCTCGGCGGCTGTGCCGGCGAGCCGTATTCCGCTCGACCGGCCCCCGGCATTTCGTGTTAGCGAAATGCGGCGGGCCGGAGAGGAAGCTCCGAGGACGACCTCCCTCTCCGGTTGAACCACGCTCAGGACCTTGGCGTCGGACGGGGTCTGAATCCGAGCGCCGGACGAGCGCGGACCCGCCGCTTGCGAGAGTATGACGAAAGCCTGAGGCCGACTCCATCCGGGCAGAAAAGTTAGCGCGAGGCAAGCTCTTGTAACTTCCGTAAACGCCTGTGCGCCGATGCTTTCGTCGCGGGAGGGCGGCATTTGAGTGCGAGCTCACGCAGTGGGAGTGTCGGGTGTCGTTCCCTGAGCTCGGCGATCTCCTGTAATCGCGCTGGAAGCTTCGCGAGCTCGCCGTTCCCGCGAAGTCGCTCGACGGCTCGCAGTTGATCGTGTGCCGCACGGCTCGTCCGGACGAGGTTCGCGTGGTCGGCGTTCGCCAGGCGATTAGCCCGCGAGCGCGTCGCCGCCATCACCGCGCGCTCCTCGAAGAGCAGGACCGTGCGGCTCGCGCCGGCAAGAGCGAGTGTGTCTGCGATCGTCTCGATTCCCTTCGCGTAGACGACGACGTGCCGTCGGCGGTCGAGGACGCCGAGTCGCACCCCTTCCTCAGCGGCGATGCGCGCGAGGAATTCGGCGCCGTCGACGCCGGCGCTGCGGATCTCGAGGTGCGGCGAGCGGGGGCCGCTCAGCGAACCGCCGCCGAGCAGGGCTCCCCTGAGATACGCGGCGCGGCAGCACGACCGCGTCACCACCCGCTGTGGCGGACGCTCGAGCGGTGTGAGGCGGGAAGTGAGCACTCCGGCCTCGTGGAGCACCTGGAGGGCGTGATCGTCTCCGGCGACGTGCAGTTGATACCGCGTGCCCCCGTCGAAGGCGTGTCGTGCGTAGGTCCGGATCTCGGACACGACGCCGAATGCGCGTAAGAGGCTGAACGCGCGACGCGTGACCGCCGGGTCGCCGACGTCGAGATGCACGGCCACCTCGCCGCGGCCCTTCAGGTGCACGCTGCCGGCCGAATGGAAGAGCCCGGAGAGCTCGGCAAGACGGTCGCACTCGCTTCGCGGCGTGATCGCCGCGAGCTCGTGCCGAAGATCCTCAGAGAGTGACACCTTCGAGCAGCAGCAGCCGACGTTTGTATTCCGGGCCGAGAGATCCGTACGACCCGAGACCGTCGGACGCGACCACGCGGTGGCAGGGGACCACGATTCCGAAGCGGTTGCGTGCGCAGAACGTTCCCGCCGCGCGCTGAGCCCGCGGGTGGCCGGCGAGCCGTGCGAGATCTCCGTAGGACACAACCTCCCCGTAGGGCACGCGCCGCAGAGCACGGACGATGTCGAGCTGAAATGCCGTCCAGTCGTCGAGCTCGAGCGTGACGTCGTCGAAGGACGTTCGCTCTCCGGCGAAGTAGGCCTTGAACCTGTTGATCAACTTGTCCGCTCTCGGCGCATTCCCGTTGCCCATTCGCTCGCTTTTCGGGGCTAGTGTCGACCGCGAGGGCGGTGGGCGATCAGCCCCTCCCTGACGGGTGGGGGTTGCTCGCGCACGCGCGCGCGTACCTAGAGACGGCTGCGGTAGCTCGTGCCACGCGAGGCGTCCGTCCTCGAGCCATACCTCCCCTCTGCCCCAGCCTTCCGCCTCGTAGGGGATGCACGCCACAGACACGGTGCCCAAGCCTACAATCGCCTCCGATGTCCGCCGCGCCCGGCCTGTTCCGCCCGCCGCTGCCCGAAAACGAGCCGGTGAAGTCGTATGCGCCCGGCACGCCCGAGCGTGAGGAGCTACGTCTCCGCCTCCAGCAGATGCAGTCGGAGCAGATCGAGGCGCCGCTGGTCATCGGGGGCGAGGAGGTGCGGACGAGCGAGACGTTCGAGTCCGTCATGCCCCACGACAAGGATCACGTGCTCGCCACGGTGCACAAGGGAGATGCGCGCCACGTCGAGCAGGCGATCAAGGCGTCGGCGGAAGCCTGGCAGGACTGGCACCGAACACCGTGGGACGAGCGCGCCGCCATCTTCCTGCGGGCCGCTGAGCTGCTGGCCGGGCCGTGGCGCTCGACGCTCAACGCAGCGACGATGCTCGGGCAGTCCAAGACCTCGCACCAGGCGGAGATCGACGCCGCCTGCGAGCTGACGGATTTCTTCCGGTTCAACGTGCAGTTCATGCTGCGGATCTACAGCGAGCAGCCGATCTCGTCGGCGGGAACGTGGAACAGAATGGAGTACCGCCCGCTGGAAGGGTTCGTGTTCGCGGTCACGCCGTTCAACTTCACGGCGATCGGCGGGAACCTTCCGGGCAGCGCGGCGCTGATGGGAAACACAGTCGTGTGGAAGCCCGCGTCGACCGCCGCCTACTCGGCTCACTTCCTGATGAAGCTCTACGAGGCCGCCGGCCTCCCGCCGGGGGTGATCAATCTCGTCTACGGGTCGGGCGCCGACATCGGCAACCCTGCCCTTGCGAGCCCCGATCTGGCAGGCGTCCATTTCACAGGTTCGACTCCTGTCTTCCAGTCGATGTGGAAGACGATCGGACAGAACATCGCCGACTACCGGAACTATCCGCGGATCGTCGGCGAGACCGGCGGCAAGGACTTCATCGTTGCGCATCCTTCTGCCGATGCCGAGGCGGTCGCGACCGCGATCGTTCGCGGAAGCTTCGAGTACCAGGGACAGAAGTGCTCTGCTGCGTCGCGCATCTTCGCTCCGTCCAACCTCTGGCCGGAGATCAGGGAGCGGGTCGTCGAGGAGGTGCGGTCGATCAAGATGGGCGACGTCTCCGACTTCCGGAACTTCATGGGCGCCGTGATCGACGCCGGCTCCTTCGAGACACAGCGGGAGGCGATCGAGGAGGCGAAGGCGGCCGAGAAGGTCGAGGTCCTGGTCGGCGGGGGCTACGACGACTCGGAGGGCTACTTCGTCGAGCCGACGGTGCTCGAGACAACCGACCCGAATTTCCGCACCATGCGTGAGGAGCTCTTCGGCCCGGTGGTGACGACCTACGTCTACCCGGAGGACAAGTACGGCGAGACGCTCGACCTGATCGACAAGGGCGCGCCCTACGGCTTGACCGGCGCGGTCTTCGCTCGCGAGCGTGACGCGGTCGACCTCGCGGGTGAGAAGCTTCGCTACGCAGCGGGCAACTTCTACGTCAACGACAAGCCGACCGGCGCGGTCGTCGGGCAGCAGCCCTTCGGCGGCGCGCGCGCCTCCGGCACGAACGACAAGGCAGGGTCGATGTGGAACCTGATCCGTTGGGTGAGCCCTCGCACGATCAAGGAAACGTTCGTGCCCCCGACCGACTACCGCTATCCGTTCATGACGCCCGAAGACGGGCGCGAGCCCGGTTAGATCGGGGGCGGGATCGACTTCGGCGGCGGCGCCGGAGGCGGGAAGTGCGGGTGAGGTCGATTTCTAGAAGGCCGTCGGCCAGACTGCGTGAGTGATCCACTCCGTCCTCCACGCGATCGCAGTCTTCTTCCACCATCTCGCCGAAGTCGAGTGGAAGTGGCTCGCGATTGGAGTCCTCTGCCACCTCTGCAAACTTCTTGCGGTCTCGCGCGCGTGGCGGAACATCCTTCACGCCGCGTACCCCGACCGGCCGGTCCGCTGGCCCCAGATGTTCGGCGCGTACGTTGCCGGCACCGGAGTCAACGCGGTCATTCCCGCCCGCGGCGGTGACGTCGTTCGCCTCTACCTGACGAAGCATCGCATCGAGGGCTCGACGTACACGACGCTCGTCTCGACGTCGCTGCTGCAGACCGTCTTCGACATGCTGGTCGCGAGCTGCCTCATCCTGTGGGCGGTCACACAGCACGTGTTGCCCGGGCTCAATGTGCTCCAGAGCCCGAGCCTCCCTGCACTCGACTATGGCTGGGCCTTCCGCCATCCCGTCGCGGGCCTGATCCTCGTCGGGCTCTTACTGCTGTTCGGGACGGCCCTCGTCGCCTGGGTCGCCGAGCGTGTCGAGGAGTTCAAGGCGAAGGTGGCGCAGGGCTTCGCAGCATTTCGAGATCGTTCCTACTACGTGCGCCGCGTCGCCTTGTGGCAGGTGGTCGACTGGTCGCTGCGCCTCGCGACCGTCTTCTTTTTCCTGCGAGCCTTCGGGATACCGGCCACGCTCAACAACGCGCTCCTCGTGCAGGTGAGCCAGAGCCTCGCCACGATCTTCCCGGTCAGTCCGGCGGGAATCGGCACCGAGCAGGCGCTGCTCGTCTACATCTTTCGGAACGTCACCTCGAAGAGCCTCGCGCTCAGCTTCAGCGTGGGCATGCGCGTGACGCTCATCGTGGTAAACGCGGTCCTCGGCTTCACCGCGATCCTGCTCATGACCGGCACCTTGCGGATCCGGCGGGTGGCCGAGGCCGATCGCACCGCCGGCGAGCCGGCGGGCGCGAACGCCCCGGACGGCCGCTAGAGGCGACCGTCCGAGAAACCGTCAGTCCAGCTGCCGTTGCTGTGAGTCACAGCCGGCGAATGCGAATTCTTGGGCTGTGCCGACGCGTTGCCGACGCCGAACGTCACGGCGACCACGACGAGAGCTCCCAATGAGAACATCTTCCGCAGCATCCTGATCACCTCCTCTCGATGCACTAGAACCTCACGTCCTGCAGGGCCTCTGCTGCCCGCCGATAAAGCGTGGCGGCAGAACTGTCATCGCCGCGCCGTGATGCGAGATCGCCCTGGGCCGTCCAGGCAACTGCGCGGTGGCTGGCAGAGGAAAGCTGTGACAGGCTGAGCTCGGCTTCAGCGAAAGCGTGCTCGGCTTCGTCGAGTCGGTCCTGTTCGAGCAGTGAACGACCGAGGACGATCTGCGCGTTGCCGATCTCGTCCAGGAAATCAGGCCGCTTCGCGAGCAACTCGAGCGCATGCCGCGACTGCTCTTCGGCCATGCTCCAGTCGCCGGCGCCGAGGTGAACCTGTGCCAGCGAGGAGACGGCCTGCGCTGCATCCGCATCGCTACCGACCTCGAGGGCCACGGAGAAGGCACGCTTGAGATACGAGATCGCGTCGTCGGACTTGCCAAGGAGAAAGTTCAGGCCGCCGAGGTTGTTGAGCATGCGGCCCAGGTTCGCGCGGTCGCCGTGCTCCTCGTACAGCTCCTTCGCCCGCTCGGCGAGCGTGCGTGCGCGGAGCCAATGGCCGTCGCGCTCCGCGACGAGTGAGGCCTGGAAAGTGATGTGCGCAACGGTGAGCGTGTCGTCGAGTCGCTCTGCCAGCTCGAGTGCGAGCTCGATGTCCTCGCGCGCCGCCTCGAAATCGCGTTGTCGGCGAGAGCAACGGGAGCGCCACTCCAAGATGTGAGAGCGGAGCCGGTCGCAGGGATCGCCGGAGCGGTCGGCGAGGTCGAGTGCTTCGCTGAGGAGGGTCTGCGCGGTGTTGATCGACGTCAGCTTGTACCGGCAGATGCCCATCCGGTACAGAACCTCGGCGCGCTCGACGTCGGAGAAGCCGGCTTCCTCGGCCAGCTCACGTGCCCGAACCAGCAACTCGAGGGCCGGACGAAGCTCTGCCTGCTGCATGCGCGACCAGGCTTCCGCCAGCAGTGCGCGGAACTCGAGCTCACGAGCCTCCGGCGAGAACTCCAGGCCGGCGAGGGCTTCGAGCGCCTCGTCGTACTGGTGACCCTCGACGGCGGCCTCGGCACGCGTGATCGCGGCCTCGACCTCTGCGTACTCGTCCCAGGACTGACCGGTCTCGAGATAGGAGACATCGACCCCGAGCCGCTCGCCGATCCAGGAAAGCGTCTCTTTGGTCGGGCGCGTCTTCCCGCGCTCGATCTGGCTCATGTACTCCTTCGAGAAGCGATCGCCCGCAAGTTCGGACTGCGTCAGCCCTGCGGCAACGCGAAGCTGGCGTAGGCGGGTGCCTAGACCTGAGCCGGCGCGCTGCGGCGCGCGAGTGGGTGTGAGGATGCGGCCTTCCATGGTGCGGCTCTTCACGTATCGACCTCGCGCCGCTCCATGAGGATCGCTTGTGAGAGTGCCCCCCATCGAGGGACTCGCCGCGCGCGCTTCGACTAGGCCCGGCCGGCTTTGTGCAGCTGCGCGTAGATCGAGCGAGCCGTTTTCGCAGGTACTCCCGGCACTCCCTCGAGCTCCTCCTGGGTGGCCGCGAGGAAGCGCTCGGCCGAGCCGAAATGCTGCAGCAGAGCCCTTCTACGTGCCGGCCCGACCCCCTCGAGCTCGTCGAAGATCGAGGCGAACGAGCGCGAGTCTCGCCGCTGACGGTGGAAGCCGACGGCGAAGCGGTGCGCCTCGTCGCGGACCCGCTGCAAGAGCTGGAGCCCCGGCGAGTGCCCGGCGAGCACGATCGGATCGGGCCGGCCGGGAACGAAGACCTCCTCCACTCGCTTGGCCAGCGCGACGACGGCCACCCGCGGAAGGTCGAAGGCCTGCATCGCCGCCAGTGCTGCGGAGAGCTGCCCCTTCCCGCCGTCGATCACGACGAGGTTCGGCGTGGCCGCGAAGGACTCGTCGTACTCGTCGGAGGTCACGTCGGCAAGGCGCGAGAATCTCCTCGAGATCACTTCGGCCATCGCCGCGAAGTCGTCCATGCCCACCTGGCCCTTCACCCCGAACTTGCGGTAATGGGCCTTCTTGGCCACCCCGTCCTGGAAGACGACCATCGACCCGACGTTGTCCTGTCCCATCACGGTCGAGATGTCGAAGCACTCGATCCTGATCGGGAGCGCCTCGAGATTGAGGACCTCGCGCAGCTCTTCGAGCGCCTCGACCCGCCGCAGCCGCTTCAACTCCGTCTGCTGCGCCTCCGAGGCGAGCGTATGACGCGCGTTCTCGGTTGCGAGCTCCTGAAGCCGCCGCTTCTCCCCGCGCTCGGCCGCGCGCACCTCGACGCGAGCGCCACGCCGTTCGGAGAGGAAGTCCGCGAGCGCCGATGTGTCCCCGGACTCCCGAGGCACGACGATTTGCGGCGGGACGCTGGGCGCGGAGCCGTAGTACTCCAGGAAGAAGGACTCGAGCACCGTGCCAAGGTCTTGCCCGCCGACGTTCTCGAGGTGGAACGAGTAGCGGTCGATCATCTTCCCGTCCCGCAGTGGAAAGACCTGCACCACGGCCCGGTCAGCCTCCAGCGCGAGCCCGATCACGTCGATCGTCCCGACGGAGCGGCGGTCCGCAGCCTGCCGCTCCGCGAGGTGCTGGACGCTTCGGAGACGGTTGCGATAGCGCGCCGCCTCTTCGAACCGCTCGTCTGCCGCAGCTTCCTGCATCTTCCGTTCGAGTTCGCGCTGGATCGGCTCCGTGTCTCCTGAGAGGAACTCGATCACCTGGTCGATGATCGCGCGGTAGTCCTCCTTCGACACGTAGCCGACGCAGGGCGCCAGGCACCGGTCGATGTGGTAGTCGAGACAGGGAATGCCCGAGTGACGTCCGGGCTTCGGGCCCTCGCAGGGCCGGTAGGGAAAGACGCGGTTCAGCACGTCCAGCGTCTCCCGGACCTTCTTCGCGTTCGCATAAGGACCGAAGTAGACGACGCCACGACGGTGGCGCTCGCGCGTGAACATGACTCTGGGGTATTCGTCCCCCACCGTGACGGCGATGTAGGGAAACGACTTGTCGTCCCGGAGCCGCACGTTGAACGGCGGCCTGTGGCGCTTGACGAGGTTCTGCTCGAGGTGGAGTGCCTCGACCTCGTTCTGCGTGACGATCACCTCGATGTCCTCGACGCGCTCGGGCAGCTGCTGGATCGCAGTGCGGGAGTCCAGGCTCTGCTGAAAGTACGAGCGGACGCGAGGCCGGAGCGACTTGGCCTTCCCCACGTAGAGAACCTCTCCGGCCCGATCGCGAAAGAGGTAGACGCCCGGCCTTGTCGGGAGCGCCTTCAGCTGGTTTTCGAGCCGCGACGACATGACGTCCAGCCTAGCCCCGCCACAAATGAACAAGTCTCGGCCGGGCAACCAAAGTGAAAAGCGGCCCGGGTGGAGAGACCGGGCCGCCTATGAGAAAGGATTGGTGAAGGAAGGTGGCGAGCTTCCCGGAGGCCCCCTGCGGCGAGAGCCTTGGCAACACAATCCTGACTCTTGTCAATATCGGTCGAGGGCGCTTGGCCCCGTCCCCCGGACGAGGGATCTTCGGGCCCCGTTCGTTCCAGGTTGACGCCTTCCGGCGCCGTTCCTACACTGGCGGAGCGGCCGCGGCATCTTCATGTCGGCCCGCTTTTCCCTTTCATGCAGCCCCGATCCCTCATCGCTCTGCTCTGTGCCTTCGCAGCGCTGGCCGCCCCCGCGCACGCTCTGGGAAGCGACCGGATGTACATGGGCGCAGCCGAGGACGAGGGGAGAAACGCAGATCCAGCGGTGGCCATGGCGAAGATGCAACTGGCCAAGGCGGCCGGCTTCGACACGATCCGAGTCACAGCCATCTGGGAGCCCGGCCAGGCCGCGGTGCCGGCCGGTCAGCTACAGGCGCTCCAGTCGATTGCCGCCGCAGGCGAGTTCCTGGGCATCCGCGTCGTCGTAACGGTGATGAACTTCGGGAGCAAGACGACGCCTCTGACTGCGACCGCGCGTAGCCAATTCGCCCGCTTCGCGGGCGACCTGGTCAGGCGCGTTCCGACTATCCGCGAGTACATCGTGGGGAACGAGCCGAACCTGAACCGCTACTGGCTCCCTCAGTTCGGGCCGAACGGCGAGGATGCCGCCGCGACGGCCTACGTCCAGCTGCTCGCGCGCACGTACGACGCGATGAAGGCGGCGGACAATGGTGTCTTCATCAACGGCGGCTCGCTCGCCCCCCGCGGGATCGACCGGCCCGGCTCGGGCCGTGACACGCATTCGCCGACCGCGTTCATCGCCGACATGGGAACCGCGTACCGCGCGCTCAAGCGAAATCGGCCGATCATGGACGGCTTCTCGTTCCACCCCTACGGCGAGAACTCGAGCACGCCGCCGACTTTCGCGCATCCGACCGGGACCTCCATCGGCCTCGCCGACTACGACAAGCTCGTCGGCCTGCTCGGGAAGGCGTTCGACGGCACAGCACAGCTCGGCTCGAAGTTGCCGATCGTGTACGACGAGTACGGCGTCGACTCCCAGATTCCCGACAGCAAGCGGCGCTTCTACAGCGGCAAGGAGCCTGCGACCACCAAGCCCGAGAGCGAAGGGGTGCAGGCGGCGTACTACCGCCAGGCGCTCGAGATGGCCGCCTGCCAGCCAACCGTGCGCGGCTTCCTGATCTTCCACGTCACGGACGAGACCGATTACAACCGCTGGCAGTCCGGTGTCTACTACGCGGACGGGACGCCGAAGTCGTCGCGCGCGTTCGTGAAGCAGACGATGGCCGAGATCAGGTCGGGTGCCGTGGATTGCGGCGAGCCGCCGGTCGCGGGATCCAAGGAGGGCTGGGCTGTGGCAACGGCCGCCGACATCGCTGCGGCGGAGAAGGGCTCGTCCCTGGTCGGTGGCTGGGTCCTCGTAGGCGCCTCGGGCTAGCATCTCTTCTGTGGAGGGCCAGTACGTCGCCTACAGCTTCTACCGGGTCGATCCGGCTTGGCGGCGTCTGCCGATCGAGGAGCGCGCCGCCGGCAAAGACGCCTTCGCTGAGGTCGTGGAGGACTGGGCCGGGCGGCTGGATTCGCTGCGCGCGTACACGGTCACCGGAGTCCGGCCGGACTCCGATTTCTTCCTCTGGAAGATCACGCAGCGTTACGAGGATCTCGGAGAGCTCGGCGCTGCGCTGAACGGCACCCCGCTCGCCGGCTGGCTCGAGACGCCGTACTCCTATCTCGCCACGACGAAGGCGTCCGAGTACACCAAGGCGAAGCGCCCACGAAAGGTCGCCCCCAAAGGCTCGCCGTACCTCGTTGTCTACCCGTTCGTCAAGACGCGGCCCTGGTACGCGTTGCCGCTTGACGACCGCCAGCGCGCGATGGCGGAGCACATGCGCGTTGGCGCGGAGTTCGAGACGATCCACAACCACACCACGTACTCGTTCGGCATCGATGACCAGGAGTTCATGACGGTGTTCGAATGCGACGAGCCGTCCGACTTCATGCACCTCATGCTCACGCTGCGAGAAAGCGAAGCGTCGCGCTACACCGAACGCGACACACCGATCTTCGTCGGCCAGCACGTCGACATCCACGCGGCGCTCGACGCGCTCGACGGCAAGTCAGCGCGCGTCCAGGCCTAGCCCGAGCTAACCCGCCTCTGCGAGATCGCGCCAGCGTTTCAGATGACGCAGGCCGATCGCTGCCGGCAGCAACGGCAGCCAGAGGTTGAAGATCCTGTACGCGCAAACCGCCAGCACCGCTTTGGCGAGGGGAATGCCCGTCCAAGCGAGCGCGAAGGACACGAGCGCCTCGACGGAGCCGGCACCCCCGAGCGGGAGCGTCCGGCGGGTGAGGGCGTAGCCCGTCGCGTAGCCGATCACGAGCGCGGCAAGATCGGGCGATTCGTGGAACGCCCGCAGGCTCGCCCAGAGGCAACCGACGTCGCCGACCCAGTAAAGCGTCGTGCCCACGAAGGCGCCGCCGTACTCCGCTCCCTGCGCCGCGAGATTTTTGAGCATCTGGACCGCGTCGAGCGCCTCGCCGACCACCGAGCGAACGCGCCCTTCCTCCCCTACCCGGTGACGCCTTGCCAGCGCGGCGAAGGCAGCGGCGAACCCGAGTGGCACGGCGATGACCCACGGAAGCGTGAACCCGAGGCTCGGATGCGTCGACCCGCGGGCGAGCAGGATGACCGCGGCCAGGGCCGCCGCGGGCGCAAGAATCGCGTACTCGAGTGCCCCGAGACCGAGAACACGGGCGCGAGCCTGGCGGGGATCCAGCCCGGCCGACTCGAGCGCCTGTCTGTCGACCACGAATCCCCCACGAATGACGAACGCCCCGAAGCCGGCGGCGACCATCGCCCCCGCGCGCCCAAGCCCGAGCCGGGGGCCGCCCTCCACGCGCGCGACCTCGCGGTACGCGACGACGTACCCGAGGTAAGCCGCTAGCTCCATCCCGAACGCGACCGGCAACCAGAGCGGGTCGAAGTGGCCGAGCTCGTGCAGGACACGCCCGAACCCGGCAGCCCAGGCGATCCCCACGGCGGCGCCGAGCGCCAACGCTCCGCCGATCCCGACGAGCAGAGCGTGCTGAGCCGGGTGCCGATCGAGATGAGGCAGCGGCCGGAGGAGGCGCCTGAGGTTCACCGGACTCGAATCGGTCGGGTGAGCGGTCCCCTGAAGCGTTCCGCGTCAGGAATAGGAATGCCGCCCGCGCCACACGCGGAACATCGCGTACCCCGCGCCGGCCAGGACGCCAAGGAACCCCAGCTGCTCGTAACCCGGCAGCCCGTGCCAGAAGTAGAGCCCGATCGCCGAGACGATCAGGAGCGCCGCCCCGTAGAAGACCACGCGCTCGCGGGTCGACCAGCTCTCGATCTCGCCGCGCCGCTCGCGCCACATCAGGTAGACGAAGAACGCGACGGCGAGGAAGAACGCGATCCGCAGCAGCATCGAGATCGCAAGCAAGGCGGTGTACTGGTTCAGCGCGACGACCACGAGCGCGATCAGCCCGATGACGAGAAAGCCTCGGAGCGTCGGCCGGTCTGAGAGGAACTTTGGCATTGGTCCTAAGCGGTCATGTAGGCCCGCACGGCAAGCACGGCTGCCAACAGGGTAGCCCCGGCGAACCAGAGCAGCCGGCGCCGCGGATCCGGTGGGGCGTAGAGCCAGGGCCACGCCACGGCGAGCACGGCGAGGCTGCCGTACATGTAATGGACACCCATTTTCGCTCGGCGGTGGTCGGCTAGAAGCAGCAGGCCCACAGCGGCTTGGGCCACGATCAGCGTCTGGGCCAGCGCGAGCACGTGCGCTACCAGGGCACTCGCGCCATCCCGCCTGCGATGCGCCACGAGCGCGAGCAACGTCGCGGGGAGGCAAAAACCGATGACGAGGAATGCCAGCGCGTGGTGCACCGTTAGCATCGCGAGGCACCCTACAGAGAGGATCGACTGTGATCGAGGAAGGCAAACCCGCCCCCGACTTCGAGCTCCAGAGCGACACCGGTGAGAGGGTCAAGCTCTCCGACCTCCGCGGCCGAGCCGTCGTCCTGTACTTCTATCCAAAGGACGACACGCCGGGCTGCACGACCGAAGCCTGCGAATTCCGCGATGCGTACGACGTGTTTCGCGACCGCAACGCGGAGGTGCTCGGCGTGAGCCCTGACAACGTCGCCTCGCACGGGAAGTTCAAGACGAAGTACGAGCTCCCTTTCCCGCTCCTTGCCGACCCGGACCACGAGGTCGCGGAGAAGTACGGCGTCTGGGAAGAGAAAAACTTCGCCGGCAAGAAGTACATGGGCATCAATCGGTCGACGTTCGTCATCGATCCGGAGGGCAACGTCGCTCGTGCGATGATGGGCATCAAGGCCGCGGGTCACGCCGCCAAGGTGCTCGAGTCGCTCTCCTGAGAAGCACTCAGCCGGTCTGGGGGGTGCTCTATCCGGACGCCGAGGCCCACGTCGCCAGCGACGTAGGCGACTTGCCGGCGGCGTAAGGCCGGACCGCACCGACGTAGGCGAGCGCGTACCGCGTCTCGAAGAGGCTCGAGATCTTCACCACATCGCCCGTCTGGGGCGCATGGATGAAGGAGCCGTTGCCGATGTACATCCCCTCGTGTTGCGGAACACCGGCGGAGTTGGCGTGGAAGAAGACGAGGTCGCCGGGCTGCAGCTGATCACGCGCGACGTGCAGGCCCGAGTAGTACTGGAACCCTGTGTAGTGGCCGAGCTTGATTCCGAGCTGGCCGTAGACGTACATCGTCAGACCCGAACAGTCGAAGCCGGCCGGCGATGCGCCGCCCCAGACGTACGGGATCCCGAGGTAGCGATACGCGAGCGCGACCGCCTGGCCCCCGAGCGTGTCGGTCGGCGGCAGGATGCTCGGCTCGAGGAACGTCGGCACCCCGGCCATCGACGCCTGAGCTGCGGGAAGCTGCGGAAGCCCCAACAACACCGCGGCACTGCTGGTCGAGGAGCCCGGGTGGGCCGCGCGCGCGAGCCCGACGAGCAGCTGCGTTCCGGGTGCAAGCCCGAGTGAGGGGTCGGAAACGAACGCGTGCAACGCGACGAGGCCCGAGCCCGTCCTCCCCGGCGAGACCGCCTCCTGAAGCGCGACGATGTAGCTACCACCGCTGAGAGGAATGATGGCGTTCGGGCCGACGACGTAACTCGTTCCGTCGACGACGAGACCGTCGATCCGGGCGCCCTGTAGCCCGCGCGCAGGCACGACGAGTCGGCGAACGGTGACGCGCCCGTTGAACATGGAGACATTACGCAGCTCGACGCGCGCTGCCGTCGAGCGGGACGAGCCGATCCTGAGAATCGATCCATCCGCCGGGTACGAGTAGGCGCCCGCTCCCGCCCTTCCGATCAGGGTTCCGTCCGAGGAGCGCACTTCGGCCAGCCCGAGTGTCCCGCCCGCCTGCGCAGGCGCAGCGAAGACGAGCAGGATGGCCGCTAACCCCAATCCTCGACACAGCATCGAGGTTTCGATGTTACTGCGGGCCGTTGCTGAAGGCGAATGCGGCGAGATCGTACGAACGCTCGACTCGGCGTCGTGTCGCACGACTACGATCTCCACACGGCGTTCGGTCTGCCGCAGACCGTGTCGCCGTTCTCCCCCGTAAGCGGGCAGTCCCGGGACCAAGCGGGAAGGCCCGCTTACCCCCTTGGAGGGTCGACGCACGGATCCCGTTGGTGCTGAGTGAGCGGGTGGCCTGCCCTCCGCTTGGTCGGAGGGTGGGCCGCGAAGCAGCGCCGCAAACGGGCGCGCCCTAACCTCGCGTGGTCTTGAAGCGCCGAATCGCAGCCTGCGCCTTCCTCAGCGTCGTCATCCCTTTGCAGACCTGGCGTTTGAGCTTCGTCTCGAGCGGGTCCGACTTACTCGACTGCAAGTGCGGCTCAGGCCAGAGGTTCTCCGGGTTCCTCGGAGCGCCGCCCAGCTCGAGTGGAATGAAGTGATCTTCCTCGTAAGAGGAAGGAGATCCTCTTTCTTCGTAAAGGATCATCTGTTGAAGCTTGAGCGCGTTCGTGTAACTGACGGGCGGACGAATCGTCTTCGTCCAGCCGCTCTTGCAGATCGTCTTCCCGATCGTGGCCTGACGGACATTTGGATTGAGCGCGCCCGGAGTGATCGCTCGATCGGGCAGCACGAGCTGCGGCCCTGGAATCGTGGTCGTCGTAGTGCTCGAGGTGACACTGGTGGTCGTGTCCGTCGATGTCGGTTCCGTCGCGGTGGTCGGCAGGCTCGTTGTGGTGCCAGCAGAGGCCGCGAGGCGGCAGTAGTAGGTGAGGCTTTCCCAGACGATCGTTGTCGTGTCCCGCGACGGGTCGTACTCACGAGCACCGGGCTCGACACAATCCCAGCCCTGTCCGGTCGCCGGGTCAAACCACACGTAGGTGTGATGGTCGGAGGGGCACGTGTGCTGCGTGTGACAGCCCGACTGGTGGGACGGCGCGCCACGAGCGACCGTCCCTGCGGCCGCGAATCCGAGGAACGCGAGTGCGACTGCGACGACGGCCAGATAGCCGTTCTTTCTCATCTTGCGTCGCTCTCTAGGACGAACTCAATCCTGCGCACGTGCGATCTCCCCCCGCTTTGGGCTCAGCGATGCTAGCGCTAGGCAGGTCCAGCCTAGACACGAATGGCCGTGCGACAGCTCAGATCACTCTTGGAGAGGTTTCGGCGGGTGAAGTGGAGTTTTTGTGAGATTGAAGTTACCCCCGGTGGGGGTAGTCCCCGCGGCCCACAAGGACGACCCTTTCCTGCGGGAGGGCCTGGAACGACTGTCCCCGGGGAGCCGCAGCCCTGGGTCGGTTCGAAAGAGCTCTTGAGCTTCTGGGCTCTCCCCCCGCAGCCACGCTTGGAGGTCGGGGAAACGAAACAAGAACAGGAGCCTGCGGCATCCGATGTGGAGATGCCGATGTGGGTTTGGATCGTGATCGGAGCGGGCTCCTTCCTAGGCCTGTCTCTACTGGTGGGGTTCGCGTTGGCCGCGATCCTTGGGGCCGGCAGATTTCAGAGCTGCAGCAAACAGACGATTGGACAACGCTGCCGCCGACTCGCGCCTTGCACGAAGTGAATGAGCAGCCCGAAGAGCAGGCGAGCTCCGCCCGCGTTGACCAGGTCACGCGGCATCGTTAGCGACTCGGCTGCCCCGGACCAGCCACCAGACGTTCAACGGAGTCAACCCTGTCACGCTCAAGCTCATAGCCGGCTGCGGCGCGTAGAGCCGCCACGAACACAAGGACCTATCAGGGTTGGGCCATTCGGCCCATTGGTGTAGACCCCGGCGTCTGTGCATCACTGTGGTTGCGATGCCTGACGACACCGAAGCTCATGAGTACCGTCTCGGGTCGCCGCTTGCGTCGATCATCGGGCTCGCCGACGCGACGCTTGAGCGAGAGGACCTTGATGACGACGTCGCCACTCGCCTTCGCGCGATTCGAGACATCGCCTTTGACGCGTTACGCAAGGCCGAGCGCGGCGACCGCGAATCAAGACAGTCAGGGCCGCAGTCGTAGGCACCGGAGGTCAGGAACTCGCGGTCACCTGAGTAGGCAGCTGCACCACTTCTCCGAGCTTGAGAGTCCCGGGCTGGACAAGCCGCCCCTTCTGCGTAAGTTGCGAGAGGGGCGGCGTTTCGGGGCCGCCTCATGACGGAAGTGATCGAGCCAGTTTCGATTTGAGAGGACAGGCCCGTGCGGCAATACAGATATCGTTTCCGAGCGAGCCAGCGGCTGCGCTACCGGCTTCCCCGCCGCGTGTGGCGGCTCCTGACCGGCGGCTAGCGGACTACCAGTTCCAGCACCCCCCGCGAGCACCAAAAGGAAGCCCGCGAGGCGCGTAGCTGTAGTGAGACTGGCGGCGATTCGACGCGCCCTCCGCTCTAGCGTGTCTTCCCACTTCACCCAGAGCCCGGAAGTGTTTAGGAGCCCTGCTTCTCCTTGTGGATCTCGAACTCCGTCGATTGCGGCGGCGCAGGGAGCCCAGCATCGCCGAGGGCTTGGAAGCCGGGCATCAGTGTCTCGTCGCGGAAGCTCTCCCAGCTCGCACGGGAATCCCAAAGTGCGACCACGACCCAGGCATCATCGGTCGCGCCGGCTGCGTGGTAGGTCTGGCCCTTGGGAAGGCCGCCGTCCGAGGGATGAACGCGGGCGATCGACGCTTCGTACTGATCCTTGGTGCCACCGGGAAACCGGTGAATGATCCCGAAAGTGGACATGTCGCCTCC
>DAITAW010000011.1:0-50033 GCA_036824055.1 Gaiellaceae bacterium | reverse complement strand
ACAACGGGGCGAATAACCCCTGCCCGGTTGACAGGCCGCACTCCATATGAGTGTTCAGGTCTCGCTCGACCAGTGTTGGGACCTCCTCCGGCAGCGACGTGCGCTGCGTGAAGCAGGACGCGATCCAGGCGGCGCGGACCTCAGGCGCCCCGAGGTCGTCGAGGGCTACGAGCAGTAGCTAATCAACGATCCGCCACAGACGCGTCTTGGTGCAACACGGCTAGCCGTCGGCCAGGACTTGCGCCAGCGCATTCGAGGCCTGGCGGATCATCCCGGGATTGGTGTCCCAGTAGTACGGCAGCGCCACCACCGCCTGGAAGAGCGCCCAGCCGCGGCCACGTAGCCACGACGCATCGTCGGCCTCGAGCTCGGCTCGATAACGCGCGCGATTGTCATCCGCGAAGACGTTCCACGCAGGCTGCAGGTCACAGGCGGGATCGCCGACATTGAGGCAACCGAAGTCGATGACGCCCGACAGGTGGCCGTCGACGACGAGCAAATTGCCCGGCAGCAGGTCGCCGTGCACCCAAACGTCCTCGCCGTCCCATGCCGATGCGTTGAGCGACTCCTCCCATGAGCGCAGCGCCGCGCGGCCGTCGATCCGGTCGCCGAGCTCCGCGATCGACCGACGGACCACCTCGTCCAGGTCCGCGAGCGGTCCGCCGCGAGCACCGCGAGGACGAGGATCGGCATCGGCCGTGTCGACCCGGCGCAGTGCTTTCACGAATGCGGCGAGATCGACGGCCGCCTGAGCCAGATCGTCGATCGTGCTGTTCGCGTTCTCGCCGGGCAGCCACTCGTAGATGGACCATTCGAAGGGATAGCTCTCGGCCGGCTGCCCCAGCGCCAGCTGCACGGGCACCGCGAGCGGTAGGTGCGGCGCGAGTCTCGGCAGCCACTTCGCCTCCTTCGCCGCCTGGTCCGTCGCCCACCCGATGCGCGGCAGCCGAGCGGCGAGGTGATCACCGAGGCGATAGATGTCGTGATCGGTTCCGTACGAGACGACCGGCTCGATCGCCAGGTCGGCCCACTGCGGAAACTGCGCCGCGAGCAAGCGACGCACGAGTGCCACGTCGGTGTCGATCTCGTCGGCGTGCATCTTGGGCGCGGCCATCGCCTCATCATTACGGGATTGCATATCTTGGCGACCGTATGGAACAGGCGAGAGTCGACAAGTGGCTCTGGGCTGCGCGGTTCTTCAAGACTCGCAGTACGGCAACGAAGGCCGTGCTCGGCGGCCGCGCTCACGTCAACGGCGTCCGCGTGAAGCCGTCGCACGAGATCCGTGCGGGAGACAGCGTCGAGGTGACGACGCGCTCGGAGAAGCGCACCGTTGACGTCGTCGGGATCGCCGACAGGCGCGGCTCGGCCGCAGCAGCGTCGGCCCTCTACCTCGAGACGCCGGAGTCGATCAGTGCTCGGGAGGAGGCTGCAATCCAGCGCCGCCTAGCGGCTCCGCCCGGCCTGGCCTACGGCGGACGTCCGACCAAGCTTGACCGGCGGCGTCTCGACGCATTGCGTCGAGGCCGCCGCGACAAGCGTTCGTCGTAATCTCTGCTTGGACCCGACGACACTTGGAAGGAGACAGGATGGGTTTCGACCAATACCACGAGCCGGCAGGCGAGCTCAGCGCGGAAGCCCGGACGTTCGCCCGGATGATCGCTTCACTCACCGAAGAGGCTGAGGCGATCGGCTGGTACGAACAGCGCATCGCGCTCGAGCCGGATGCACAGGCGAAGGCGATCATGGAGAACGCTCAGGGTGAGGAGTTCAAGCACTTCGGCATGGACCTCGAGTTCCTGATTCGCCGCACTCCCAAGTGGCGGATCGCGCTGCAGACGATCCTCTTCACCGAAGGTGACATCGTCGAGAAGGGCGAGAAGGCAGAGGATCTGGAGAACAGCTAGTCGTCTGGAAAGCTGTGCGCGTCGAGCCAGGCCTTCGCGATGCGCTTCTGCGCGCGCGTCAGCCACGCCTCCACCACCACGTCCTCGAGCTCGTCTCGTTCGAGGCGGCCGAGATCCGGGATGCGCATCAGCACGGCTGCGTAGCCGTCGAAATGCGGCGTCGTGAAGAAGATCCCGCGCTCGTCGGCGAGCATGAGCTCCTTCACGCCGAGATCGGCGACGCGGAACATCAGCACGTCGTCGAGCCGTTCGCCCGCCTTCGCATCGATCGCATCTCGACGACGGCCGCGATGGAAACAGAAGAGCTTGCCGTGGACGAGGTAGGAGGGCCGGGCGTCGTCCGAGAGCTCCTTCGTTGTCTGCGGTAGTGCGAGCGCGAGCTTGTCGAGGTCGGTCATCGTGGCCACGATCAGCCGGAGTGTTGCTATGTCCCTGAGAGTCCGCGCCGTACCTCTGGGCTCAGCGGTGCCGGCCGGCCCTCGGCGTCGACGTGGACGGCCGTATGCCGACCGCGGATGCACACCTCACCGTCAGGCCGGCGGATCTCCCAGCCGTAGGTGATCGAGCTCGTGCCGACGTGCTCCGGAGCGAGCTCGACCTCGAACTCGTCTTCGAAGCGGAGGACTGCGAAGTACTCGGCTTCGACCGCGCGGCGCGGATAGTCGGCCCACCCGACCAGCAGTCCGACTGAACGGATAAGCGCCGTCTCCGCGGCCTCCGCCCAGCGAAACGCGGCAGTGAAGTGGATACGGCCGCCGGCGTCCGTGTCGATCCACGCAACGCGGGACTGCATGACCTGGCGGGGTGCAGCCATGTCAGAGCACCAGCTCGGCAGCCGTTTCGGCGAGGAGGGGAACGCCTGTCTCGAACCGCTTTGCGCCGCCGTCGTCACTAGTCAGCTCGCCGCGCACATAGCGTCCGTAGATGGCCTCGCAGAAGACGGCGGCCTTCCAGAGCGCGAGGGCCTCGAACCATGCCAGCGGTTCAACGTCGCGGCCGCTCGAACGCATGTAGCGGTCGACGAGCTCGTTTCGCGTGGGGAACCCGTCCGACGCGGTGACCGGTGAGGTTCCGAGCGGATTCGCGCGGCCTCCGGGCTCGGTGTAGGTCGCCACCAGATAGCCGACATCGGCGCGCGGGTCGCCGATCGCGCCCATCTCCCAGTCGAGAACTGCTGCGATGCGCTCCGGGCGCTCGCGGGTGACGATCATGTTGCCGAGACGGTAATCGCCGTGGACGACGCTTGGCGCAAATTGGTCGGGCACGTTGGCACTGAGCCAGTTCCCGACCTTTACGACCGTTGGTAGGTCGCGCGTCTGGTTCAGCTCCCACAGCTGCGAGAACCGACGTACCTGCCGCTCGTTGTAGTTGCCCGGTCGCAGGAATGCGGCCAAGCCGGGCACGCTCGCGTCCGCAGCGTGGATCTCGACGAGCGTGTCGACGAGATCGTTCGCCAACCGGCGTCTCGCGCTGGAATCATGATCGAGCGGCGACGGCAGCTCCGTTGTGATCACATCTCCGTCGATGTAGTCAGTGACGTAAAACGGAACGCCTAACAAGGACTCGTCCTCGCACACGGCACGAATGTTCGGGACCCGGATCCCCAGCGGTGCGAGTGCGAGCTGCAGCCTCGACTCGCGTACGATGTCGTGAGCGGAGGGCGGGAGCGGTGGCCGCGGCGGGCGTCGCAAGACGTAACGCGTTCCGTCTTCACGTTCGAGGAGGAAGGAGAAGTTCGAGCCGCCTCCTTCGCCGATCCTTCGGGCCTGAAGCGCACCCGAGCCAAGTCCGTGTGCGTCGAGAAACGAGCGGACCGTCTCCAGGATCAGCAGCGGTGGTCGCGCTGCATCGTGCGCGTTCGTTCGTTGCGCGACGATGTCCACATGCGGATCCTGACACGTACGAAGCCGCGGTTACTCTTGTAGAAGTGAGGGCGGCCCCACCGGAGGAGCTGGAGATCAGCGCGCTGATCGACTGCCTGGCCGACGGTTGGGGTTTCGATGTCAAAGCTGTTCAGTACGCGGCCGTCGGGGGTGGCAGCTATCACTGGGTGGTAGAAGACCTCGACGGAAGGCGGGCCTTTGTCACCGCCGACGACCTGGACCGAAAATCTTGGCTCGGGGATGACCGTGAGTCGGTGTTCGACGGTCTCGAAAGCGCGTTTGCCACCGCGGTCGCTCTGCGCGACACCGGCCTCGAGTTCGTGGTCGCGCCGACCCACACGAGTCGCGGCGAAACTGTGGCAAGAATCGGCCCGCGCCACACCGTCGCTCTGTTCCCGTTCGTGGACGGGCGCCCCGGCACCTTTGGCCAGTACGAGCGCGCCGAACGCGTTGCTCTCCTCGAGATGCTCGCCGAGCTCCATCGAGCAAGACCGGCGGTTGCCTCGGCGGCACACAGCCTCGATCTCGATCTGCCGGGCCGTGGCCGGCTCGAAGCTGCGCTCCGAGAGCTGAACCAGACGTGGACGGGCGGCCCGCTGGCCGAACCGGCACGTCGAACCCTCGCTCGACACGCGGGCTACCTGGCCGAATTGCTCGCTCTGGGCGACAGGCTCTCGGTCGAGGTGGCGAGGCGCAACACCAACTGGGTCGTCACCCACGGGGAGCCGCACGGCGGCAATGTCATGCGTACCGGTGAAGGCCATGTGCTCGTGGATTGGGACACGGTGGCGCTGGCACCGCCCGAGCGGGACCTCTGGATGCTCGTGGGCGAGGACGGTGAAGAGACGGCCAGCTATGCCGAAGCGACCGGCCACGAGCTCGACGAAGTAGCCGTGAGCTTCTTTCGACTCAGGTGGGACCTCGACGACATCGTCGCCTTCACCGACGAGCTTCGATCACCGCACCAGCACAGCAAAGACACGGAGAAGGCCCACGACGCCTTGACGTTCTACCTCGGGAGCAGAGATCGGTGGGCTGCGCTGCTCGAATAGGCGCAGGGCTATTCGTCAGGCGCGAACGCATCGATCAACGCGGGCAGCTGGTCCGGAGTGGAGAACACCGCGAGCACCGCCGTCGAAATGCCTGCGCGCGCGAACTCGCCCAGGCGTTCTCGCTGCGCCTCGACCGGTCCGAGCAGAAAGACGTCGCGCACGAGCGCCTCCGGCGCAAGCTCCAGTGCACGCTTGCGGTCGCCTGCGTCCCATGCTTCGACGACTGGATCGACCTCGTCGCCGAAGCCGAGCCAGCGGAAGAACTCGGTGTACACCGGCACCGTCGCGTAGGCGACGAAGATCCGCTTCGCGGCGGCCAGGGCGTCGTCCTCGGAGCCCTGGATGGAGAAGAACCGGCACGCGAGCTCCTTCTCTGGTGTTGCGAACGCGTCGACGACCTGCCCGGCACGGCTCAGGGGGAGGAAGTTCGTGAACGCTCCGTCGGCGATTCGGGCGGCCAGCCCGAGCATCCGGTCACGAAGGGCCGCCACGACGATCGGGACGGGCTGCTCCGGAGGAGAGGCGAGCCTGAAGCCCCCGGTGCCCCGCTCGCCTGCCAGAACCGTGCGGAGATACTCGACCGTCTCTGCCATCTTCGCGAGCGGCCGGCGGAAGGGGACCCCGTTCCATTGCTCGACGATCACGTTCGACGAGGTGCCGAGGCCGAGCACGAAGCGGCCGTCGCTGACGTTCGCAAGCGCCGCCGCGGTCTGGGCGAGCACTGCCGGACCGCGTGTGTAGACGTTGACGATGCCGGTCACCAGTCTCAAGCGCGAGCTGTGCTCCGCCGCAACGACAAGGGGCGTGAAGCCGTCGAAGTCCGTCGACTCAGCCGACCAGAGGCTGTCGTAACCTGCCTCGTCGATCCGGCGCACCAGCGGTCCGAGCTCGTGCAGAGGGACGCCGGTGAAGGGAATGGTCAGGGCGAGGCGGATGCGACAGTATCCCCCGATGTTTCCCCGCACGGCACTCGTGACGGGCGGCGCCTCCGGGATCGGCGCCGCGATCGTCGATCGCCTTCGCGGTGACGGCGCCGAGGTGCAGTCGCTCGACCTCGCCGGCGGGTTCGATGTCGCGGACACGCACGCGTGGGACGGCGTCGGTGCCGTCGAGCTCGCGTGCCTGAACGCCGGTGTCGTCACCGGCGAGCACGACATCAGCCGGCTGTCCGACGCCGCGTACCGCCGCATCATGGGAGCGAACCTCGACGGGGTCGTCTTCGGCGTCCGGCGGTTGGCGTCTGTTATGCAGCCTGGAAGCGTGATCGTCGCAACAGCGTCGCTGGCGGGGCTGGTGCCGACGTCCGAGGATCCGATCTACACGTCGACCAAGCACGCGGTGATCGGTTTCGTCCGCAGCGTCGCACCGCAGCTCGAGGAGCGGGGGATACGCATCAATGCGGTCGCGCCGGGCTTCGTCGAGACGCCGCTGATCGACACGGCGCGGCTCGTCGCTGCAGGTTTTCCGCTTTTGCAGCCGGAGAAGGTGGCGCAGGCCGTGCTCACCGCGGCGCGCAGTGCGGAGACCGGTCAGGTCTGGGTCGTGCAACCTGGGCGGGAAGCACTTCAGTTCCACTTCCCCAACGTCCCGGGCCCGCGCGATGCCTCGGGCACCAGCGTTGGCGCTCCGCCCCGTTAGTTCGGAGGCCTGCTGTGAAATTCCGCCGGGCCGGATGACGCACCAGACACGGCGACGGATCAGCACGTGCGCCCGCGGCACGTAGCGCCGCTACGCACCGCGAACGACCGCACTGCCCGGCTTGGTCTGGAGCGCCCTCCGACGACGGCCGAATTTCACACCAGACCTCTAGCTGAAGCGCCATCCCTCGCCGGACGCGAAGGCCTTCAGGATGCGCCGGCTGACGACCATCCGGTGGACCTCGTCGGGCCCGTCGTAGATGTGGGCGGCGCGCGCTTGCCCGTACATGCCAGCGAGCGCCGAGCGGTCGGTCAGTCCGAGCGCGCCGTGGACCTGGATGGCGCGGTCGATCACTCGCGACAGGACGTCCGCCGCGTAGAACTTGATCAAGGAGATCTCGACCCGCGCATCGCGTTCTTCGTCGATCTTGTGCGCGGCGTCGAGCGTCAGCAGCCGGCATGCCTGGATCTCGGCTGCCGAGTCCGCGATCCAGTTCTGCACGGTCTGCTTCTCGGCCAGCGGGCCGCCTGACACCTCTCGCTCGAGCGCGCGTTCGCACATCAACTCGAAGGCCCGCTGCATCTGCCCGAGCCAACGCATCACGTGGTGAATCCGTCCCGGTCCGAGCCGCTTCTGCGCGATGAGGAAACCGCTACCGCGCTCGCCGAGAAGATTCTCCGCCGGTACCCGTACGTCGTCGTACGTCACTTCGCAGTGGGTCGTCCACCCGCGGCCCCGGTGCCCCAGTGTCGGCACGGGCTCGACGTGGACACCTGCTACGTCGGCGGGAACGATGATCTGGCTCGCGCGCCTTCGCGGGTCCGCGTCGGGCTCGGTGACGGCCATCACGATCCCGAAAGCTGCGCCCTCCGCGCCGGAAGAGAACCATTTGTGGCCGTTGATGACCCACTCGTCGCCGTCCAGCACCCCCGTCGTGCGTAGATCGGTCGGGTCGGACCCGGAAACCTCCGGCTCGGTCATCGAAAAGAAAGAACGGGCGTCACCGGCCACGAGCGGCTTCAGCCACCGCTCTTTCTGTTCCTCGCTGCCGAAGAGGTGGAGAATCTCACCGTTTCCTGCATCGGGCGCCTGACAGTTGAAGACGTACTGCGCCCACAGCACGCGCCCGATCTCTTCGTTCAGATGCGCGTAGGCAAGGAAACCGAGCCCGCTACCGCCCGCGTCCGGGGGAAGGTGCGGCGCCCACAGTCCCTCGGCCCTCGCACGCGCGCGGAGGTCGACGATCAGTTCCTGCGCCGAGTCGTCCTCGCGGTCGAGTGCGGCCTCGTTCGGATAGACGTGCTCATCCATGAAGGCGCGATAGGCGGCGCGCAACTCCGCGAAGGCGGCGGGAGCTGGAGGATCCGCGATCGCCATGGAGCGAGACTAGTTGAGCCGCTCGACGACCATGGCCATGCCCTGGCCGCCGCCGACGCACATCGTCTCGACCCCGATCGTCCTGTCGAGCGTTCGCAGGTCGTTCAGCAGCGTGTTCATGATCCGTGCGCCCGTCATTCCGTACGGATGGCCGAGGGCGATCGCGCCCCCGTGCGGGTTCAGCTTGTCGCTGAACGGGTCGATTCCGAGCTCGCGGCAGACGGGAAGCACCTGCGCCGCGAATGCCTCGTTCAGCTCGACCACCTCGATGTCGTCGATCGACATCCCGGCCTGCTGCAGTGCCTTGCGTACGGCTTCGATCGGACCGACGCCCATGATCTCCGGGGCGACGCCGGAGACCGAGGAAGCGATGATTCGCGCGAGCGGCACGATTCCGAGCTCTCTCGCGCGCGCGTCACTCATTACGACGACCGCAGCCGCGCCGTCGTTCAACGGGCAGGAATTGCCGGCCGTCACCTTTCCGCCCGGCTTGAACGCCGGCTCGAGCTGCGACAGCTTCTCGAGCGTGGAGTCCGGACGTGGCCCGTCGTCTTTTGCGACGCCGTCCCAGGGAGTGATCTCACGGTCGAAGAACCCCGACTCCTGCGCCGCGACCGCTCGTTCCTGGGACCGCTGCGCGAAGCGGTCCATGTCTTCGCGAGAGACGTCCCATTGCTCTGCGACGTTCTCCGCCGTCAGGCCCATCGGGATGTAGACGTTCGCGATCGGCGCGTCGTCGCCGAAGAGCTTCGGGTGCAGTTCCTCCGCGTCCTTCGGGTAGCCGTCGACCTGCGTGATCGACTCGACGCCCGCGGCGATGTAGGCATCACCCTCGCCGGCGCGAATCGCGTGGAACGCCATGCGGATCGTCTGCAGGCTCGACGCGCAGAACCGGTTCACGGTCGTGCCGGGCACTGTCTCCGGGAGGTCGGCCAGCAGGGCGGCACGCCGCCCGAGGTTCATCCCCTGCTTCTCCTGCGGGAACCCACACCCGACCATCACGTCGACGATCTCCTTGCGGTCGAGCTCGGGGACCTGCTTCAACGCGGCGTCGATCGCGAACGCCACGAGATCGTCGGGACGTGCGTCGACGAGCGACCCCTTGCGGGCGCGTCCGATCGGCGTCCGCGTCGCAGCGACGATCACTGCTTCAGGCATCGGGCGCTCCGGCCGCCATGTAGACGACCTCACCGACCAGCGCGGGCTTCTCCTTGCCCTCGACCTCGATCTGGACGCCGACGTACCAGACCACGCTCGGCCCACGCCGCTCCGTACGGAGGAGCTTCCCGTGCAGACGAACACGCGAGCCCGACGGCACAGGGCTCGTGAAGCGGATCTTCTCCGTCCCGTAGTTGACACCCATGACGGCGTCGCTGACCGACACGACCTCGCCGAGCAGCATCGGCAACATCGAGAGCGTCAGGTATCCGTGCGCGACGGTCGTGCCGAACGGGCCGTTCGCTGCCGCCTCGGGATCGACGTGGATCCACTGGTGGTCTCCGGTCGCCTCGGCGAAGAGGTTGATCTGCTCCTGGGTGATCTCGTGCCACTCGCTCGTTCCGAGCTCGCGCTCGCCGGAGAGCTCGAGCTCCTCGATCGTCAGTGTGGTCGTCATCTCGTGGTTCTCACTCCCTCATCGATTGGCCGCCCGCCTGGTGCATCGACGCGAGCATCCCGGGCGGTGCCGCCCCGTCCGGGAGGCGGTCGCGGAGCTCCTGTAGCAGGGCGTCGGGGTCCCAACGCGTCTCGCTTGCGAACAATTCCCCGGCTTCCCAGCCGCGGAGCATGTTGACGACGCCGCCGTACACGAAGAACACCTGGCCGGTGATGTCCTGCGCCTCGTCCGCGCAGAGCGCAACGACGATCGGCGAATTGTTGCGCGGATCGGCCGGATCGAAGCCGTCTTCAGGCACCGGGATCTCTCCAAAGGCCGCCTCGGTCATGCGCGTGCGCGCGTTCGGAGCGATCGCGTTCACGGTGACGCCGTACCGCTGGAGCTCCTGCGCCGCGATCACCGTGAAGCCGACGATCCCGGCCTTCGCTGCGCCGTAGTTCACCTGGCCGACGTTGCCGAACACGCCGGACGGGCTCGACGTATTGATCACGCGCGCAAGCACCTCGTCGCCTGCCTTCGCGCGCTCACGCCAGTGCGCTGCTGCATGTCGCGTCGGCGCGAAATGGCCCTTCAGATGAACTTCGATCACCGCATCCCACTCCTGCTCTTCCATGTTGACCAGCATGCGGTCGCGCAGGATGCCCGCGTTGTTGACGAGGATGTCCAGGCGGCCGAAGGCCGAGAGGGCGCGGTCGATCAGCCGCTTCGCACCGGCGAAGTCCGCGACGTTCTCGCCGTCCGCGACCGCCTCGCCGCCGAGCGCTTCGATCTCTCGTACCACGTCGTACGCCGGGCCCGTGTCTGCTCCCTCGCCTGCCAGAGACGCGCCGAGGTCGTTGACGACGATCCTCACGCCTGCCTGCGCGAGGGCGAGCGCGTGCTCGCGACCGATCCCGCGGCCCGCGCCGGTGACGACCGCCACCTTTCCGTCCAGGCCGGGCATCACGTGAAAGCGCTCTCGCCGGTGAGCGCCCGTCCGATGATGAGCTTCTGGATCTGGCTCGTCCCTTCGTACAAAGTGGTCACGCGCGCGTCACGAAGATACTTGCCGACCGGATACTCGTCCACGTAGCCGTAGCCGCCGTGGATCTGGACCGCCGCGTTCGCAGCACGGACGGAGGCCTCGCTGGCGTAGTACTTCGCGACGGACGACTCGAGCGTGTGCCGTTCTCCGGCGTCAGCCAGGAGCGCGGCGCGCCAGGTCAGGAGTCGCGCCGCCTCGAGCTCGACCATCATGTCCGCCAGCAGTTCCTGCACGAGTTGGAACGACGAGATCGCTTTTCCGAACTGGCGCCGCTCCGCACCGTATTTCACGCACGCGTCGAGGCAGCCTTGCACGATGCCGACGCAGCCCGCGGCAAGCGAGATGCGTCCGTTGTCGAGGGCCGACATCGCGACCCTGAACCCGTCGCCCACGCCGCCGAGGCGGCTCGCATCAGCGACCCGGACGCGGTCGAGAAACAGTTCGGCGGTATCTTGCGCGCGCAGCCCCAGCTTTCCTTTGATCGGAGTTGCCGAAAATCCTTCGCTGCCGGTCGGGACGAGGAAGCAGGTGAGACCATGGGCACCTTCGCCGCCGCTGCGGGCGAACACGAGCGCGAGGCCGGCCCAGCTTCCGAGCGTGATGAAGAGCTTCGACCCGGAGAGCAGCCACTCCTCGCCGTCACGTTCCGCGCTCGTCACGAGGCTCGCGGGATCGGATCCGGAGCCGGGCTCCGTGAGCGCGTAGCACCCGAGCACCCTCCCTGATGCGAGTTGCGGCAGCCATTCGCTCTTCTGCCCCTCGGTTCCCCACTTTGCGATCGTCTTCCCGACGAGGCCGAGGTTCACCGAGACGATTCCGCGGACCGACGAGTCTGCACGCCCGAGCTCTTCCATCAGCAGGGAGTACGAGACGGTGTCGAGGCCCATGCCGCCGTACTCCTCGGCAATCGTCGCGCCCAGGTACCCCGCCACGGCGAGCTTTGTGACGAGCCCGCGATCGAGCTCCTCGGCGCGGTCCCAGTCGCGGGAGTGGGGAACGATCTCCCGTTCGCAGAACTCACGCGCGGAGTCGCGGATCAGCTCCTGCTCGGATGTGAGAGAGAAGTCCATTCAGAAACGTGGGGCCGGCGCTCGAGACGCCGGCCCCACGAATGTTCGTTCAGCGTCCCTTGATCAGGGGGCCGAACTCGGTGAATGTCCCGTTCTCGTAGCGAACGAGCTTCATCTGCGAGATCGGGAAGTGGTCCGTCTTGCCGGTCTTGACCTTGATGCCCTTGATCATGTACGGGTTGACCCAGTTCATGCTGTCCGTCGCCTTGAGCAGAGAAGCCCGTGTCGGGTTCTTGCCGGCGGCATAGAGAAGTTTGACGACGTCGTACGCCTTCGCGAACCCGTAGAAGTAGAACGAGTTCTTCGGGTCGGCGCCGCTCGGCCCGTACTTCGCCAGCAACGACTGGTATCGCGTGACGATCGGGTCGTTAGTGTATTTCGGGTTGTCGTTGTTCTTCAGGTACGCGGTGCTGATCGCGCCGTTGACGTAGGCCGGGCCCGCGGTTGCCGCGGCAGCCTTCATGACGACGTCGATTGCGGACACGGAGTTGATCACGATCGTATCCGGCGTCCAGTTCAATGCCTTCGCAGTCGCGAGCGCACGGACGGTCGGCGTCGGAATCGAGAGCAGTACCCACGTGTCCGCTCCGGATGCCTTCTGCCGTACGAGTTGCGATGCGTAGCTGGTATCGGTCGCCTCGTAGCTCTGCTCGGACACGATGAGGCTCGTCTTCGAGCCGAGGCCGATCTTCAGGCCGCGGAGGTAGTCCTTGCCGTAGTCGTCGTTCTGGTAGAAGACCGCGATCTTCGCGCTCGGCGCGTTCTTCTTGATCCACTCGCCGTAGGTACGGCCCTCGGCGATGTAGTCCGGCTGCCAGCCCATCGTCCACGGGAACTGCTTGTACTGCAGACCCCAGTAGCTGGCGCCCGTGGCGATCAGGACCTGCGGAATCTTCCGGGCGTTCAAGAAGGGTCGAATCGCCTGGTTGTGCTCGGTCCCGAGCGAGCCCACGATGGCGAAGACTTTGTCCTCGAGGACCAGCTTGTTCGTCAGCTGGACGGTCTGGGCCGGGTTGTACCCGTCGTCGTAGTACTTCCAGATGATCTTGCGTCCCCGGATGCCGATCTTTCCGTCGGGGCCCTTGCGCGTGTTGATCCAGTTGAAATAGGCCTCCATCCCGCGCGGGATGGGTGCGTAGAGCGACGCCGGGCCACTCAGCGGAAAGGTCCCGCCGATCGTGATCGACGTCGACGTGACGCCCGGTGTCGCCGCCGGTCCGGCTGTGATCTGCGTCCGTCCGAATGCCCCAGGAATGCTCACGGCCAGCGCTGCGAGAACGGCCGCGAGCGCGATTAGCGCTCTGTTCACGACTCTTCCTCCTCCTCCCGGATTGAGCTCCATGCTGTCAAGGTCAGCCCCTCGGAGCAAGGGTGATGCTCAGGCTTTCTCGGCGGACATCAGCGCCTCGTAGGCGGGGAGCGTCAGGAATTCGGTGAATTCGTCCGCCAACGCCACTTCGTCGAAGATCTGCGCCGCGCTCTCATAGCCGGAGCCGAGCTTCTCGAGCTCCTCGCGCTCGAGCTCGAGCACACGCTCGCGAGTGACGCGAGCGTGCCGGATCCACTGCCAGATCTGCGAGCGGCTGATCTCTGCGGTCGCCGCATCCTCCATCAGGTTGTTGATCGCGGCCGCGCCGACCCCGTTCAGCCACGAGGCGATGTACTGGATGCCGACCGAGACGTTGAGACGGATCCCGTCCTCGGTGACCTCGCCCGGTGTTGCGGCGACGTTCAGCAGCTCTTCGGCCGCGACGAAGACGTCGTCGCGTTGCCTCCCGATCTGGTTCGGCCGCTCGCCGAGCGTCTCGTCGAACACTGCCATCGCTACCGGGACGAGATCGGGGTGTGCAACCCACGTCCCGTCGAAGCCGTCGCCGGCCTCTCTGAGCTTGTCCTCCTGCACCTTTCTCAGCGCGACCTCGTTGACTTCGGCGTCACGCCGGCTCGGGATGAACGCGGCCATGCCGCCGATCGCATGTGCGCCTCGTCGATGGCAGGTCTTGACGAGCAACTCGGTGTAGGCGCGCATGAACGGCACGTCCATCGTCACGAGCGGGCGGTCCGGGAGGACGAACTCGGGCCGGTCTTGGAACTTCTTGATGATCGAGAACATGTAATCCCAGCGACCGGCGTTCAGGCCCGCGGAATGCTCTCTCAGCACGTAGAGGATCTCCTCCATCTCGAAGGCGGCCAGGATCGTCTCGATGAGGACGGTGGCCCGGATCGTCCCGCGCGGGATCGACAGCTTGTCCTGGGCGAAGAGAAAGACCTCGTTCCACAGACGCGCCTCGAGGTGCGACTCGAGCTTCGGGAGATAGAAGTACGGGCCCGAGCCTGCAGCGCGCTGACGGTCGCCGCAGTGAAACAGGTACAGGCCGAAGTCGAACAGGGCGGCCGAGACAGGCTCACCGTCGATCAGCAGGTGCGCCTCGGGCAGGTGCCAGCCGCGCGGCCGGACCAGCAGCGTTGCGATTTCGTTTTGTAGGCGGTACTGCTTCTCCCCGGTGTCCAGAGAGATCGTGCGATCGACGGCATCGATCAGATTCGCCTGTCCTTCGACGCAGTTCTGCCAGGTCGGAGAGTTCGAGTCCTCGAAGTCCGCCATGAAGATGCGGGCGCCCGAGTTCAGCGCGTTGATCACCATCTTCCGGTCGACGGGCCCGGTGATCTCGACCCGGCGGTCGAGCAAGTCTTGCGGGGCCGGCGCCACGCGCCAGTCCAGGTCTTCTCGTACGGCCCGAGTCGCCGCGAGGAAGTCGGGGAGCTCGCCCGCGGCGATCCGATCCTGTCTTTCCCTTCGCGCCGCCAGGAGCTCCAGGCGCCTCGGATTGAATTCGCGCTGCAGATCTGCGAGGAAGGTGAGCGCCTCCGGCGTCAGGACTCGCGCGCCGGGTTCGCCCGCGTCGCCAAGCACGTCGATGCTTTGTGTAGACATGGCATAGCTTTCGTACCATGCGCGGCGCCCCGACGCAGCAGCTCTACGCCGAAGAACACGGCGAGGGCGAACCGCTGCTGCTGCTCGAAGGTCTCGGGCAGTCGCTGTGGGCGTGGCGCGAGCAGATCCCTGTCTTCGCCCGCCACTTCCGGACGATCGCATTCGACACGCGCGGTACGGGTCGCTCCGCCGTGCCGGAGGCGCCGTACGGGATCGACGAGCTCGCGCAGGATGCCGCGGACGTCCTCGACGGGCGCACCGCGCACATCGTGGGACTTTCGATGGGCGGATACGTGGCGCTTACGCTCGCGCTGTCGCGTTCGGAGCTCGTGCGATCGCTCGTGCTCGTCGGCACCGGCGCCGGCGGTCCCGATCGCGTGCCGCGTCCTCAAGACGTTCGTGATGCGTACGCGGCCGCAGTCGGGTTGCCATTCGCCGAGTACGGACGGAGAACGATGCCGTTGACGCTCTCGCCGGGCTGGACCGAACGGAACTCGGAGCGGTTCGAGGAGATCCTTGCGGCGCGAGGCGAGCATCCCACGCCGGACGTGACTCTCGATGCGCACCTAGAGGCGTGCTACGGGTTCTATGCCCGCGGCTCCGAGGTGGAGCGAATCGACGCGCCCGCGCTCGTCATTCATGGCGATGCCGACGTGATCGTCCCGGTCGAGAACGGACGCGCACTTGCGTCGCGCCTGCCGAACGCGCGCTATGTGGAGCTCCCCGGGCGAGGACACAACGTCCAGCTCGAGGATCCCGGGACGATCAACCGGCTCGTGCTGGAGTTCCTAGCCGAGTGGACGTCGAAGTCGCAGAGACTTAGTGGCTCTGAGCCACGAAGTCCGTTACAGGGACAGCTCTGACCTGTCCGCAGCGACCGCGGCGTCGCTGGCCCGCCGCGCTCACGACTTAGTGGCTCTGAGCCACTAAGTCGGTTACAGGGCGAGTTCCGCCATGGTTCGCAGGGACGCGATGTCGCGGGTCGCGACGAGGAGGGTCGTCGCACCCGACTCGCGCCAGGCGGCGAGGCGGTCGCGGATCCGCTCCGGCGGCCCGACGAGCGAGACGTCGTCGATCAATGCGTCGGGAACCGCTGCAATCGCCTCTCGCTGCTTGCCCTCGAGATACAGCTCCTGGATCTGCTCGGCCTCCGCCTCGTAGCCGTAACGGCAGAAGAGCGCGTTGTAGAAGTTGGCTCCGCGGGCGCCCATGCCGCCGATGTAGAGCGCGAGCAGCGGTCGTATCGTGTCCCTCGCCGCCTCTAGGTCAGCGGAGACGACGACGTTGACCGCGGGCGCGATGTCAAAACCCTCCCGCGGTTCGTAGCCGAACGCGTCGCGTGCACGCTCCGGCGAGAAGTAGATCGGCAGCCACCCGTCCGCGATCTCGAACGCGGTGCGCACGTTCTTCGGGCTGAGCGCGGCGAGATAGATCGGAATCGATTCGCGCAGCGGCCTGACGAGAAGCTTCAGGGGCTTGCCGAGGCCCGTCGCGTCGCTGCCCGAGTAAGGGATGTCGTACTGGTCGCCGTGAAACTCGAGCGCCTCGCGTCGCAGCGCCGCGCGCACGATCGAGACGTACTCGCGCGTCTTCGTGATCGGTTTCCCCCACGGTTGTCCATGCCAGCCCTCGACGACCTGCGGCCCGGACGTGCCGAGCCCGAGCAGGAAGCGTCCGCCCGACATGAGGTCGAGCGTCGCCGCCGTCATCGCGGTGTTCGCCGGCGTGCGCCCCGGGATCTGCATGATCGCCGACCCGATCTTGATCGTCGACGTGGTGGCGGCGAGCCAGGTCAGCACTGTGACCGCGTCCGTGCCCCAGGCTTCCGCCGCCCACGCGGAGTCGTAGCCGAGCTTCTCCGCTTCCTGGGCGAGCGCCACGAGCTCCAGCGGATTCGTTCCCGGTGGCGCATAACCCATGTAGAAGCCGAGACGCACGACCTGCGATGCTAAACGCATGCCGGTGAATCGCCGCATCACTCTGGCCGCGCGGCCGGTCGGGTTCCCGCAGGACTCGGATTTTGCGCTCGACGAGGTCGATGTCGACTCGCCCGAGGCGGGCGAGGTGCTCGTGCGCGTTCTGTGGGCCTCGGTCGACCCGTACCAGCGTGGACGGATGAGCGATGCGCGTTCGTACGCGAAGTCGCTGGAGGTCGGGGACGTGATCACGTCCGTGAACCTCGGCGAGGTCGTCGAGAGCAACGATTCGCGGTTCAGCCCGGGCGACCTCGTGGTCGGGCAGCTCGGCTGGCAGGAATACGCGACCGCCCGTGGCGGAACGCTCCGCCAGGTGCCAACGGTGTTCGACCCGCCGACGCTGGCGCTGCACGCCGTGGGCCTGACCGGATTCACTGCGTACTTCGGACTTTTCGACATTGGCAGGCCGCGGCCAGGCGACACGGTCGTCGTCTCCGCCGCTGCGGGTGCGGTCGGACAGATCGCCGGCCAGCTGGCGAAGCTCGCGGGCTGCCGCACGGTCGGCATCGCTGGCGGGCCAGAAAAGACCAGCGATCTGACCGAGCTCTACCGCTACGACGTAGCGATCGATTACAAGAGCGATGACCTCACGGAGAAACTGCGTAGCGAACGCGTCGACGTGTACTTCGACAACGTCGGCGGCGAAATCTCGCAGGCCGTGCAGAGGCAACTGAATCTCGGGGCACGGATCGTCATCTGCGGGCAAGTCTCCCTCTACAACGCCCCGAGGCCGGAGCCGACGTTCCATCCCGGTCTGCTGGTCGTGTTCCGTGCGCGAATGGAGGGCTTCCTCGTCTTCGATTACGCACACCGCTATGACGAAGCGGCCAGCAGGCTCGCGCAGTGGGTGGCAAACGGAGACATTCACTGGCGCGAGGACGTCACGAAAGGATTGGCGAACGCACCGCGCGCATTCATCGGGATGCTCAAGGGCGAGAACCGAGGCAAGGCGCTCGTCAAGGTCGCCGAACTGACGACTTGACCCATTGAGCCTTCCCCGGCGGCTTCGGCTCGTGGCTGGCCTGTGTGTAACACGACGTGGCAGCGCGGCTCCGGCAGGTCGCTGTTCCGGCTCGGTCTTGTCACGCCGGCGTCACGTTTTCGGGTCTGACCCCAACGGATGCCCGTTTCGGACGGGGATTAGGTGCCGATTCTGTAACGAAGTCGCAGCCCGGGTCCGGCAGGTCGCTGTTCCGGCTCGGTCTTGTCACGCCGGCGTCACGTTTTCGGGTCTGACCCCAACGGATGCCCGTTTCGGACGGGGATTCGGTGTCGATTGCGTAACGGGATAGCAGCGCGTTAGGACGGGCCAGGACCCGCTGCTAAGTCGTCGTCACAGCCGGCTGTGGCGTGAACTGCTCGCGGAGCGCCGTCTTGCGGAACTTCCCGACTGCCGTCTTCGGGATCTCGGTCACGAACTCGATCCGATCCGGGAGCCACCACTTCGCGAACTGCGGCGCGAGGAACTCCCGCAACTCCTCCGCGGTTGCCGACGCACCGTTCTTCAGCACTACCGCTGCAAGCGGCCGCTCTGCCCACTTCTCGTCCGGAACCGCGATCACCGCAGCCTCGGCGACCGCGGGATGCGCCATCAACGCGTTCTCGAGGTCGACCGACGAGATCCACTCGCCGCCCGACTTGATCACGTCCTTCGACCGGTCCTTGATCTGGATGTGACCCTTGGGATCGAACGAGACGATGTCACCCGTCTTGAACCAGCCGTCGTCGGTCCAGCGATCGCTCTGCTCCGGTGTCTCGTAGTACGCGGACGCCACCCACGGGCCCCGTACCTCGAGCTCACCCATCGTCTCGCCGTCACGTGGAATCTCGTTCCCCGAGTCGTCGCGAGCCCGCAGCTCGACGAGTGCGAGCGGGATGCCTTGCATCGCGAGGTAGTCGAATTTCGTGTCGTCGTCGGCGTTCGCGGTCTCCCCGAGCAGCGCCGCCACCGATGCGACCGGGGAGGTCTCGGTCATTCCCCACCCATGACAGACGAGGAGATCGTGGCGTTCCTTGAACCCGGCGATCATCGCCCGCGGCGCCGCCGAGCCACCGACGAGCATTCCCTTCATACGCGACAAATCCCAGCGGCCGGGGTATGCGTCGAGGAGCTGCAGAATTCCGAGCCAGATCGTCGGCACGCCCGCGGTCCAGGTCACGCGCTCCTCGACGAAGGCGTCCAGCAGGCTCTCCGGATCGAGATACGGGCCAGGGAAGACCAGCTTCGATCCGACCATCGCAGCGAGATACGGATAGCCCCACGCGTTCGCGTGGAACATGGGGACGACCGGAAGGAGCGCGTCCTGCTCGGAAATGCCGAACCCGAGCGGGTTGGAAGCCGCGACGCCGAGGGTGTGCAGGATCGTCGACCGGTGCGAGTACACGACGCCCTTCGGCATGCCGGTGGTGCCGCTCGTGTAACACATCGCGGCCGCCTCGTTCTCGTCGAGCTCGGGCTCGACCCATGCGTCTGGATTCGCAGACGCGAGCAGTTCCTCATACGAATCCTCGACCACGAACACGTGCTCGATCTGCGTCTGGTTGCGGAATTGCTCGACCAGCGGCGCCAGGCTCGCATCGACGATCAATGCCCGGTCGCCCGCGTGCGCGGCGATGTACCCAATGTCGTTGGGATGGAGGCGCAGGTTGAGGGTGTGCAAGACGAAGCCGCCGCATGGAATTCCGAAGTACGCCTCCAGATGCTGGTAGTGGTTCCAGCTGAGCGTGGCGACGCGATCACCGCGCGCGAGGCCCAGCGCCTGAAGCGCCACTGCGAGCTGCTTCGCGCGGCGCGTCATATCGGCGTAGGTGTAACGGTGGAAGGACTTGTCGGGCAGCCGGGTGGCGATCTCCTTCTCGCCGAAGTACGTATCCGCCCGCCGAAGCAAAGTCGGAAGCGTCAGCGGGAAATCCATCATCAGACCGTCCATCGCTCCTCCTTTCATCAGCGGTCGAGCAGCCAGGCCGCGACCTTCGCGCGCAGCTCGCGCGGGTAGCCGCCGTGGGCCTGGATCCAGAGCGCCCGCTTGTAGTAGCGGTGCAGGACGTGCTCCCACGTGAAGCCGATGCCACCCAATACTTGGATCGCGCGCTCACACGCGCTGACCGCGACGTCACTCGCGTAGCTCTTCGCGGCCGCTGCGGCGATCGGCGCCTGCTCGTCATCCTCGGCGACGCACCACGCCGCCCAGTACGCGATCGAGCGCGCGAGCTCCGTGTCCACGTACGTATCGGCGAGTGGATGCGCCACAGCCTGGTAGACGCCTATCGGCCGGCCGAACTGCTCGCGCGTCTTCGCGTGCTCCACGCCGAGCTCGAGCGCGCGGCGCGCGATTCCGGCCGCCTCCAGCGCAAGGGCGGCGAGCTGCTCGTTTTCCGGGGCAGCCGCGTCGAAGAACTCCTCGCCGCGATTCGCGCGACCTGCCTCTTCGAACAACACCGCACGATCGAGGAAACCCAGCTCGTCCAGCTCCTCTCGACCCCAGCCGCCGTTGGCGAGCACCTCACGCGCCTCGCGCCGCAGCATTTCCTGCTCCTCGGTGAAGGCGAACTGCATCAGCGTGATCTCGGCAGGCCGAGCACGCGCTCGGCGATGATGTTGCGCAGGATCTCGCTCGTTCCCGCCTCGATGGTGTTCCCACGGCTGCGGAGCTGCTGGTAGCCCCAGTAGCCGTCGTCCTCGCCGCCGAGGATCTCCAGCGCCAGCTTCGTCAGACGCTGGTTCTGCTCCGACCAGTGCAGCTTGGAGCCGGAGCCCTCGGGCCCGGGAATGCCGGTCTGGATCAACGTCGTCAGCGACCGGTAGTTCGTCAGCTTCAACGCCTGCAGCTCGATCCATTCCTGCGCAACGCGGTCGCGGATGATCGGATCGTCGGCTGCGCGCTCCTTCGTCAACGCAATCAGCTTGTTGACCTGTGCGTCGAGCGTTCCGGTGAGAGCGAAGCCGAGCGTGCCACGCTCGTGCAGCAGCGTCGTCATCGCGACCTGCCAGCCGCCGCCGATCTCGCCGAGCAGGTTCTCGCGCGGAACCTCGACGTCCGTGAAGAAGATCTCGTTGAACTCGGCCTCGCCGGTGATCTGACGGAGCGGCCGCACCTCGACCCCCGGCGCGTGCATGTCGACGATCACGTAGGTCAGGCCGGCGTGGCCGTGCGATTCCGGGTCGCCGCGGCCGACGAGGATGCAGAAGTCCGCCTCATGCGCGAGCGACGACCACACCTTCTGCCCATTGATGAGGAAATGCCCGTCCGTCGGCTCGATCCGCGTCCGTACCGCCGCCAGGTCGGAGCCGGCTCCCGGCTCGGAGAAACCCTGGCACCAGATCTCCTCCGCGGAGAGCATCTTCGGGAGGTAGCGCTGCTTCTGCTCCTCGGTGCCGTGCGCCATGATCGTCGGTCCGGCCATCCCGAGCGCAATCACGTTCATGTGATTCGGAGCCTCGGCGCGCGCGAACTCCTCGAGCGCGATCGCCTGGTGACTGTAGGGCGCGCCGCGGCCGCCGTACTCCTCGGGCCAGGTCAAACCGGCATAGCCCGCATCGAACATCTTCCGGCTCCAGTCACGACCCGTTTCGGCCGGAAGGTTCTCCGCCAGCCAGGCCCGGACTCGTCCGCGAAAGGCGACTTCGTCAGGACTGTCGCGAAGGTTCACACTCGGAATCTAGAACAGAATCACCGAACGGATCACTTCGCCCGACTTGAGGTCGTCGAACGCCGGTGCGACGTCCTCGAGCCCGACCCGTTTCGTGACCATTCCGGCGAGATCGATCTTGCCCTCGCGCGCCCAGGCGACGAGCTGCGGGAAATCGACTGCGGGCACGTGGTCGCCGCCGTGCGACACGACGACTCTGAGCCTGCGGTCGAAGAGCTGCTGAAGGTCGATCGCGGCCGCCGCGCCGGGCTGCGGGAGACCGATGTAAACGAGCGTCCCGGCGTGACCGAGCATGTCGAGACCCTGGACTACCGTCTTGGGCCGGCCGACGACGTCGAAGACGAAGTCGAGCTTCTCGCCGGGTCCGCGGTGTGTCGCGCCAAAACGTTCTGCCGCCGCGAGTTTCCGTTCCTCGAGATCGAGCGCAAAGATCTCCGAGGCTCCTGCGAGTCGGGCACCCTGGACGACTGACAGACCCACTGCGCCGCACCCGATCACGGCGACGCGGGCTCCCGCCCAGACTTCCGCGGTGTTCAGGACCGAGCCGATACCCGTGGCAACGCTGCAACCGATCAGACACGCCTGCTCCGCGGGTAACTCGTCGGCAACGGGGATCGCCGCTGCCGAATGGACGACGGTGCGCGTGGCGAACGTCCCCAGCTGCAACGTCTGCGAAAGCGAGCGACCGTCGGCGAGATGCAGGCGATCCCGTACTCCCGGCGGGGTGCGGCAACGGCGTACGTCGCCGCGCACGCACCAGCGACAGGCACCGCAAGGAGAGCGCCAGCCGAGCACGACGCGATCTCCCGGCGCGAGCGTGGTGACGGCGCCTCCGACCTCCTCGACGACGCCTGCTCCTTCGTGGCCCAGCAGCACGGGCAACCGATGAGCCCAGCCGGTCTCGACCAGGTGCAGGTCGCTGTGGCAGACGCCGCTCGCCTCGATTCGGACGAGGACCTCGTTTTCTCCCGGCGCGTCGACCTCGATCTCTTCGAGGCCGAAGCGCCCGACCTCGCTCAGGACGACGCCGCGATCCATGACTGGCCACCGTCGAAATGCATACTCGGTCGGGACGGTCATATCATCCCGCGTCCGATGGCGCTTCTTGCGATCGAGGACGTCACGCGCCGGTTCGGTGGGATCGTGGCTCTCGCGGATGTTTCGCTCGACTTGGAGCAGGGAGAGATCGTCGGGCTGATCGGGCCGAACGGCGCCGGGAAGACGACGCTCTTCAATCTCGTCACCCGCCTCTACCGCCCGAACAGCGGCCGCATTGTGTTCCAAGGGAAAGACCTGACTCGAACACCTGCCTATCGGATGGCGCGACTCGGGATCGCGCGCACGTTTCAGAACGTCGTGCTGTTCCAGAACATGACCGTCCTCGAGAACGTGCTCGTCGGCGCGCACGCGCGGCTTCGTCCTTTCTCGGAGCGTCGCAGCCGCAAACAGGCGCAGCATGTCCTCGAATATCTCGAGCTCGGCGAACTCGGCCAACGGCTTCCCGGTGGACTTTCGTTCGGCACGCTCAAGCGAGTCGAGCTCGCGCGCGCTCTCGCGGCCAAGCCGACCCTGCTCTTGCTCGACGAGCCCGCCGGCGGGCTCAATCACGAGGAGGTCGGCGAGCTCGCTGACCTCATCCGCCGCCTTCAGCGTGATCTGGACCTGACGATCCTGCTCGTCGAGCACCACATGAACCTCGTCATGTCGGTCTCCGACCGCGTGCACGTCCTCAACTTCGGCCGCAAGATCGCCGCCGGCACCCCCAGCGAGGTGCAGGCGGATCCAGCCGTGATCGAGGCATATCTCGGAGCGGAACGTGTCGACGCTGCTTGAGCTCCGCGGCGTCGAGGCGCGCTACGGGCCGATCAAGGCGCTGCACGGGATCTCGCTGACGGTGGCGGACGGGGAGATCGTCGCCCTGCTCGGAGCGAACGGGGCCGGGAAGACGACGACGCTACGCGCGGTCTCGGGAACCGTGCGTCACACCGGCGAGATCGTCTTCGAAGGCAAGCAGATCGCACGTGGGAAGCCGGACGCAGTCGCGCGCGCGGGGATCGCACATGTCCCCGAAGGACGTGGCCTGTTCACGCAGCTCAGTGTCTGGGAGAACCTCCGGATGGGCGCGTACGTTCGCGGCGAGCGTCGGACGCTGCGCGTGGAGGCTCCGCGAGTCTTCAAGTACTTCCCCTGGCTGGAGCGCCGGCGCAATCAGCAGGCGGGCACGCTCAGCGGCGGCGAGCAGCAGATGCTCGCGCTCGCCCGTGCCCTCGTCGGCCGGCCGCGGCTGTTGATGCTCGACGAGCCGTCCCTCGGGCTGGCGCCGACGGTCGTCCAGGAGCTCTTCCGCATCGTCAAAGAGCTGAATGCCGACGACGGTCTGACGGTGCTGGTCGTCGAGCAGAACGCGAACGTCGCCCTCGACGCTGCAGCCCGCGCTTACGTGCTGGAGGTAGGGCAGGTGGCGATCGAGGGCGACAGCGCCGAGCTTCGCCGACACGAAGGCGTCCGCAAGTCCTACCTCGGGTACTAGTGGCACTCCCGCTCGCATTTGTCTGGACGGAGTTCGCGCAGCAGGTGACGAGTGGTCTCGCGGCCGGCGCGATCTATGCGAGCCTCGCGCTCGCGCTCGTCCTGATCTACCAGACGACGAACGTGGTCAATTTCGCGCAGGGCGAGATGGCGACGTTCACAACGTACGTCGCCTGGTCGATGATGCACCACGGCCTCGGCTACTGGCCGGCGTTCGTCCTGACGCTGTTGATCGCCTTCGGTGCCGGCGTGACGGTCGAGCGGGTGCTCATCCGTCCGGTCGAGCATCGCCCGGAGATCGTGATCGTGATTCTGACGATCGGGATGTTCATCGCAATCAACGGGCTCGTCGGGTGGATCTTCGGGCCCGAGGTGAAGGCCTTCGACAGCCCGTTTCCCAATCGCTCGGTCGTCGTCGGCGGCGTCTCCATCTCCGTCCAGGACATCGGCACCTTCGGCGTGTGTCTGGGCACGGTCGTCGCACTCTGGCTCTTCTTCCGGCTCACGACGCTGGGGCTCGCGATGCGGGCGGTTGCGTTCAACCCCGGCGCGAGCCGGTTGATGGGGGTTCGAGTGGGATGGATGCTCGCCCTCGGCTGGGGATTCGCGGCCGTGCTCGGTGCGATCGCAGGGATGATGGCCGCGCCGACCGTCTTCCTGGACCCGGACATGATGCTCGTCGTCCTGATCTACGCGTTCGCCGCTGCGGTCCTCGGGGGGATCGACAGTCCGGTGGGTGCGGTCGTCGGCGGTCTCCTGATCGGCGTCGTCATCAACCTGCTCGGTGCCTATGTCAACTTCGTCGGGCAGGAGCTCAGGCTCCCGACCGCTTTGGCAGTGCTGCTGGTCGTCCTCGTGATCAGGCCGTCCGGTCTCTTCGGTCGTGTCGTGGTGAGGAAGGTCTGATGCGGCGAGCGCTGACTCCGGCGCTTCGGGGTCTCGTGCTGGCCGGGGCTGTCCTCGTGATCGTGCTGTTGCCGCGATTCACGAGTGAGTTTCGCCTGGGGCAGTTCACGTACGTCGGGATCTACTTCGTCGCGCTGCTCGGACTGAACATCCTCACCGGTTACAACGGGCAGATCACGCTCGGCCATGCCGCGTTCATGGCGATCGGCGGGTACACGGCGGCGCTGCTCATCCTCGGGCGGAGCGGGTTCGAGCTCCTCGGGCAGCAGGCCTCGCATGTCCTGCCCCAGCACGGGATGCGCGCGATCCTCACGATTCCGATCGCCGGCCTCGTCACAGGCGTGATCGGCTGCCTGTTCGGGATACCCGCGCTACGTCTCGCGGGCGTCTCGCTAGCGCTGGCGACATTGGCCGTTTCCGTCTCGCTGCCCGCAGTCGCGAAGCGGTTCGAGCATCTGACCGGCGGCAGCGGCGGGTTGTCGCTTCCGCTCCCGCATGCACCGTTCGGCTGGCACGTCTCGACCCCGCACTGGCTCTACTACGAAGCATGGGTGTGCGCCGGAATCCTGTTCGTCGTCGCCTGGCTACTGGTGCGCGGCCGCGTCGGACGTGCCTGGCGCGCAATTCGCGACGGCGAGGTCGCGGCGGTCTCGTCAGGCGTCAGCCCGGCCGTCTACAAGACGCTCGCGTTCGGCATCTCGGCGGCATACGCAGGAGTCGCGGGCGCGCTGTTCGCGATCCAGGTCTCGTACATCAATCCGGATACGTTCCCGGTGACGCTGTCACTGCTCCTGCTCGCGAGCGTCGTCATCGGCGGTCTCTCCTCGCTGTCGGGCGTGATCGTCGGAGCGCTCGTCCTCGAGTTCTTGCCCATCTACGCACAGTCGCCTCCGATCCTGCACCTGCAGTTCGCGAAGCAGGCGGGCCCGGTCGTCTTCGGGATCACGCTGATACTGATCGTGCTGCTCATTCCGGGGGGCGCGGCCAGCCTCCTGGCGCGAGTCACGAGGCCGGTCACTAACCGAGCGAAGTCCGGCTCGGCTCCGCCGAGCCATGATGACTTCGCTCGGTCATAGTTTCGATCCGGTGCGTTTGCGGCCGACGCCGGCGAAGCCGTCATCGGCGGCGATCGACTAGCTGACGCAGTGCCTGTGGTTGACTAGCTGCCATGGCGGCGGCTACGCGGTGTGCGCTTGTGACCGGAGCGGCTACCGGTATCGGCCGTGCAACCGCGCACGCGTTCGCCAGGAACGGGTACGCGGTCGCACTGGTCGGGCGTCGTGCCGCGCTGCTCGAAGAGCTCGCAGACGAGCTTCGTGGGAGCGGGGGAGAGGCGATCGCGGCTCCCGCCGATGTCGCATCAGCCGAAGAGGCTGCAGCTGCAATCCACGCGACGGTCGAGCGCTTCGGCGGCATCGACGCAGTCGTCAACAACGCGGGCGTCGGCGACGGCGGCCCGCTGCTCGAGGAGTCGCTCGAGCAATGGGAGCAGACACTTCGGATCAATCTCACCGGTGCGTTTCTGACGACGAAGCTCGCGCTGCCGCATCTGATCGAGCGCCGCGGCGCCGTCGTCAACGTCGCCTCGGTCAACGGCGTCCTGGCCGGTCCCGGGTGGACGTCCTACTGCGTCTCCAAAGCGGGGCTGATCATGCTCGCCAAGTGCGTCGCCAGTGACTACGGCCGCCAAGGCGTCCGGGCGAACTCGGTCTGCCCCGGCTGGGTGCGAACGCCGATGGCCGACGAGGACATGGACGAAGTGGCGCGTGCGCAGGGAATCGACCGCGAGGGCGCCTACGCTCTTGCGCACAGGCAGAATCCGCTCGGCCGGCCCGCGCAGCCCGAGGAGATCGCGGCTGTGATTGCGTTCCTCGCCTCACCCGCGGCCGCGTACGTCACCGGCGCAACGATCATGGTCGACGGCGGCACGACCGTCGTCGACCCGACTGCGTCGGCCTATCCTCTGTAACAGACATGGAGCGGCCGGGCCTAAGTGGGCTGTGGACGAAGCGCGTCACAGGCGTGCTGGTGAGCGTCGTGGCTGTCGCTCTCGTTACAGGAGCGGTTTTCGCGCTGCGCCCGGTGGCTCCGGTGCTCAGCCTCGGCGTCCTCTACGTCGTTGCCGTCGTGGCGGTTGCCGTTCTCTACGGCCTGGCCTATGCGATCCCGGCCTCGGTTGCCTCGATGCTGGCCTTCAACTTCCTCTTTCTTCCCCCGGTTCATACTTTGGCCCTGCATGACTCGGCGAACTGGGTGGCGCTCGCCGTCTACATCGCCGTAGCCGTTGTCGTCAGCGAGCTTGCCACGCGCTCGCGCCGGCTCGCGGGTGAGGCGGTGCAGGCCGAGACCCTTCGCCAAAGCGACGCGGCCAAGACGGCAGTCCTTCATGCCGTGAGCCACGACCTGCGCTCACCTCTGACCGCGATTCGAACGGCGAGCGAAGGACTTGGCAATCCGACCTTCGAGCTGAGCACGGAAGAACGCAATGGGCTCTTCGAGGCCATTCGGATCGAAGTCGGGCGGCTCGAGCGCCTCGTCGACAACCTCCTCGACCTCTCGCGCCTCGAGGCGGGCCCTGCGTCGCGAAAGCCCGAGCTGTGGACGATCGACACTTTGCTCGCGCGGGCCCTCGAGCAACTCGGCTTGGACGCCGATCGCGTCCACGTGGTTTCGGTTCCGGAACTTGCGCCGATTCGAGTCGACGCGGCACATGTCGAACGAGTGCTCGTCAACCTACTCGAGAATGCACTGAAGTTCTCCTCGCCGGCCGATTCGGTCGAGGTCTCGGCCGCTGCCGAGCCCGGTCGTGTCGTCATCCGTGTCCGCGATCACGGGTCGGGTGTCGCCGAGGCCGATCGTGAACGGATCTTCGATGCGTTCGAACGAGGGAGTGGAGTCGGCCGCGGCAGCGGTCTTGGTCTGGCGATCGCGCGGGGGTTCGCCGAGGCCAACGGCGGCCGTGTCTGGGTCGAGGCGACGGCGCCGGACACCGCGGGATCCACCTTCGTGCTCGCTCTCCCGGCCGTTGACGAACGTGCGGCTCTCGTGCGATGAGCGTACGGATCCTCGTTGTCGACGACGAGCCGCAGATCCTGCGTGCGTTGCGGGCGAGCTTGCAAGGCGCGGGATATGAGGTCGGTGTGGCCGCGACTGCGGCCGAAGCGCTCGCCGATGCGGCGATGCGCCCGCCCGGCGCCGTGATCCTGGATCTGGTGCTCCCGGACACAAGCGGCATCGAGGTCTGTCGCGAGCTGCGCACGTGGACAGACGTGCCGATCCTCGTTCTTTCCGCCGTCGGAGACGAACAGGAGAAGGTCGCGGCCCTCGACGCGGGCGCAGACGACTACGTCACGAAACCGTTCGGAATCGACGAGCTGCTCGCGCGTCTGCGCGCGGCGTTGCGAAGAGTGGACGGAGTGACCGATGCCGTGGTGCAGCTCGGAGACCTCGTCGTCGACCTCGAGCGGCGGTTGGTGACCCTAGAAGGCCGGCCCGTAGCGCTGACGCCGACCGAGTTCGAGCTGCTGCGCCTGTTCGTTCGTAACGAGGGAAGGTTGCTCACGCACCCGACGATCCTGCGTGAGGTCTGGGGGCCGAAGTATGGCGCCGAGTCGCACTACCTCCACGTGTACGTCTCGCAGCTTCGCCGCAAGATCGAGCCGGACCCCGCGCGTCCACGGTTCCTCTTGACCGAACCAGGAGCGGGCTATCGGCTGGTGCGACCGTCCTGAGACCATCTTGAGGCCCGACCGCTCGATCTTGAGCCGGCCTTGACGTACCTCGACCTACGTTGGTCGGATGGCAGCTTTACGCCGCTTGCTCTCTCGCCACCGGCTCGGCCGAGGCCGTCGCCGCCTGCGCAGAGCAGCCCGCGGCCTCGCCGGCCGCCACCGCATGGTCCTCGTCCCGTTGCTCGACGACGAGCACACCGGCCATGCGCTCGACCTGGCTTGCCGGCTGGCCGCCGATCGTGGTGCACGCGTCCTCCTGCTCGCACCGCTCTTCGTCGACTGGGAGCTGCCTCTCGATGCTCACTTCCACAGTGAGGAAAGGATTCTTCGTGTCGAGCTCAGTCGTGAGCGCGCGCTGGCCGAAAGCTACGGGATCGGTGCGCACGGACAGATCGTCCGCGCGCGTCCCGGTGAGCTCGGACGCGCTGTCGCCGACGCCGCCGAGGACGTGCGCGCCTCTCTCGTTGTGTTGGGAGCCTCAATCGAGTCGCAGCGCGGCTTCCGCCATCCATTCTCGCGCGACGTGTGGTCGGTGCTTCACGACGCGCCGTGCCCGGTGATGATCGCAGCCTCGCCGGCCATAAAAGCGCGGGCGGCTACATGAGTCGTGCGTTGCCTGAAATGGGGCCGGTCCGGCCGCTCAAGCGGGCGATCGTCGGGCGCCCGATGGCGAGCGGGGAGCTCGAGGAGACGCTCCTGCCGAAGACCCTGGCTCTGCCGATCTTCGCCTCCGATCCGCTGTCCTCGGTTGCGTACGCAACCGAGTCGGCCCTCGTCGTGCTCGTCGCCGCGTCAGCGGCTTCGGCTCATCTCGTCTTCCCGATTTCCCTCGCCATCGCGGGGTTGCTCGCGATCGTCGTTGCCTCCTATCGACAGACCGTTCGCGCATATGAGACGAGCGGTGGTGCGTACATCGTCGCGAAGGACAATCTCGGCACGCTTCCCAGCCTCGTCGGAGCTGCAGCCCTGCTCGTCGACTATGTGCTCACGGTCGCAGTTTCGATCGCTGCCGGGATCTTCGCCGTCACATCCCTGGCGCCTTCGCTGTCGTCGCACAAAGTGGTGCTCTCACTCGCTTGCCTGGGTGTCATCGTGCTCGTCAATTTGCGTGGGATCCGTGAGTCGGGACTCACTTTTGCTCTACCGACCTACGCTTTCGTGACGGCGATGTTCGTGCTCGTCGGCGTTGGCCTGGCGAAGACTCTCATCGGCTCGACGCCCCACGCGCACGTTCCGAATCCGATCGCAACCGGTGCCGGCGGCATCACCGTCTTCGTCCTCTTGCGAGCCTTCTCCTCCGGCTCGACCGCTCTCACCGGGGTCGAGGCGATCGCGAACGGCGTCAATGCGTTTCGGCGCCCACACGGCAAGAATGCCGCAGCCACACTCGCCATTCTCGGCGGCATTGCGATCGCCCTCTTTCTCGGCGTCTCCTTTCTTGCTGTCCGAGAGCACGCCCGCCCGAGTGGCACCGCATCGGTGCTGTCTCAGATCGCCCGCGCAACCTTCCCTGCGGGCTCTGCCGCCGGCTTCATGTATTACGCCGTGCAGTTCCTGACTCTCGGCGTGCTTGTCCTTGCGGCCAACACGTCCTTCCAGGGATTCCCGAGGCTTGCTGCGCTGCTGGCCAGAGACGGCTTCGCGCCGCGTCAGTTCACAAACCTGGGTGACCGGCTCGTCTTTTCGAACGGGATGCTCGTCCTTGCGACCTTGGCGGCCCTGCTGCTGTGGGTGTACAGCGCGAGCGTCGACTCGCTGATCCACCTCTACGTGATCGGCGTCTTCACCGCCTTCACGCTCTCGCAGGCCGGAATGATCCGGTACTGGAGACGCGTCGGAGGTCCGCGCTGGCGCTACCGCGCGCTCGTCAACGGCGTCGGCGCCACGGCGACGGGGATCGTTGCCGCGGTGGTGATCGTGACGAAGTTCGCTGCCGGCGCCTGGCTCGTGATCGTCGCGATCCCCTTGCTCGTGCTGGCGTGTTACGGCATCCGCCGCCACTATCGTGGCATCGAGCGCAGGCTCAACGCCGGCGCGGCAGCTGTCGTCGCGGCTCCACCGCCGAGCAACACGACCCTCCTGTTGGTGGAGTCGATCGACGAGGCGACCGCGGACGCGCTCTGGTTCGCGCGGACGACGGGCGGTGGGAAGTTTCGCGCAATCCACATCCCGGCACGGGGAGCCGATCCTGGAATCAAGCCCCGGTGGTTTCGTTTCTCCGACGAACAGTCACACCTCGAGATCCTCGATCGATCGTTCGGCTTCAACCAAGCGGTGCTCGAGCAGGTTTGGCGCTTGCCACGCGGCGAATCGAGCTTCGTCACCGTCGTCATCCCAGAGCTTTTCCGGCAGGCGTCGTTGCTCGAGGCGATCCGGAGCCCGCGCGCCTTGCTCCTGAAGCTACGGCTTCTCTCCGAGCCCGGGGTGGTCGTCGCAGATGTGCCGGCGCTGGCTGGGGCAAGCGAAGCGCCCCCGGAACGAGCAATCGTCCGCGTCCTCGTCTCCGGTGTGAATGCGACGTCGATGCGGGCCGTCAACTACGCGCGCACGTTGGGAATCAAGGACACCCGGGCCGTCAGCTTCGCCTTCAGCACGGAGGACGGCGACACACTCAGGCAAGAGTGGCTCACTCAGGGCGCGCAGATCCCGCTGGAGATCGATGACGCGCCCTATCGAGACATCGGCGCGCCCCTGCTCTCCTACCTGCGCCAGCTCACGGACGATGAGAGCACGGAGGTCATCGTCGTGATGCCGGAGCTCGTCATTCGCGGTCCGCGTCGCCTGCTCCACAACCAACGAGCTCTGTATCTCAAACGTCTCCTCCTCTTCGAGCCGCGCGTGATTCTCGTATCGGTGCCGTATCAGCTGATTCGCTGAGTCGTCCGGCCAGGTCGACGGGCGTGACACTCTTCGTCCAGCCGTGGGACGCCTGCGCTCTGCACACGACCGCGAGATCCTTCGCCTGGCGCTTCCCGCACTCGGCGCACTGGCGGCAGAGCCGCTCTACGTTCTCGTCGACACGGCGATCGTCGGGCACCTCGGCCGGCCGCAGCTCGCAGCGCTTGGACTTGCGGGGACGGTGCTCGCCGGGGCGTTCACGATCTTCAACTTCCTCACCTACGGGACGACTGCGGTCGTCGCACGCGCTTCCGGCGCCGGCGAGCACGAGCGCGCAGCTCGCCTCGCGGCTCAGGCCCTTTGGGTCTCCCTCGGGATCGGTGCTCTTCTGCTCATCGTCTGCGAGGCGCTCGCCGGTCCGCTCCTGCATGCACTCGGGGCTCACGGGAGGTCGGGCGACTACGCGCTGACGTATTTTCGGATCGCGGCGATCGGGCTGCTGCCCGCGCTGATCGCGCTTCCGGGTCAGGGTTACCTCCGTGGCGTCTCGAACCTGCGCCGCCCTCTCGAGATCGTCGTCGTCGCGAACGTCGCGAATGCGGTCCTCGAGGTGCTCTTCGTGTATGGCTTCCACTGGGGCATAGCGGGCTCCGCCGCGGGAACGGCCATCGCGCAGACCGGCATGGGTCTTGCGTTCGCCGTCGAGTTACTGCGGCCGCATGCGGACACCAAACGCCCAAGCCTGAGCGCGATGCGTCCCATGCTGCGCGTCGGCCGCCAGATCTTCGTCCGGACGGCCGCTCTCTACGCCTCCTTTCTCGTTGCGGCGTCGGTCTGCGCACGCATGGGGGATCCTCAGCTGGCGGCGCACCAGATCGCCTCGCAGCTCTTCTTCTTTCTCGCGCTCGTCCTGGACTCGGTCGCAATCGCGGGCCAGGTGATCGTCGGCCGCATGCTCGGCGCCGGCGATCCCGAGAGCGCCCATGCGTCGGCCGTCCGGATGATCGGCTGGTCGGTCGTCGTCGGCCTTGGATTCGCAATCGTGCTCCTGCCGCTCGCGCACGTCGTGCCACGTGCCTTTACGAGCGACCCGGCCGTGCTGCACGAGGCGGCGGAGCTCTGGCCCTACTTCGTGCTGATGCAGCCGCTCGCGGGTGCGGTATTCGCACTCGACGGGATCCTGATCGGTGCCGGAGACACCTCGTACCTCATGTGGTCGATGATCGCGGCGAGCGCGCTCTTCATCACGCTCACTCTGGCGGCTCTCGCTCGAGACTGGGGGATCGTAGGCGTCTGGATCGCGCTCGACGTCCTGATCGCAGCGCGCCTCGGGCTGCTCTGGATCCGCTTCGCCGGCCGGCGGTGGGCCGTCGTCGGCTGGAACTGATCGAGGTCAGGCCTCTTGCACGACGTTCGGCCCGTCCTTGTCGTCGAACCGGTCGAGGACGCCTGACTCGACAAGTCGTTGCCGCGCTTCCTGGGCGTCCTCAACGGATGCGAACTCGAGGAGGATGAAGACGTGGTTCGGATCGTCTGCGTTGCGGAAGACACGCTGCGCCGTCGCCTTCTCACGTGCCTGCGGGCGATCCTGGTCGAACATCGGCCTCCACGTGTCGTAGTCGCCAACCTGGATCCGGGTGATGATGAACGCGGACATCAGCCGCTCCTCTCTTATTCGGTAGAGGCTGCGACCGTAACAACTGCCGGCTTTTCGCGAGGTCAGGCCTCGAGGAGGTGAGCCAGCTCGAGCAGCGTGCCGAGAGCATCGAGGCTCCCGATCCGGAGCGAGCTCGCGCGTTTCCTCTCGATCTGAACCTCGCCGCGTAGGCACTTCACGACCGCAATGTCATCGAGTGGTACCGCCAAGCTCCTCGAACCGTTGCCAGAGAGCAGTGCGTGTAGACGCCCGATTTCGAGTTTGCCGACGTGTTTAGGGCCATTGCCTTCGTTCCACCAGATCGCGTAGCTCTGTCGACGCATGTGCGAAGAGTGCGCCCGCTCGCGCGCAATTGCATCAGCACTCGGGCGCAGAGGTCCTGCGGCAAACCCGCAGACCCTCTGTGGCAACGACGGATGGCGAGGGAGCCCGCCCTCCCGAGAATGAGCTCAATGTTCGAAACCGAAGGAGAAGTCATGCAACGGAGAAACAAGATTCGTGGCGCGGCGCTCGCACTCGCGGCGCTGTCCGCGCTCGCAGCCACAGCAGCGGCGCCCGCAAGTGGTACCGGGACGATCGCGATCAGGCACCAGACGCGCGGCTGCCATGCGTGGTCGTTCAACTCCGGGCCCTTCAAGCCGTCGTTGTCCGTCACCGTCAAAGCCGGAACGGTGCTGAGGTTCAGGAACAACGACGTCATGCCGCACAAGCTGGTCCAGGCCGCTGGTCCGAAGATGCTGCTTGTGCATCCGAAGATGAGCAAGATTGCGTCATCGGCCACGGTGAAGCTGGCGCAGAAGGGCCTGTACCGCTTCACGACCAAGCCCGGCGAGGACTATGTCTGGGCCGGGACGATGAAGACGATCGGCGAGGACAACGTGCTCCGACTGACAGTGCGCGTCAAGTAGGTTCGTCAATCCGCGCACTCGGGTCGCCGCCGTCAAGGGGCGACCTCCGAGGCCGGCGGTGGCTGCGCGATCGTTCACGAGCCCGCCGGCCTTCGCCGACCCGACCTGAAGGAGGTACCGATGAACCGTTTGATGATCGTCGCTCGTTTGCGGGAAGGCGCGCACGAGGAGGCCGAGGCACTCATCGCAGCAGGCCCGCCGTTCGACCCCGGAGCTCGGCTTCCACCGCCACGCCGCATATCTGACCGCGGGAGAGATCGTCTTTCTCTTCGAAGGTCCCGAGGTGGAATGGCTCGTCAACGACATCGTCGACGATGCGGTGATCTCCGCCGCCTTTGGACCCTGGCACAAGCTCGTCGAGGGCCCGCCCAGGCTGGCTCACGAGCGCTTCTACTGGTCTCGGGAGTCGAGCAAGCTCGGAGTTGGGCTCGGCGTCTAGGGGGAGTCCTCCGCCAACAGTCCGTGTGAGAGTGCGTACCGGACAAGCTCAGCGCGCGTTGCCAGCCGTAGTTTCTGCATGATGTGCGCGCGGTGCGACTCGGCCGTGCGCACCGAGATGTAGAGCAGTTCCGCGATCTCCTGGTTCGTGTGGCCCAGAGCGAGGAGCCGCAATACCTCCCGCTCGCGCTCGGAGAGAGGATCCGCCTCGGCAGCGGCGCGTTCCTCCGCATCGGCGGCGACCATGCGCGCTCCGAGGGTCGGATGAACGTAGCGTCCCCCTTGCGCGATCTCGCGGACTGCCGACACGACCTCCTCGTCGGCCGCTTCCTTGAGGACGTAGCCGTGGGCACCCGCGGCGAAGGCCTCCCTGACGTAGCTCGGATCGTCCTGCATCGAGAGGACGAGGACTTTCGTCTCGGGCGATTCCTCGAGGAGCTTCGGCAGCACATCGATGCCGCTTTCGCCGGGCATGACGACATCGAGCAGAATGACGTCCGGCTTCAGGGCTCGGGCACGAAAGAGCGCGTCCTTGGCATTGCCTGCCTCGCCGATGACCTCGATGTCGTCCTGACCGTCCAGGAGCAAACGGATGCCGGAGCGGACGACAGCATGGTCGTCCACGAGCACGACGCTGATCACAACGGCACCTCCGCAGCGAGTGTCGCCCCCGAACCGGGTGTCGATTCGACCGTCAACCGTCCTTCGTGCAGTTCCACGCGCTCACGCATGCCGATGATCCCCATGCCTTCCTCCCGCAGTTTGGCTGGATCGAAGCCTTGCCCGTCATCCTCGATCACGACCGTTGCACTCCCGCTTCCCCGAACGAGGAGGATGCTCACCCTTGACGCGCCGGCGTGTTTCACGATGTTCGTCAGTGCTTCCTGGATGATGCGGTAGAGCGTCGTCTCCACCTCGGCCGGGAGGCGCTGCTCCCCGAGTTGGGCCTCGAGGTCGACGCGGATCGCGGTGGACTCCGAGAACGTCTGCACGAGGTGCTCGACTGCGGCGACGAGCCCGAAGTCATCGAGTGCCTTAGGCCGCAACTGCACCGCCAGACGCCGGACGTCCTGAAGCGTCCCCACGACGAGCTTGCGGAGGCGCGCAGCGGCCGAGCTCGTCTCGTCAGCACTGGCTGCTTCTTCGACCGCCCGTAGCCCGAGCAGGATCGACGTCAGAGCCTGGCCCGTCTCGTCGTGCAACTCACGCGCGAGGCGGCGTCGCTCCAGCTCCTGGCCCGAAACGACACGGCGTAGGGCATCGCGGGCGACACGCCGTGAGAGATCGACCGCGATCGCAGCGCGGTTGGCGAACTGCTCGGCGAGTCGCAGGTCTGCGCTCGTGAACCGCGGATCCCGGCCCACCTTGTCGTGCGCAACGAGGACACCGATGGGTCGTTGCCGCGAAAGGAGCGGCACGTAGAGACCTGTCGAGGCGCCGAGACGTCGAGTCACCTCCTGGTTGACCTCCGGATCCTCCAGAAGCGAGTCGATGCGCTCGCTACGCCCTCGCTCGAGGACCCGTCCCGTCTTCGAGTCCCGCTCGAGCACATCGAAGGCCGCGAGATCGGCCTTGCCTTCCCCGTCAGCAGCCGCGACTCGGATCCCAGAGCCGGCCGGGAGCGCGATCGCGACGAGGCGTGCGCCGATCAACTGGCGCAGGCGGGTTGCGACAAGGTCGAGCAGCGGGCCGAGCTCGAGCTCCCCGACGAGTGCGCCCCCGATCTCGTTCAGGGATTCGAGCTGTTGTGACCAGGACGTGGCCGATTCGTAGAGACGCGCGTTCTCGACCGCGACAGCGGCTTGCGCCGCCAGCAGCGAGACCAGCTCTTCGTCCTCGTCTGTGAAATCGCCGCCACCACCTTTCTCCGTGAGATAGAGGTTTCCGTAGGCCACGCCCCGCAGCAGGATCGGCACGCCGAGAAACGTGCGCATCGGCGGGTGGCCGGGTGGAAAGCCCACCGATCGCGGATGTTCCGACAGGTTGTGGAGACGAAGGTTGTGCGCGTCGCGAATGAGCACGCCGAGAATTCCTCGGCCATGCGGGAGATCGCCGATCTGCGTCTCCTCCTCAGCTGTCATCCCGTGCGTCACGAACCGCTCTAGGCCCGTTCCCGCTGGATCGATCACGCCCAGGGCTGCGTAGTGCGCATCGGTGACACGAGCCGCAGCCTCGACGATCCGCTCCAGGACTCCGTCGAGCGACAGTTCGGCGTTGATGGCGATCCCGGTCTCGACGAGCACCCTGAGGCGATCGGTCCCTTCCCGAGCGGTCATCGGCTCATCGTCTCAGAACGCTCCGTAGTTAGCCGCAACCCGATCGCGGTTCTCCCTTGGAAAGAGGGGGGCCTACGCCGATGGCGGTTCCGCTCTGTGGCGCTTGACTGAGAGCGAACCCCGGAACCACCATCAAGGATTGGAGGCACGAGATGAGCACCATCGCAGCTGATCACCGAGCAACGCACGTCGCGCATACGAGAAGCGACCTGTTTCGGAAGCTCCTCGAGTGGGGCGGCTTCGCCGCAGGCGCGATTCTGGTCGCGTTCGGCGTCGTGGCGATCATCATGGGCTTCAGCGGCCGCGCCACGGTCGCCGACAGCCTGAAGCTCGAGAAGATCACAGGCACGGCTGACATGACGCCTGCGCTGATCGCCAAGGAGGCGAAGGCAGCCGGTCTCACCGATGTCTCGCTCCCCACGGTCGCAGTCGCGGGTCAAGCGATCAACAGCGGCCCGAGAGCGCGAGCGTTCGCGAGCTACATGCGAATTCATGCACTCGAGGCGACCGGCGGTTTCACCTACGCACAGATGGGTCGCTTCACGGCCAAGCCGGGCGCGCCCAAGGCACAGCTCGCAGTTGGCGGGGGCACCGACAATCCGCAGTACGCCCTGATCGATGCAGCGAGCAAGCAGCCGGTTGCAAACGGGATCCGGAACCTCTGGGTCACCGAGACCGCGCTCACGACTGCACTCAACACGTCATACATGGCCGACCGCCTCGGACTGTTCGGGATCGTCGTCGGTATCGCACTGCTGCTGAGCGGGATTGGCTTCATCGTCCTGGCTTTTGCGGCCTTGCATCGCAAGCAGATTGCCGTGCGCTGACCTAGTCGCGGCCTGAGCCGGGCCGGCGCCCGGTGGTTTCCGAGACAGGCGCCGGCCCTTTCCAAAAGCGAAACCGCTCCACCACCTCGGGGCGGTTTCGCTTCGTAACGGCACGCAGCCGATCCTGCGGAAAAACCACATGTAAGGGTCAGTGGCTACTCCGATGGCGATCGGCTTCGTCTCGATGAGACTCGGATCAAGCGACCAGGAGGCAAACGATGAAGGCACTCATCTACCACGGTCCCGGGGAAAAGGCCTGGGAGACCAAAGCGGATCCCACGATCATCGATCCGAGTGATGCGATCGTGCGAATCGACTCCTCGACGATCTGCGGTACCGACCTGCACATCCTGAAGGGCGACGTACCCGCCGTTACGCCCGGGACCGTTCTGGGTCACGAGGCGGTAGGCACGGTCGTCGAGACCGGAGCCGCAGTGACCACATTTGCGGAAGGCGACCCCGTGCTCATGTCCTGCATCACATCTTGTGGTAGATGCCGATTCTGCAAGGAAGCCCACTACGGTCTTTGCACCGGAGGCGGCGGTTGGATCTTCGGCCATCTGATCGATGGGCTTCAAGCGGAGTACGCACGCGTGCCCTTCGTCGACACTTCGGTCTACAAGGTGCCCGAAGGGCTGACGGACGAACAGGTCCTCTTCCTCGCGGACATCCTGCCGACAGCGTATGAGGTGGGCGTCCTGAACGGGAAGGTCGACGCCGGCGACACGGTCGTCATCGTCGGCGCAGGCCCGATTGGTCTTGCGACCGTGATGACGGCGAAGCTCTACACGCCGGCACGCATCGTCGTGATCGACCTCGCCGACTCGCGGCTCGAGAAGGCGCGAATCTTCGGCGCGGATGTGACGATCAACAACGGTCGTGAGGATGTCGTCGGGATCGTGAACGAGCTCACTCACGGTCTAGGTGCCGACGTTGTGGTCGAAGCCGTCGGTGTACCCGAAACGTTCGAGCTCTGCACGGAGCTCGTTCGACCCGGCGGGCATGTCGCCAATGTTGGCGTTCACGGCCATTCGGTAACGCTCCATCTGGAGACCTTGTGGACCAAGGATCTCACGATCACCACCGGTCTCGTGGACACGTTCACGACGCCGCGTCTTCTGCAGCTGATCACCAGTGGGCGCCTGGATGCAACACCGTTCGCGACCCATCGCTTTCCACTCGATGAGACCCTGGCGGCGTATGACACGTTCGCCGCGCCCGCCGAGACCGACGCTCTCAAGGTTGTGCTCCAGGGCGAGTATGCGGTTCATGGCCGTCAGCACTCGGAACAATTCGAGGTACTCACGGCGGCGTAACGGAGGAGCAAGTCAACTTGCTGGAAACCGCTCCCGCCTCGCGGGAGCGGTTCTCCTTTCTGGATCGCCCGCGAACCACCACGCTCAAGAGCTGATACACGTCAAGAAAGGATGGGAGGGTCATGACCAACCGAGCGACCTTCACAAAGGACGAGGCGCGCCGTGTCGGTGAGCAAATCGGCATCGACTGGGAGACGGCCCCGTTCGATGTCGAGCAGTTCCGCATGGGAATGGACGTGGAATTGGAGCATGGGTTTCATGACTTGGCGACCAACGTCACCGGCGACGATCCCGTCTTTACGGGCAAGATCGCGCTCGCACATCTAAAGGAGTTCCCTGACTACTACACACGACTCGATCGGATGGAGACGGAGGCGAAGCGCGACGAGGGCCTGAACTGATCGTCGAGCACCGCCGTTCGGCCAGCCAGTCGGCGCGGTCGCTCAGCTTCTGATCGTGACCGGAATGCCGGGGCCGATGCGGACATTGAGCCAGCGCATCGCATCGTTGGCGAGCCGGACGCAGCCGTGAGAAACGGCACTGCCGAGCACACCGCCCACGTTTCTCAGTCCGTGCAGGGCGATCTGACCCGGGCCGCCGGCGAACTCCTGGAGCACATTGGAGCGGGCACTCAGCGCGAGTGCGAACGGCGCGCCTACATCGCCTGCTCGCAGCCGGATGACTTCCTCGACGAAGAACTCACCGGCTGGGGTCGGCGTTGCGGGGGTACCGACGATCGCCCTGAAGGTTCGAATTTTTCTGCCCTGCTGATAGACGGTCACGCGGCGTGATGACGTGTCGACGACGATGTGCCAGCCCGTGATGGTCGAGCGGGTTGCGCGTCGTTTGATCCAGCCCGAGTGTCCGTTCGGTCGTCCCGGGAGGAGGACGTGGAGCCATTCGACTCCGGCGGCATCGGATGCGTATCCGACGACGGGAAGGACGGTCTGTTCCTCGGTGATGGGTCGCCGTGCGCGTACCAGCTCGAGCGTGGTCGAGCCTCCGTCGGGCTCGGACATCGCCGTGTGTGGGCCGAGCAGAATTGCGAGCGTCTGGGTGTGCTGCACTCCGACCCGTCCGCTGCCACCCGGTGCCGCCGTTGCCGCGCCCGCCGAGAAGACCGCGAGCACGGCGAAGGCGGCAAGTGGGGTCAGCGATCGCAGCACGCGCAACCTGTCAGCCCGTGAGTCCGAAGCGATGTCGGGGCGGCTTGGCATGGCCGCGGCTGGGCTTCTTTGCCTTCGTGTCGGCGATCCTCGCTGCCTTGGCTGCAGCAGCCTGCGCGACCGGCGACTTGGCGGGGCCGCTCGTCGTCGTCGTCGTTGAACCTGGACCTGTGGTGCTGGACCGAGTCGTCGTGGTCGCACCTGGACTCGTCGTCCCACCCGGAGTCGTGGTGGTGGCGCCAGTCGTCGTCGTGGCCGAGGTCGTGGTCGTGGCGCCAGTCGTCGTCGCCGCCGAGGTCGTGGTGGTGGCGGCCGTCGTAGTCGTTGCCGAGGTCGTGGTGGTGGCAGCCGTCGTAGTCGTCGCGGCAGCAGTTGTTGTGGCAGCAGTCGTGGTGGCAGGAGCCGTCGAGGTGGTCACAAGCGCTGCGCACGTCGGCCTGACGATGGTGTCGTGAATGAAGGTCACGTCCGCGTTGCGGGCCAGGACCCTGCCCTGAACGGTGATGTTGTTGGTGAGCGTGATCTGCGTCAGGGCGAGGATCGTCCCGACGAAGGTGCTGCCCGAGTTCTTCAACCAGGCCGAATTGACGATCCAGAAGACGTTGCACGGCTGCGCGCCGTTGCTGTAGGCGACCGAGCCGCCCACTTCGACGGTCAGGTCACTGACGGCCCGGAAGATGAAGACCGCGTTCGGATCGCCGCCTCCGTCGAGCGTCAGCGCGCCGCCGGTGATCAGCATGGACGAGCCGGAGTCGTAAACGCCCGGGCCGAGAGTTGTGTTACCGAGACTGGCGGTACCGACGGTTGACGTGGAGGTCTGCGCTCCGGCGGCGAGGCGGGCGGAGGTGATGGCCGTCCTGAGCACTTGCCATGCCGGCAGCGCCGGGCGGGCCATTGAATCTGGCGTAACCAGGATTCGTCACGCCCGCACCGACTGAGGTCGGAGAGCCGACGTCGCCTGTGACCACGGTCGCCCCGGCGGCATCGGCATTTGTCATCGCTGTGGCCGAAATCGCGCCGAAGGAGGCCGCGGCTCCGAGGTCGATGGTCGTCGCAGAGCGAGCGCTGCCTGCAAAGGCCAATCCAAACCCCACCGCTGCGAGCACGAGCAGCCCGATGGTCGGTATCGCGATTGCACGGGATCGTGGCGCTCCCGCGCGGGACTTGAAAAGCTTGATGTCGATCCTTCCCTCAGCCAGCAGTCGTCGCCGACGAGGATGCGCGCCGGGTCCGTGAGCAAACGGCGCCCACCTCCCTCACTACCGGCGTCGCCCGGCCTTGCTGCGAGTCTCGGAATGCACCCCCTCACTCCCCGCTACGGGTGAGGGCTCCGAACGCTATGCGGACAGAGCTGTCCCGGGCGGCAGTGATGCCGGTATCAAGAGGAGGTGACTGTCGACGATCGATGCGGCGACGTCGACGAGCTTGTTGCCGTTGTGGCGGGAGTGGTCGCGCAGCATCCCGAAGGCCTGGTCGGCGTCGATCGAGTGCCGGGCCATCAGGATGCCCTTTGCCTGCTCGATCAGCGCCCGGCGCCCGAACGCTCCCTGCAGGTTGTGGTACTCGGTGAACCGCTGCAGCGTGACGTCGATCGCACTCTGCAACTCCTCCGGGGTGGTGTCCACGAGGTAGGCGAAGACCCCTCGTTTGGCGGCCTCTCGGACATAAGCGGGATCTTCCGCCGAGAGCAGCGCGATGACGGGACAGCTGGATTCGCGGACGATCTGCTCGATCAGCTCGAGCGCGTGCTGCGAGGAGAGGCCGAGCCCCACGAGCGCGACGTCCGGGTGCTCTCGTGCCGTCACTGCTCCGACCGCCGTGACATCGATCTCTCGAGCGATCACCTCGTGTCCGAGCCCGGCGACGACCTGGGCGAGCAACTCGAGCCGGTCGCGCCGCTCGTTCGCGATCAAGACGCGGAGCCGCTTAATTTCACTCTTGACCATCTGGAACCCCTGAGGCAACTATGCGTCAACCTGGTGAAGACCTCCAATACATATTGGTCCCGGATCGAGAGTTCTGCAGTCTCAAAATCACCCTTTGGGGTGACCGCAACTACCCCGCTCGGCCCGATTTCGGTCTGGTGGACTGCGGCGTCGATGGTTCCCCCACGGCGGAAGCTGTGGAAAGCGAGGCTCGGGAGATCGAGCGGCGCTATCGCACGCTCGTCGAGCAACTACCGCTCGTGGTCTACGTGGACGCTCTGGACGAGGGCAGCTCGAACATCTTCACGAGTGGCCAGATCGAGCCGCTGCTCGGCTACACGGTCGAGGAGTGGCGCGACGATCCGGATCTCTTCGTCCGCACGCTGCATCCGGACGATCGCGACCGCGTGCTCGCGGCACACGCCCGCACCCATCGAACGCACGAGCCCCTGAGTCTCGAGTACCGGCTTGTCGCACGCGACGAGCGCATCATCTGGGTTCGCGACGACGGCGTCATCGTCCTCGACGACGAGGGCGAGCCGCTGTACCTCCAGGGCTATCTTCTCGACATCACGGCCGAGCGAGAGCTGCAGGAGCAGCTTCGGCTGCAGGCCCTCTTCGATCCACTCACCGGGCTCGCCAACCGTGCGTTCTTCCACGAGCAGCTCGAGCATGCGGTCTCGATGCGCACCGAGAACGAGCCCAGCACGGCGGTCGTGTTCGTCGACCTCGACGAGTTCAAGCAGATCAACGACCAGTACGGGCACAGCGCCGGGGACGAGGTGCTCGCGACTCTCGGCGTCCGCCTGAAGAGCGTGATCCGCGCCGGCGACTCCGTGGCCCGGCTCGGTGGGGACGAGTTCGCCGTCCTGCTCACAGCCGTGACCGAGCCGGCTGAGCCTGCGATCGTCGCAGAGCGCCTGATCGAACAGATCACGGCGCCGATCGAGGTCGCGGGCCGGGAGCTCTCTCTGACCGCGAGCATCGGCATCGCGCTCGGCAGCAGCGGCAGCGAGCTTTTAAAGCAGGCCGATGCGGCGATGTACCGCGCGAAGCTGCATGGGGACGCGGCGTATGCGTTCTACGACGACGACCTCGACCAGGCGGCCCTGAACCGCTTCAAGCGAATCGCCGAGCTGCGTGAGGCGATTGCAGAAAAGCAGTTCAGCCTCGCGTACCAGCCCGTGGTCAATCTCGAGCCGTTCGAGGTCGTCGGCCTGGAAGCGCTGCTGCGGTGGCAGCACCCGACACTCGGAGAGGTACCACCCCTCGACTTCATCCCACTCGCCGAAGAGTCAGGGCTGATCGTGCAGATCGGGCGCTGGGTCCTGCTGGAGGCCTGCTTCTACGCCTCCCGCCTACGCGAGCTGCTCGGTCGGGACGTCGAGATGGCGGTCAACGTCTCCACACGGCAGCTCCAGCATCCCGAGTTCGTGGATCACGTCGACAACGCGCTCGAGCGCGCCGACCTTCCTCCGCACCTTTTGACTCTCGAGCTGACGGAGAGCGTGCTCGTCGCGAGCGGCGAGCGCGCAGAGCATCAGCTCAACGTCCTGAAGGACCGGGGCGTCAAGCTCGCTCTCGACGACTTCGGCACGGGCTACGCATCGCTTGCCTATCTCCAGCGTCTCCCGGTCGACATCGTGAAGATCGATCGCAGCTTCACCGCCAAGATCGACAGCGGCGCCGCGGATCTCGCGCTCCTCGAGGGAATCGTGGGCCTGGGGAAGGCCCTCGGCCTCCAACTCGTCGCGGAAGGAATCGAGCGCGGTGCCCAGCAGGGAATCGTGCACGGCCTCGGCTGCCATGGTGCCCAGGGCTTCCACTTCGGTCGCCCTGCGCCGGCGGCGGCGGCGACGCTGGCCCTGACGGGCGACCCGGCCGAATCCAGCGTCAGCTAGTCGGGCGATCTAGGAGCCGCGCGCGTACCAGACGTTGCCCGGGCCGACGTAGCTAGGGCCTTCGCCCCAGATCGCCTGAGTCTGGCCGGCACTGTCGATGTCGAGCTCGAAGTAGTCGCCGTACGGTTCCGCGAAGCCGTCCTTCGGAGTTGTGTACTTGTAGGTGTAGCCGGGGACGTACTGCGAGAGCTTCGCTTCACCCGACCACGTTCCGCCGCCGTTCGTCGAGGAGCGGTAGTAGACGTTCCAGCGAGCGCTCGGATCGTCGCCGCCCGGGTCGAAGCCGTTCCGGTCGTCCATCCAGCCGATCCGGACGTCGCCGTCGCCGCGAGCAGCGAGCGCCGGGAACAGATGATTCGATCCTGCGGGGGCGAGCGAGACGTCGACGGCAGGGCTCCAGGTGGCGGCGCCGTCAACCGATCGAGCGAAATACAGGCGCTGGATTCCAGAGCTCGAGTGCGCTGCGTCCCAGAGCACGTAGACGCGGTCTTTCGCGTCGACACCGAGCGCCATTTGTGAGCCCCAGTAGTCCCAGCCCGGGCACCCGCAGCGGAGGGACGGCGCGGAAACGTCCACCAGGGACGTCGTCCAGGTCGTGCCGCCGTCGGTCGAACGCGTGACGTAGAGATTCTTGGTTCCCTTTGCCTGGCCGGGATTTTGCGCACCGTTCCAGGCGAAGTAGGCGTTGCCGCTCGAGTCGATCGCGCCACCACTCGGCAGCGAAACGCCGAGCTCGGAGTTGGTCGTGCCGACGAGATTGTTCGTCGTCCAGGTCGCGCCACCGTCGTGCGACACGGAGGCGAAGAGCTTCTGCTGGGTGTGGTAGACGAGGTAGACGTTGCCGGCTCGGGCCGCGAGGATGTCCTTGTCGGTGCCGCGCTGAAGCGGCTCGACCAGTACCGCGTGCCAGGTCTGGCCGAAGTCGTCCGAGCGCGCCACGTACTGACTCGACTTGTTGTCCTGCATGAACGCGGCGTAGACCGTCCGCCCGTCGGCGGCGTCGACGACGACCTGTGGGTCATCCTGGCGTTGCGTCGAAGGGGCCAGTGCCCGCGGCGACGACCAGGTCGTCCCGCCGTCGTTCGAGACCTGCAAGACCGTGTGTGGGCTCGCGCAGGTCGGGCAGCTCGGATCCGGATCGCCCGTGGCGGCTCCGGCGTAGCCGACGTAGTGCGACCAGATGGCGTAGACATGACCGAACCGATCGGCGGCGATGGCCGGTTCCCAGTCGTCGCCGTGCTGGAAGCCGAGCCTCAGCGGTGCGGTGAACGTGGGTGCGCGTGCGGCAGATGCGGGAAGGCCGGCAACGAGCCCGCTGACGAGCGCCAACAGTAGAAGACGAGCCGACCGTCGCACGTGCCTGATCCTGTCAGGGTCGATCTTGCCTTTCAACTCACGCGTCGACCTTGATCTCCTCGAGCTCGTGCTCGAGCTCGGCCAGCTCTTTGCCGCCGGCCATCAGGCGTACGAGCTCCTCCCGGTCGATCTCTGACTTCTCGTATGCGCCGAGGCTCTGGCCACGGTTCAGGATCACGAAGCGGTCACCGACGGGGTACGCGTGGTGCGGGTTGTGCGTGATGAAGATGACGGCGACGCCTCGTTCGCGTGCCTGCAGGATGTACTTGAGGACGACGCCCGCCTGCTTCACTCCCAGTGCCGATGTCGGCTCGTCCAGGATCAGCACGCGCGCGCCGAAGTAGACGGCTCGCGCGATCGCGACCGACTGGCGCTCCCCGCCCGACAGCGTTCCGACGGGCTGATCGGGATCGCGAATGTCGATGCCCATCTCGCTCAACTCGCGGCGAACGATGCCCTTGGCCTTGCCGGCATCGAACCATTTCAGCGGGCCGTATCCCTTCCGGGGCTCCGCGCCGAGGAAGAAGTTCCGCCAGATCGACAACAGCGGCACCATTGCCAGGTCCTGGTAGACGGTCGCAATGCCCGCCGCGCGTGCGTCACGCGGCGAGGTGAAGTGGACCTCCTCGCCGTCGACGAGCAGCCGGCCCTTGTCCAACGGGTGAACGCCGGACAGGATCTTGATGAAGCTGGACTTCCCGGCCCCGTTGTCGCCGAGGATGCACGTGACCTCGCCGCCGTCGACGTGCGCAGAGACGTCGTTGAGCGCGACGATGTTCCCGTAGTACTTGGAGATGTGATCGGCTTCGAGGAGGTGCATCGTCATCTCACTTTCTGGGCGCGACTTCGAGTCAGCGTGTTCAGCATCACCGCAGCGAAGAGGATTCCGCCCTGGAAGGTGAAGGTCCAGTTGCTGTCCCACTGCGCATCGACGATTCCGAGCTGAACCATCCCGAGCATGGCCGCGCCGAAGAAGGTGCCGATCACCGACCCGAAGCCGCCCGTGAGCAGGCAACCGCCGACTACGGCGCAGATGATGAAGATGAACTCCAGCCCGATGCCTTCCCCCGACTGCATCGACCGCAGCTCGAGCGCCTCGATGATCCCCATCAGTGCGGCGGTGCAGGACGTCATCACAAAGAGTGTCACCTTGGTGCGCGCGACTGGAACGCCGACGTTCCGGGCGGCGTTTGGATCGCCACCTGCACCATAGATCCAGTTGCCGAACCGCGTCTTCGCGAGCAGCCAGACGCCAACGAGGGTAATCCCGATCCACCACAGCACTTTGACCTTGAAGTCGTAGTGGGTCAGGTCTCCCGCAAAGATCTTGCGAGCGGAGTTGAATCCGCTCGCCGCGTCGATGTTCTGGATCGCGGTCTGTCCGGTCAGCTTCAACGTTCCGGCTGCGTTGACCCCCTGTAACACGAAGAAGGTAGCGAGCGTGACGATGAAGCTCGGCAGCTTCGTCTTGATCACGGCGAGACCGTTGATCAAGCCGATCACGAGGCCGAAGAGCAGCACCAGCAACATCGCGGGCCAGACGTTCAAGTGCTGGAAGGTCGTGAGATAGCCGAGCAGCAGCCCCGAGCTCCCGATCATCACGCCGGCGGAGAGGTCGAACTCGCCGCCGATCATCAGGAGGGCCACCGGGACGGCGACGATCCCGTACTGTGCGGCCTGGTCGGTCCAGCCGGCCGCGATCCCCGGGTCGCCGATCCAGTTCACGGAGCGGGCGAAGTACGCGAACGCGAAGAAGACCGCGACTGCGCCGAGCAACGCTCCGATGTCCGGACGCGTGAGCAGCCGCGCAAACGGCCCGACGCTGACGAGTCGTTCGTCCGGCGCGACCTTGGGAGCTACGGTCTCGGCCATTCTCTGTCTTCAGTTCGATAGTGGGGGCAGCCCGCCAGGGCTGCCCCCACTACCAGCTAGCGGGTGCCCTTCTTGGCGAGTGCGGCGACCTTCGACGCATTCGCCTTGTTGATGATGCCGGGGCCGGTCAGGACCGGCGCGCCGTTTCCGACGGTATTCAGGTTCGACACGAAGAGGACGGCGAAGACCACGGGCAGGTAACCCTGCAGGTACTGCTGCTGGTCGATCGCGAAGAGCATCTTGCCTGCCTGGATCTCCTTGATCGAGCCGCCGACGTCGAACGTGCCCACTTTCGTGCCCTTCGGAACGGAGGACAGACACGGGATCGTGACGTCAGGGTCGAGGCCGAGGAAGGAGTCGAGCTTCTTGTCGGCATTGAAGGCAGCCTTCACCTTCGCCTTCGTTCCCGGGATGTCGGCTTTCGCGTTCGGGATCGTCAGGACCTTGACGTTGCTTCCACCCATGACCGACTTGACTCCGGACGCACGCTGCTGCAGACCCGAGTTGCTCGCCTCGTGGATGACGATCAGCACCTTCTTCGCGCCTGCCTTCTTGAACTGCTTGCCGGCGCCCTTCCCGGCAACGTCCTCCGTCTGTCCGACGTGCACCTCGTACGTCGGCAGGGAGTCGAACGCGCCGAGCCCCGAGTTCACGGTGATGATCTCGATTCCCTTGTTCGAGGCCTTGCGCAACGGGTCCTTGAGTGCGCTTGCATCCGGCACCGAGGTCGCGATCACCTTGGCGCCGCTTGCGACCGCGGCATTGATCCCTGAGACCTGCTTCGCAACGTCGTTGTTCGCGTAGACCTGCGTCACGCTCACGCCGCGCGACTTCAGATCCTTTGCGGCCTGGTCGACGCCCTTCTTGAAGACCGACCAGAACGACCCGGTGTCGCCGTGCGTGACGACCGCGACCTTGAATGTCGACGCGTTGCTGGCCGCGAACGCTGCCGCGGCGGGCGAGCCGAGCACTGTTAGTCCCGCTGCGGCGGCGCCTCCCTTGAGGAAGAGCCCGCGACGGGAAATCTGCATGAGCTCCTCCTCGATGAGGTCCTTGTCCATACCTCTCCTTTCCCCGTTGGCTGACGCAGGCGATTCTCAACCCTTTTGGGGGTCGCTGCGCTAGTCCCCGGCGATCGAGACCGGGCGGCGCTCGGCCCGAGACCGCTCGGCGGCGAGCGCGACGGCAAGGGCGGCACGGGCTTCGTCCAGCGAACAAGGGCTCGGCGAGCCGGTGCGGACGGTCCGGACGAAAGCCGCCAGTTCCTTCCGATAAGCGGGCCCGAAGCGATCCCAGAAGTCGCGATACGCGGCCGGGGGAGGGCCGGGGGCGCCGGGCTCCGCCGAGTGGACCGGGGTGCGCGCGTCCTGACCCACGGCGATGCTGTCGCCGGTCCCGAATACCTCGAGCCGGACGTCATAGCCGAGTGGATCGCGACGCGTCCCGGAGACGATCACCAGGCCGCCGCCCGAAAGGCGCAGAACGGCTGCGGCCACGTCGACGTCGTCGAGTTGCTCCACCCAGGGAGCATCGAGAGCGGCCCCGTCCGCGTAGACCTCGGTGATCTCTTCGCCGCTGACGAAGCGGACCGCGTCGAAGTCGTGGATGTGGAGATCGCAGAAGATCCCGCCCGAGGCGGCGATGTACTCGGCGGGCGGCGGAACCGGGTCGTGCGTCGCCGCACGCATCACCAGGATCCTGCGGACTTCGCCCGCAGCCACTGCGTCGTGCGCCGCCTCGTACCCCGCGTCGAAGCGGCGCTGGAAGCCGATCTGCACGACGATGCCGGCGCGGTCGACCGCAGCGCGCACGCGATCGAGGGTCGCGAGGTCGAGCGCGACAGGCTTCTCGCAGAACGCCGCCACCGCTGATGCGGCGGCCAGCTCCAGTAGCGGTGCGTGGCTCGGAGTGGACGTTGCGATCACGAGCGCGTCCACACCCGAGTCGATCAGCGCTTGGGGTGTCGCCACGGCGCCAACGCCGAGCTCGTCCGCGACTCGGTGTGCGCGTTCCTGGTCGGCGTCGGTTACCGATACGGAGACATCGTCGAGGCCGAGAAGAGTCTGGACGTGGTGCGTACCGATCCTGCCAAGCCCGACAACGCCCAGTGCGAGTTTCTTACTCAAGGCCTCCGACGTCGAGGACCACGGTCTTCAGGTCGCTCATGTCCAGCATCGTGTAGCGGCCACCGATGCGGCCCCAACCGCTCTGCGTTCCGGAGGCGCCGCCGAACGGCTCGTGCGCTTCCCAGTAGTCGGTCGAATCGTTCACGACGACATTGCCGACGCGCAGATTGTCGACGTAGCGAAACGCGCGCTTCAGGCTCGATGTGTAGACGGCTGCCTGCAAGCCGAGGTGCGAGTCGTTTGCGACCGCGAGCGCCTCCTCGTCGGACCCGACCCGGATCAGCGGCACGATCGGTCCGAACGTCTCCTGTCGATTGATGAGCGTGTCGACGCCGACCTCGGTGACGACGGTCGGCTCGTAGTAGAGCTGAGTCGGACGGTCGGCCGCGCGGGAGCCGCCCAGGACGACGCTTGCGCCCTTGTCCACGGCGTCCTCCAGATGTCGATCCATCTTCGACGCCGTCGGCTCGTTGTTCATCGGGCCGACCATGGTCGAGTCCTCGAAGGGATCGCCGAGCCGCCAGTCCGCTGCCGCCTTCAGCACCTCGTCGAGAAAAGCGTCGTGCACGCCCTCGTGCACGAGGACCCGCTCTGTCGCACAGCACACCTGTCCTGCGCAGAAGAAGCCGCCGAAGACGGCGCCCTGCGCGGCGCGCTCGAGGTCGGCGTCCTCGCAGACCACCACAGGCCCGTTGCCGCTCGCCTCGATCAGGGAGCGCTTGAGCCCGGCGGCGCGGACGATCTTCTCCGCGGTCGGATGCGAGCCGACGAAGCCGACGCAATCGATGTCCGGATGCGTGACGAGGCGTTCGCCGACGTCGCCGCCGCCGTAGACGACGTTCACGACGCCTTCCGGCAGGCCGGCGTCGGCCATGATCTGCATGAAGTTCGCCATCGCGATCGGCGTCCACTCCGACGGCTTCATCACGATCGTGTTGCCGACGGCGATGCCGGGCGCGATCAGCTCCACGGGGATGAGCGTGGGGAAGTTCCACGGCGTGATGCCTGCGTAGACGCCGTTCGGTTTGCGAAAGGTGAGGATCCGCTTGTTCGGATCCTGGGAGGGGATGATCGCCGTCTCCATCCGCTTCACGTCCTCGGCGGCGATGCGGAAGTTCTCCGCGGTCTCGTCGA
>DAITAW010000187.1:0-3204 GCA_036824055.1 Gaiellaceae bacterium | reverse complement strand
CTCCGGAGACGATGTCGGCGCCGGGGCCGCCCTTGTTCCAGACCTTGCCGCCGACGGTGGAGTCGACGCAGTAGGTCACGGAGGTCGCCGTCACGATGTTCAGCTTCGTGGGGACGATCGCCGAGTCATAGGCCTGCAGCAGTGAGACCGTCATGCCCGCATAACCCGCCGAGTTGGCGGTGCCGAGGTTGTCGGCGTTGAAGGCCTCGACAGCCGGAATCGCGGCGCGAACGTTGGCCTTGGCGGCCGAGTTGTTCGCACGATCCCTGAAGCTCAGGTACGAGGGGATCGCGATCGCGAGCAGGATGCCGAGAATGATGATGACAACGAGCAGCTCGATGAGAGTGAAACCGCTTTCCTCACCGGCAAGCCGCTGCCGAATCTTGCTGGTCATGAGGTGATGCTCCTTCCATGGGGAACGTACGAAGTGGCCCGTCAGGCATCGGCCTACTCACCCATGGTGGGTAACCCTCGAAGGGGTGATCGTGCCTTTTGAAAACCAGCGGCTATTTGAGAGGTAAAGGCGGCGCCATGGCCTGCCGATGACTCGTTCGAGTTATGCGGCCGGTCAATTCAATTGATGAGCTCCTAGAGCACATGGTGGCGCGCGATGCGTCAGACCTCCATGTGACCGTTGGGACGCCCCCAGTCATTCGCGTGCGTGGAGAAGTCGAGCGCGTGGACGAGTACGCCCCCCTCACGCCGGAGGAGACGCAGGAGCTCCTCTACCGCATCCTCTCGAGCGAGCAGCAGAAGAACCTCGAGATCAAGCGCCAGCTCGATTTCTCCCACTCGATTCCCGGCCTCGCCCGCTTCCGCGTCAACGTCTATTTCCAGCGGGAGTCGATCGGCGCGGCTTTCCGCCTGATTCCGGCCGAGATCAAGACGCTCGAGGAGCTTGGCATCCCGGCGACGCTGCACCAGCTCGCAGAGAAGCCGCGCGGGCTCGTTCTCGTCACCGGCCCGACGGGCTCCGGTAAGTCGACGACGCTCGCCGCGATCATCGACGAGATCAACCGGAACCGCTCCGAGCACATCCTCACGATCGAGGACCCGATCGAGTTCCTGCATCGCCACAAGCGCTGCATCGTCAACCAGCGCGAGATCGGCCCAGATGCCACGAGCTTCGGCGAGGCTCTGCGTGCCGCTCTCCGCCAGGACCCCGACGTGATCCTCGTCGGCGAGATGCGCGACCTCGAAACCATTTCCACCGCCCTGACCGCTGCCGAGACCGGCCATCTCGTCTTCGGGACGCTGCACACGCAGAGCGCCCCGTCGACGATCGACCGCATCATCGACGTCTTCCCTGGAGAGCAGCAGGAGCAGATTCGCATCCAGATCGCCAGCTCGCTCCAGGGCGTCGTGACGCAGGCGTTGCTTCCGACCGCCGACGGAATGGGACGCGTTCCCGCACTCGAGGTGCTGCTGCCGGACGACGCTGTCCGGAACCTCATCCGCCAGGGCAAGGTCGAGCAGATCTATTCGGTGATGCAGACGAACACCAGCCGCGGCATGCAGACAATGGAGCAGTCGCTCGCCGATCTGATTCAGCGTGGCGTCGTCACGTTCGAGGCGGGCCTCACGCGTTCGAGTCGGCCTGCGCAGCTGATCGGCCTGCTCGAGCGTGCGGGCTTCCCCGTCGAACCTCCTGTCGACCTCAGCGAGCCGCACGACGAGCAGCCGATCGCCGCCGGACTACGCGTCGCAGGGAGCTAGTGATGGACGACCAGTCGCCGAAGAAGCAGACGGCCGCCGACGAGACGCCGGCAGCCGACGAGAAGTCCGCTTCCATGTGGAAGAAGGAGGTTTCGCTCAAGCGCAAGTCCAAGGCTGACGCCGTCGAAGGCGACGCCGTCGCGGACACGCCGGCCGAGCAGCCGGCCGTCGAGGAGCCCAAAATCGAAGAGCCGGTCGCGGAAGAGCCCGTCGCCGCGGAGCCGGAAGTCGCCGAGGAGACCCTCTGGAAGAAGGAGGTCAGCTTCGGCCGCAAGAACGAAGCGGTGGAGGCCGAGCCGCTCGTCGCCGAAGCGACGACGGACGAGGTCCCGCCGGCCGAGCCGGACCCAGAGACGGGGCCCGAGGAGACGGTCTGGAAGAGAGAGGTCTCTTTCAGCCGCACGCCGGAGCGCGAGCCTGTCGCGAGTCGAGAGCCCGTTGCAGAAGAAGAGCTCGTTGCGGCCGAGGAGCCCATCGAGATTGAAGAGCCCGTTGCGAGCATCGAGGTCGAGGCTCCCGAACCGTGGACCGCGCCGCCGGCCCTGCCGCCTGCGCCCTCCGCCGAAGCTCTGCCTGCCAGTGTCCCCGTACTGAGCCCGTCGGCAGTCGTCCACCCACCCGTTGCCGCGGCCGAGCTGCCGCCAATGGTTGGCGAGGACACGCCGAAGGTGCCGTTCTGGAAGAAGGAGCTCTCGCTCGGCGGCAAGAAGGGCGACAAGCCTGTCAAGGAGCGCAAGCAGAAGGCCCCGAAGGTGAAGGCCGAGCGCGCCCCGAAGAACAAAGAGCCGAAGCAGTCGAAGGAGCCGAAGCAGCCGAAGGAGCGCAAGCAGAAGACTCCGAAGGTGAAGGCCGAGCGTGGCAACGCCAAGGGGCGTCTCATCGGCTTGAAGATCGGCGCGTCTCAGCTCGCTGCGGCACGCGTCGCGAATAACGGCTCCGCCGAGTTGCTGCAGGTCGCGCGCGAACCGCTTGCCCCGGGCATCATCGTGGGCGGAGAGCTGCGCGATCCCGACGCTCTCTCTGAGGCGCTCAAGGACTTCTTCGCGAAGCATGGCCTGCCGAAGAAGGGCGTGCGGCTTGGGATCGCGAACAACAGGATCGGCGTCCGCACTTTCGAGATTGCCGGGATCGAGGACCAGAAGCAACTTGCCAACGCGATCAGGTTCCGCGCACAGGAAACGCTGCCGATCCCGATCGACGAGGCCGTGCTCGACTACCAGGTGCTCGGCGAAGGCGTCGACGAAGACGGTCAACCGACCAAGCGCGTCCTGCTCGTCGTTGCCTACCGCGAGCTGATTGACCGCTACGTCGACGCCTGCAAGAAGGCGGGCATCATCCTCGTCGGGATCGACCTCGAGGCATTCGCACTGTTGCGGGCGCTGCAGGCGCCGCAGGAGGGCGTCGGCACGGATGCGACCGCCGCACTCGTCGTGGTCGCGATCGGTCACGAGCGCTCGACCTTCGCCGTTTCGGATGGACGCGTCTGCG
>DAITAW010000186.1:0-3215 GCA_036824055.1 Gaiellaceae bacterium | reverse complement strand
CCTTCCTGCTCGGCGACCCGCGCCTGCGCGAGCTCTTCCTGCGCGACCACGCCGAGCTGCTCGAGCCCGAGTTCTGGCACGCCGCCCAGCGCCGGATCGAGCGCGGCGAGCTGATGGACTTCTTCCCGTACCCGGAGTCGCTCCGCTTCCGCACTCGCGAAGCCGCCGCCGGCTGAGCGCGCCCTCGCGGGCCGCGCCCAAGCCAACTGGGAATATGAGGCGCCGGCGGAAGTGTCCCGGCTCTCGCACCGGGCAATTCCGGCGTCGAGGAGGCGGGTACCAGTGAGCCGCCAGGGCGAGGCTGGAATGCTTCGAAGCCTCCGCCCGCGTCTTAGAAGTCGAATCACAATGAGCGGCTGAGTCGTCGGAAGCAGACGAGGCAGCAGCCGAGTGCGAGGAAGGCTTCGTGGATTTCGTGCCGGCGGTCGTAGCGGACGAGCAGTCGTTTGAACTGGTGCAGCCAGGCGAAGGTGCGTTCGACGACCCAGCGGTAGCGGCCGAGGCCGGAGCCGTGCTCGGTGTTGCGGCGTGCGATCTCGGCCTTGATGCCGCGCTGGCGCAGCTCGCGACGCCGGCTGGGGTAGTTGTAGGCGCGGTCGCCGGTGACGCGGTCGGGCCGCCGGCGCGGCCGGCCGACCTTGCCGCGCACCGGCGGCACCCGGTCGACGAGCGGGATCAGCTGGGTGCTGTCGTGGCGGTTGCCGCCCGTGAGCGCCCAGGCGAGCGGGATCCCGCCGCCCTCGACCAGGAGGTGGTGCTTGGAGCCCAATCTGGCTCTATCAACCGGGCTCGGGCCCGTCGCGGAGCCCCCCTTTTCGCCTGCACGTGGCTGGCCTGGGCCAGTGTTCCGGAATGACCCCTGAGACGAGCTAGCTTCTCCGAATAGAGCCGTGTTCCTCAGTCCGCGAGCCCAACGGCGGCGGCGCGCGCGAGCTTGGCGCCAGCCGCGCCCAGCGGCGTCAACCTCACCGGCCGCAGATCGCTGAGACAACCTCAGACTACGGCGATCCTCCGCGGGCTTTCGTCTTTTCGCGTGTACGGAGACTCGTCGGTGAAATCACGCTCACGAAGGCGACCGAGCGTTGGCACCGCACGAATCGAGCCTACGTACCGCCGCTCTGAGCCTCGTCCTCCGGGTCATCGAACCGCGCCATGGGGATGCCCAATGCCCCTCGCAACTCCACCTTCCGGTCGAGGATTTGATCCTCCGCGAGCCTCGCCTCTTCGCGCCTACGGCGTTCCGCATTGGTGAGCGGCCTCCGGCGGAAGAGATCACGGATCTTCGCGATAGCCGTCATGCGAAAACCATATCCGTCATCTAGCGAAGCCTCCGCTCAGGGGCCGGTCCGGAACGCTGGCCCACGCAGGCGTCCTGTTGCGCCGGAACCGCGGTAGCCCTTGGCGTACACTCAGCTCGCGCGTCCACCTCACGCCCGACAGGACGGCTTCGCCGCGATCGACGGTCGATTCGGAGGTATTGCCGACATGCAGCATTGGGATCTGACAGAACCCAACGTGGGAGGCAGAACAGGCCCACGGGTGCTCTTCTCGACCTCGGAGGCGCGTGGCGTCGTGGTTGCCCTTGCCCAGGGTGAGGAGATGGGCGACCATCAGGTGCGCGAGCGGGCGGTCATTCATGTCCTGAGCGGGAGCGTCAGTTGCACGAGTGGTGTGGACACCGCGACCTGCGCGGAGGGCACGCTCATCCTGTTTGAGCCAGGCGAGCCTCATTCCGTGCGCGCGCTGCTGCCGACGCGGCTGCTCGTCGTGCTTGCCCCTTGGCCGGCACCGGGGCACTATGAGGCCGGAGAGGGCGAGGATCCGCACGAGTTGCCCGTTCACGCAACGCAGCCAGCGCGCAGCGCCCGCTCCTTGTAGCCGACGCCTCGCGCGGGCGCCTCTTCGTTCCGTCACCAGACACGCGAGGTCGTCAGCGGCGGGGCGTCGACGCGCCGACCCGCGGTCGCCCGGTTGCATCGGCGGTGCTCAGCGCCGACGTGGAAGCGGGCATCGCCATCGAGGTGGCCGAGGCCCCAGGGCTCGCCCGGAACGATGGGCCGGCCGCAACGAGCACACGTCACGCCCCCTCGAGCGAGCCTCCGCGCCCGACGCTCCAGCTCGACACCGGCGCAGAGACTCGTCTACGCTGAGGAGCGCGAGCGTGACGGAATGACGCCTCCTGAGTAGAACGCAATCGGGCGCGATTCGACCTCGTCTAGTAGGTGAGCTTTCCTGTGAGCGAGATCGTCACCGCCCCGCTGTTTCGCGCGTATGTGCCATGGAACGAGACGATTCCGTGAGCGCCTCTGAACCTCCCTGTTCCGCGGGAGACGTTCGCGGTTCCCGAGAACGCGACGCGATTTGGGTTCGTGCCGGAGGCGCAGGCCCGTGCTCTATGTGCTGAGAGCCGGAAAGACCCGGCTGTGCCCTTGAGTACGGCGGTCCCGCTGAAGAGGACACATGTCTGGCTAGTGAAGACGCCGTGTGCCGAGCCCCGGAGTGTGGCGCGTCGAATTGGCTTCCCATGACCGACCATGGCTGCGCTCCCGACGCGGTGGTGCCGCTGACTGCGCCAGAGCCTTTGCCGGTGTAGCTGGCTGTGAAGCGCTGGCTCTTCGCCGACAGAGCGACGGGAGTCGCCGCCAACGCCACAGACACGAGCAGGCCGAGGATGAGTACCGGGAACGCGCGAAACCGTTTGCGGATCACCAGCGCTATGTTCACCCCGAGCCCGGAATACGTCAACACGCGCGAAGTCGCTGGAGCTGGCCTCAGGTGGTAGGTCGCACACCGCTGCGAAGCCCACGCGCCCAATCGTCCGGGCAGGACTAGCGGCGAGACGGGAGGCGATGTAAGAAACGATCGCACGGCGCGGGCTGCGTCATCGACAGCGAGATCCTCTTCCGACGGTGCCTCCGTCAGAGCGTCTCGTCCGACATCTCGGCGCAGCCCGCCGCCGACCTCTCGGAGCGACGGTTCCGACTACAGCGCCCACGAGTCTCCTCCGGATCGAGGCGCTGGTAGCGCTCTCGCTCTCCGTAGTTCACCGCAGACCATCCGGGGCCCCTTCCGGATGACGTCATGGCGGTGCCCGTGCAGGCTCGCACGTGGTGCCCCAGGGATACGCGATCGTGGTTGGCCAGCAGCCGTCTCGTTCGATGGCGTGGCTGGTGCAGGAGCTCGAATCTGCGCTCCAACGATCCGGCTGGGCAACG
>DAITAW010000185.1:0-3264 GCA_036824055.1 Gaiellaceae bacterium | reverse complement strand
CGCCGAGCCAGGTCGAGCTCGAGCCCTCCGACGCGCACGGTCGAGGCGTCGTCGCTCCCTCCGCGGCGCAACTGGACGCGCACGCGGGCGATCAGTTCGTCGAACGAGAACGGCTTCGACAGGTAGTCGTTCGCCCCGAGCTCGAAGCTGCGGAGCTTCGTGGGCAAGTCGGTCCGGGCGGAGAGGATCAGGACGGGCAGCTCGGGCCGGCTGCGGTGGAGCTCTTCGAGCAGGCGCAGACCGTCGAGCCGCGGCAGCTGCAGATCGAGGACGACGAGCTCGTACGGCTCGCATAGTGCGAGCGCGAGCCCGAACACGCCGTCCTCCGCGCCGTCGACGGTAAACCCTTCCGCCTCGAGCCCGACCTTCAGGAACCCGAGAATGCGCGGCTCGTCTTCGATGACCAGGATCCGCATGGGTCGCAGTACGCGACCCTAACAGCCCCTGGCCGTTTTAGAAGCGATCTGTCAAGCGGCGATCCGTTCCGACTCCCGTTCGGGAAGCCTCGCGATCGCATGATGGTTGTGGTGCTTGTCCGAGCGGATGCCGTGCGCGAGCAGGTGATGGAGCCCGTAGGCGATGGCCGCCCCGAGGGCGGCGTTGAGTGTGATGAGCGTTGAGAGTGTCATGCCTCAAGGCTGCCGGGCGAGCCTGGGAGAACGCTGAGCCGGTGGTGCGAGGTTCCTGGGAGCCGCGCGGCGAGCGGGCGTGCGGATGACGCCAAAATGACACCTTTGTCACGATCGTAGGAAGAGCGCTCCGAGTTCGATATATCCGTCGCTGGTGGATCTGCGGGCGCAAAAACTGGCGGGCACGATTCTCGGCGTCCTTGTGGTCGGGATCCTGATCGGGGCCTACGTCACGTTCCTGACCGGCGGTCCGACGCCCTACCAGGTGCCGGTTGCCGCGGCCGCTACCGGCAAGAGCGCGAATCTCACCCTGCAGACGGTGGCCGCGGTCGGCCCCAAGCTGTCGCCGAACGAGAACTGGGTGTCGTACCTCGTGCGCGAGAACGGCGTGTGGCACCGCAGCACCGTCTGGACGCTGCCCGCGAACTCGCTGATCCACGTGACCGTCTACCAGTTCGACGGCAAGAGCGGCCTGCGGAATCCCTTCCTCGCGCAGGCGCGCGGAGTCGTCGGCGGGACGTTCACCCTCGACGGCAAGACGATCAGCACGATCAACCCCGACGACGCGTCGCACACCTTCGCCATCCCGCAGCTCGGCGTGATCGTGCCGCTGCAGGGCGTTGACGACAACGCGAAGAACCAGTGCGACTTCGCGCCGTGCGCACTGACGTCGGCGCACACCACCATCACCTTCACCTTCCGCACCGGGAAGAAGGGCCACTACCGCTGGCAGTGCTTCGTGCCCTGCGCGGCCGGCTTCTACTACGGCTTCGGCGGCCCGATGCAGACGATCGGCTACATGGACGGGTTCGTGAATGTCGTCTAAGGGGCGCGCGTGAAGCTTCAAGGCCCCGCGGGTCGCATCGCCGCGCTGACGGTGATCGGCACGGCGATCGTGCTGCCGCTTGTCATCTTCGTTCTCGGGCCGAACATGCCGCCGGGCAACCGCACGAGCGGTGCAAGCGCACAGGTCAGAGACAACACGGTGTTGCTCGTCGTGATGACGCCGTTCACTGTCTTCATCCTCGTGTACCTCGGCTACGCGATCTTCGCGTTCCGCGCGGCGCCGGGTGAGGAGCTCCAGGACGGGCCGCCGCTCCGTGGGCACATGCCGTCGCAGATCGCGTGGCTCTCCGTGACGAGCGCGGCAGTGCTCTTCCTCGCGATCTTCGGCACGGCAGAGCTGTTCGCCTCGAACGGCACGGGAGGCGGCGAAGGGCCGAAGCCGATCGCGAAGCCGAGTGGCCCGGTGCTGCCGGTGCAGGTGATCGGGCAGCAGTGGGAGTTCACCTTCCGCTATCCGACCTACGGCGGCGTCGAGACCGCGGAGCTCGTGCTCCCGGTGAACCGCGAGATCGAGTTCCACGTGACGTCCATCGACGTGATCCACTCCTTCTGGGCCTACGAGCTGGGCGTGAAGGCCGACGCGAACCCGGGCGTCGACAACATCGCGTACGTGAAGGCGAAGACAACCGGCGATTTCCAGATTCGCTGCGCCGAGCTCTGCGGGCTCTGGCACGGCTACATGTTCGACACGGGTCGAGTTGTCGACGACGCCCAGTTCACCGCGTGGATCGCCGGCCAGCGCACGCAGTTCACCCCGGTCGAGAAGTACCTGCCGCCGTACTCGGTCACCTACGCACCCGACCCACAGGCGCGTGCCGGATGAAGCTCCGCCGGCTCCTCGGATACAACCTGCTGACCGCGGTCGTGCTCGGCATCGTCGGGTTCTACGTCGGCTGGTGGCTCGGCCATCAAATCACCGGGGCCAGCCTCGCTTACTTCAGCGACACCGGGCAGAACGACATTGCGCTCTTCCTCGCGTACATCTTGGCCATCGTCGGCTTCCTCGTCGGGCTCGGCTTCGCGAGCTACCCGATCCAGCGGCTGCTCGGCAAGCCGCCGTCAGTTCGCGAGAAGGAGACGGCAGGCCCGGGCCGCTATTTCACGCTCTGCACGGACCACAAGGTCGTCGGGATGCAGTACCTGATCGGGATCGGCGCGTTCATCTTCATCGGCGGCCTGAACGCGATGCTGATTCGGTTCGAGCTCTTGAGCCCCACGCACCAGACGTGGAACGCGAACAACTACCTGACGCTCGTCGGCCTGCACGGCACGATGATGATGGGGATGATGTCGAGCGGGATCCTCGGCCCGTTCGCGAACTACTTCCTGCCGATCATGATCGGGGCGCGCCGGATGGCGTTCCCGCGGATCGAGGCCCTCACGTTCTGGCTCCTGATGGTGGCCGGCGTGATCCTGATGTCGACGATCGAGTACGGCGGGTTCCCGACCGGCTGGACGGGCTACGCACCGCTGAACGACCAGGCGAACATGGGGATGGACAGCTATATCGTCTTCTTCGCGCTGGTCGGGCTGTCGATGTCGCTGCTCGGGCTCAACATGATCGCGACCGTGGTCACGATGCGCGCGCCGGGAATGTCGTGGAGCCGCCTGCCGATCTTCGTCTGGGGCGTGATCTCGACGTCCGTGCTGATGCTGCTTGCCGCGCCGGTCCTGATCTCGACGCTCTTCATGGTGGCGCTCGACCGGACTGCGCAAACGGGCTTCTTCAACGTTCAGGCCGGCGGCAGCCCGTACCTCTACCAGAACCTCTTCTGGATCTTCGGCCACC
>DAITAW010000184.1:0-3264 GCA_036824055.1 Gaiellaceae bacterium | reverse complement strand
GGCAGAGCTGTAGGCGGTCCGCGTTCGGATGCTTGACGGCGTCGAGGACGCGGCCCACACGGAAGAGCCCGAGGTTGCCGTCGACGTCGGCAACGCCGACCGTCTCGATTCCGTCGAGCTCGCACGTCGAGATGACGAGGCGGTCCGCCAGCTCGGGGATCGGCATCTCGATCGGGACGTACTCCCGCAGCCAGCTGATCGGGACCTTCATCTAGCCGGCAGAGCCACTAAAACTGCCTCAGAACTCGCAGGTCGTTCTCCCAGAACATGCGGATGTCGGGAATGCCGTGGCGCTGCGCCGCGATGCGATCGAGGCCGAGGCCCCAGGCAAAACCGGACCACTCCTCGGGGTCGTAGCCCATCTTCTCGAACACGGCCGGATCGACGGCGCCGGCGCCGCCCATCTCGAACCAGCCCGTGTACTTGCAGAAGGCACAGCCCTCGCCATCGCACAGGAAGCAGGTGACGTCGAATTCCACCGAAGGTTCCGTGAACGGAAAGAAGCTCGTTCGCATCCGAACGTCGCGGCCCTCGCCGAACATCGCGCGGAAGAAGTGCATCAACGTTCCCTTCAGGTCCGCGAGCGTGATCCCCCGGTCGACTGCGAGCGCTTCGACCTGGTGGAAGTTCGGCGTCGAGCGAGGGCTCGGGGTGTCTCGCCGGTACGTTCGCCCCAGCGTTGCGATGTAGATCGGGGGTTGACGCTCCTCCATCACGCGAATCTGGCCGGTCGACGTATGCGTGCGCAGCAATGTGTCGTCGTCGACGTAGAACGTGTCGCGATGGGAGCGCGAGGGATGCGTGAGCGGCTGGCTGAGCGCATCAAAGTTGTGCCAGACCGTCTCGACCTCGCGGGTATCGACGATCTCATACCCCAGTCCGAGGAAGATGTCCTCGACCTCACGCCTGATCTGCGTCAGGGGATGCAGGCGCCCCCGCCGCAGCGGTGTGCCAGGCAGCGTGACATCGAGGTGCTGGTCCAGCTCGGCCAGAGCGATTCGCTCGAGCTCCGCCTCACGGGCGGCGAACGCCTCCTCGAGGCGTTCTCGCACTGCGTTCAGCGCCATCCCGGCCTCTCGGTCGCGAACGTTGCGTAACCCGACCTTCAGCTCGCTCTTGCGGCCGAGCCACGCGGTCTGAGACGCGGCCAGCTCGCCGGCTGTGGTCGCTTCGGCAAAACTCTTCAGAGCGGTGTTCGCGTACTCCTCCCAGTCCACAGGGCGAATAGTGCCCCTTCCGGTGCTAGTGCCGCGCTTCTGGGTCGCGAGCACCAAGCCAGAGTCCACCCTCGCGCCGCGTGATCGCGGGTCAGAAGCCCGGCGAGTATTGCCCGGAGGGGCACCAAGCTTTTGAGCAGTTACGACGCGATAGCGGAGCTCTACGATCCGTGGAGCGCGAGCGTCGTGGAGGACGTCGGTTTCTACCTCGAGGAAGCACGCAAGTCGGGCGGGCCGGTCGTCGAGCTCGGAGTGGGCACCGGACGGATCGCCGTGCCGGTTGCCGCCGACGGGATCCGCGTCATCGGGATCGACTCCTCCCGCGGGATGCTGGACGTGTGCGCCCGCCGTGCCGCGCTCGCCGGCGTCCAGCTCGACCTGAGGATCGGCGATCTACGGAAACCTCCGGTCAGCGAACGCGTGCCACTCGTGATCTGCCCCTTCCGCTCGCTGCTGCACATGCACACCGACGAGGACCGGCTGGCCGTCCTCCACAGCGTGGGGCGCCTTCTCCTCCCGGGCGGCCACTTCGTCTTCGACGTCTTCGCTCCGGGAGCGCGGGACATCGCAGCCACGCACGAGCGTTGGCTCGAACGCGAGCCCGGAATCTACGAGCGCGCTTCCTGGAACGAGCAGGAACGGACGCTCACGCTCACAGTCCGAGGCGTGAGTGGCGAGACCACCATGGCGCTCGCCTGGCTGGCGCCGGACGAATGGAGCGCGTTGCTGGAACGAGCCGGCTTCGAGGTGGAGGCGTGCTACGGCTGGTTCGACCGCAGCCCCTACAAGGGCGGCGAGGACACGGTGTGGGTCACGCGCCGCGGCGCCTGAGCTCGTAGAGCGCGATCGTTCCCGCCATGGCTACGTTGAGCGACTCCACCCCGCGCTCGAGCGGAATGGTCGCCTGCCGGTCGCATTGGGCCAAGACTTCTGCCGGCAGGCCCTCACGCTCGGCCCCGAGGACGAAGAGCACGGTCGGGCCGAGCTCGACCTCCGCAAGCGATTGACCGCCGCGCGGTACGAGGGCGATCCGCTCGCCGGGCGCGCGCTCGAACTCGACCAACGGTACGCGGAAGAGCGAACCGGCTGACGCGCGCAGGGCCTTCGGGCCAGTGGGATCCGCGGAACCCGAGGAAGGTGCGACGAACGCCGGACCGAATGCATCGGCCGACCTGATCAACGTGCCGACGTTGCCCGGGTCGCCGACGTGCCAGAGCGCGAGTCCAACAGCGGGTAATTCCGCGGGGAGAGCACTGCGCCGGAAGATCCCGACGACTCTCGGCGGATGCCCGAGCGTCGAGACCTCGGCCAGGAGCGCCGGCTCGACGTTCTCTCCGGCGAGAAGCAGTTCGACCGGCTCGACCCCGGCGTCGACCGCAGCCTGCACGAGATCCTCACCCTCGGCGACGAAGAGCCCGAGCTTGTCGCGCCAGCTGCGGTCGTGCAGCTTCCGGACGAGCTTGAGCTTCTCGTTCTCGCGAGAGGTGATCAGGCTGCTTCGGAGCCGAGCGCCGACTTGGCCTTTTCGGCGATCGCGCCGAAGGCCTGCGGATCGCTGACGGCGAGATCGGCGAGCACCTTGCGGTCGAGCTCGATCTCGGCCTGCTTGAGCCCGGCGACGAACTGGTTGTACGAAAGACCGTTCGCGCGGGCGGCCGCATTGATCCGCATGATCCAGAGACGCCGGAACGTCCGCTTCTTGTTCTTGCGATCGCGGTACGCGTAGGTCAGCGAGTGGTCGACCTGCTCCTTGGCGTACCGGTACGAGGACTTCTTCAGCCCCCAGTAGCCCTTGGCCTGGTCGAGCACCTTGCGCCGCTTCTTGCGGGAGGCGACAGAACGCTTCACGCGGGGCACTAGGATCGCCTCGCCCGTTTGCCGAGCATCTGCTTGAGCGCGCGCACGTTGGCCTCCGCCACCGGCTGGTCCTTGCTGAAGCGACGCTTGCGTTTCGAGGTCTTCTTCGTCAGGTTGTGGCTCTTCATGCCCTGACGGCGCAGCAGCTTGCCGCTGCCGGTGACCTTAAACCGCTTCTTCGCGCTGCTCG
>DAITAW010000183.1:0-3283 GCA_036824055.1 Gaiellaceae bacterium | reverse complement strand
GGCATCATCGGCGTCTTCGTGGTCATCGCCTGCGCGGCGACGCTGCACGCGAGCGGCCACCGCGAGATCAACGACGCACGAGACGCCGCCTTGGCGCTGAAGCCGTTGGCCGGGCACCTCGCCGCCGTCCTCTTCGGCTTCGGTCTGGTCGGCGCCGGTCTCCTCGCAGCTGCGGTGGTGCCGCTGTCCACTGCGTACTCGGTCACCGAGGCCTTCGGCCGGCAGACCGGGCTCGACGACACCTTCCGTGAGGCGCCTTTCTTCTACTGCGCGTACCTTGGAGTTCTGGGCCTCGGCGCGGGACTCGTTCTCGTGCCGGGAGCGCCCCTCGTGCGAATCCTGTTTCTGACACAGGTTCTGAACGCGGTCCTTTTGCTACCGCTTCTGATCGCCCTTCGAGCACTCGGACGCGACCCCGCGGTGATGGGGAAGCTGCGGAACGGCCCCGTCGGCGATGCGCTCGCCGTGGCCGCGCTGGCGATCGTCGCCGTCTCTGTTATCGGCCTCGCGGTTGCGGTGTTCCTATAGAGCTCAGCCGTTTGGCCGGGCGACGAGCTCACGCGGTTCGAGAGCGACCGCAATCGTCTTTGCCCACGCTTCGATCTCGTTCCAGTCCCGCGCGTCGCTCACAGGCATTCGGTTGAGCGGGAAGCGGAGCTTCGCCGGGTCGATCACGCCTCCGAAGACGGCGACCGAGCGCGGTTCGACCTCCGGAACTTTGAGCAGCGCTTTGTCGAGCTCAGCGCGAGATTCGCCAAGCTTGTCTGGCGCAGCCGTCTTGGGGCCGAGTGCGAAGACGGCCACCGGCATTTTCGACAGCTCCCGCCGATTCTTCGACATGAAGCGAGCGGCGTCTTCGTGCCAGCGTCCGAAATACAGCGAGCCTCCGAGGACGACACCCTCGTAGGGCGTCAGATCCTCGATCTCTACGGCGCGACGGAGCTCGACCTCGCGCCCGGCGCTCTTCATCGTGTCCGCGATCGTCTCTGCAACCTCCTGAGTCGATCCGCGTTTGCTCCCATAGGCGACGAGCAGCCTCATGACATCACAGCCCGGGCAACCCGTGACGAAGCGCGCCCACGACTGCCCGGAAGCCGACGACGCCGACCGGGCGGTCGTCCTCGGTGACGGGCAGGTGGTGAAAGCCGCCGCTCAACATCAGCCTCGCGGCCTCGTCGGCCGGCAGCTCGGGTGCGGCAGCGACAGGCGCCGCGCTCATCCAGTCGCGGACGCGAGCCTCGCTTGGATGGACCCTGTCGGCCACCGCCCGGACAACGTCGCGAGAAGTCAGGATCCCCGTCAGCCGCCCATACTCGACCACGAGCGCTGAGCCCGCGTCGGCCTCCGCGAGCCTCTCGGCGAGCTCACCGAGCGTGTCCTCGGGGGCCGCCGAGAGGAAGTGCGTTGACATTACGTCGACGGCACGCAGCTCATCGGTTACCAGGCCATCCTTCATTGGTTGACTGCCACCTTGGCCGCGACGTGGGCGTCGCGGACGACGAGTACCGGTCGCCGGCTCTCGTGGAGCACGGCTCGCGACACGCTGCCAAGCAGCACGCTGGCGATCGCGCCGTATCCGCGAGAACCGACCACGATCAGGTCGGCGTCAATGGTGTCGCCGAAGGCGACGATCTCGTCGGCCGCGTTTCCCACCAACAGCTCTGTCTTGTAGTCGATGTCTTTGACTGCCGCGATCTCGGCGGCCTCCTTCAGCGGCACCCGGTCCTGTTGGCCGAGCTCGTGCGGAACCGTTGGGGGAGGGACAGAGAAGCTCGCGTACGGCAAGACCTCGACGGCCGGGGCAACGTGGACCAGGAACGCCGTAGCGCCTTGCTCCTCGGCGAGCTCGAGCCCGAACTCGAGCGCCTCGTGCGCGGGTTCCGAACCATCGGTTGCGATCAGGATCTTCTTCATGGTGTCCTCCTTTGGGTCCCAGTGGTAGGCCTCGTGGGCGAGTCGTGGCTGCTCGGCGAGAAGAGGAGCCCATAGGCTGAACGACGCCGAGTTGAGGCGGTCGTTTAGGAGCAGGGACAGCCTTTGCACGACATCGTCGCCCTCGAAGACGAAGACGGCGACGTCGTGCCCGACGAACACGCCGTGCTGCGTGAGGCCGGCTCGGCTCGGGTCGAAGGGGGGACCGGCAGCGACGAGGTCTCTGGCACGCGCCTCCGATCCTTCCTTCAGCTTCACTGTGATTGCGATTCGGTTCATGCCGCCATAGTCCGCGACACGAGCGCTAACAGCATCCGGTAGCTCGCCGACCCGGAGCGCGGAGAACTACGCATTTAGGTCAGGGCGTCCCACCGATGCCGCGGCCTGTCTGGCCCGTTTTCCTGTCAGGAGATGACCGACTTGGAGAGACAGTGGATGCGCGTCCTGGATTCCGCCGGCGTTGCGCTCGAAGCAGCCGCAGGGGCACAGACCTTGCCGCCGGTAGAGATCGGCGCGCATCGGCGGCGACTGGCCCTCGAGCGTGCCTGGCTCGGATCCGTTGAGTGGGCAGCTTTCGCAGAGGCTCCAAATGCGACCCGCCCGGGCTTGGCGCGTCGGCCACGGAAACGTGTGGAAAACCCGAAGCCGAGATCAGGGGCCCCCACGATCTCAAGACGCCGTCGCCCGGGGAAGGTGAGCGCAAGGAGATGTTGACTCGGAAGGATCCCGGCGACCGCGGTAACGAAATCGCCAGCCTCTGTCGCCTGAACAAAGCGCTCGGTGTCGCCGAGGAGTGCCCCGAGGAGGTGTGCCCGTTCTGGGAGCCCGGCGGGGCCGTCCTCTCAGGGCGGTGCGCGTTCGAAGGGCTGGACCTCGGCGGCCGCCGCGACCTGGCCGGGTTCCTCTTGCGGATTCGCGCCGGCCTTCACACAGCGGAGTCCAGCCGCCCCTTCTCCCCCTAGGGGCGCCTCGGCTTCTCGGCGACCGAGGCAAGCAGCTCCCGCCAGAGCTCCCGCGCTTCGCTGACCGGAACCTCGAGGCTCGCCGGCCCGATCGTCAGCTCCAGCCGCTGCACCTCCGGCCTGTCGGTCGCACGGACGAAGCCGAGGAACGTCCCGGTCCGCTCCGCCTGGTCGAGGGCCGCTTCCTGCAGCGACTCGAGGGGCCGATCGACGTAGAGGTGGAACATCGTGGTCTGCGGCGGATCGGGCACGATCTTGACCCCGTCGAGCTCGGCGAGTGCCGCGCCCAGCTCACGGGCGTGGGCGACGAGCTCAGGGATGCGCGGCAGCACCTCGTCAAGGCCACGCTCGGCCGCGATCAGGAACGGATGGACGCTGTAGAGGCGCCC
>DAITAW010000068.1:0-14169 GCA_036824055.1 Gaiellaceae bacterium | reverse complement strand
GCTGTCGCGGCGCCAGAACCAGAGCGTGCAGCCGAGGAACAGGGCCGCGAAGATGGCGGCCATGGCAGGAACATCGATCCAGAAGATGTCGACCGCCTCCCAGATCCCGAAGGCGAGCCCCGTGAGGATCAGGCCAATCCGAGCATTCATAATCTTCTCCTTTCGGTTTCGTTAGCAACTCGAAGGTAGGCGAGGCCCCAGGTGGCGTCATCGGCGGGTTGGGCGATCTTTGCGTCAGCCGACTGGCTGATCTTCCGGCCGCCGCGGATCGGCCGAGTGGCTGATGACAGAGCGGCCGCGGGGGTCTACCTTGACCGCATGCGAACACGTCTCGCCCGTCTCCGCCGCGTCCGGCTGAACCGCTTGCAGATCGACTGGCTGCTCGCGGGCGCCCTCACGCTCGGGCTCGAGCTGGAGACGTGGGTCGGCGGCGGCATGGCGTTCCGCGAGCGCCTTGCTTCGGCGCTTCTCGGGGCGACTGTGACGGCGGCGGTCGCCGTTCGCCGTCTCTATCCGGCGAGTGTTGGGCTGATCGCCGGTTTCGTCGCAGCGCTCCTTTCGGCGGTGTGGGGACCGCCGTCGCTCGTCTTCTGGGGCGTCGCTTGGATCTGCTGCATGTATGGGTTGGCGGTCTGGGCCACTCCGCGCCGGTTCGCCTGGAGCATGGCGGCGATCACGCTCGCCACCTTCGCCTCGGCCTCCGGGCCGGTGTCACTGTCGAACGCGCTGCAGTTCGGGGTGATCACACTCGTCGTGATGGTGCTCGTCCGCCGTGTTGTCGGCGACCGCGAGCGCCGTGCCCAGCTCGCCGAGCGCGAGCGCGACCTCGCGGCGCGCGAGGCGGTGGTGGAGGAGCGGGCGCGGATCGCGCGCGAGCTGCATGACGCGATCGCGCACAACGTCTCGATGATGGTCGTGCAAGCCGGCGCGGAGCGACGCGTCCTCGACGGGGAGGGCGGAACAACGCGCGAGGTGCTGGAGACGATCGAGCGGGTCGGCCGCGGCGCGTTGACCGAGATGCGCCGCTTAGTCGGGATGCTGCGCAGCGATACGGGCGAGTCGCTCGCGCCGCAGCCGGGCCTCGACGACCTGCCGACGCTCGTGGGGCAGGTGTGCGAGGCCGGCCTTCCAGTCGAGCTCCACATCGACGGGGAGCGCCGCGAGCTTCCGGTCGGGATCGAGCTGTCGGCTTACCGGATCGTGCAGGAGGCGCTGACGAACGCGCTCAAGCACGCCGGCGAGTCGCACGCCTCCGTCCGCGTCCACTATGGCGCCGACTCGCTCGAGCTCGAGATCGTCGACGACGGCGGGGGAGCTGCCGCGCCCGTCTCGAGCGGCGGGCACGGCCTGGTCGGGATGCGCGAGCGGGTTGCGCTCTACGGCGGCCGCCTCGACGCCGGACGGCGCCCGAGCGGCGGCTTCGCCGTTCGCGTCCTGCTGCCGATCCGATGACGAGCGTCCTGATCGCCGACGACCAGGCGCTCGTCCGCGTCGGGCTCCGCAAGATCCTCGAGGCGGAGCCAGAGACGAGCGTCGTCGGTGAGGCCGGCGACGGCGAGGACGCGGTCACCGAAGCCCGCCGCCTGCGCCCCGACATCGTGCTGATGGACATCCGCATGCCCGTCCTGGACGGGATCGAGGCGACCCGACTGATCGTGGCGGCGCAACCGGGCACGCGCGTGCTGATCCTGACCACCTTCGGCCTCGACACCTACGTGTACGACGCGCTGCGCGCGGGCGCGAGCGGCTTCATGCTCAAGGACGCGCCGCCCGAAGAGATCGCCGCTGCCGTCCGCATCGTCGCCCGCGGCGAGGCGCTGCTCGCCCCCGCTGTCACCCGCGCCGTGATCGAGGAGTTCGCACGACAACAACCGATCGCCGCGAGCGCGCCGCCGCCGGCCATCGCCGAGCTGACACCCCGCGAGCAAGAAGTATTCGGCCTGCTCGCGCGCGGGATGTCGAACCCGGAGATCTGCGAACAGCTCGTCATTAGCGAAGCAACGGCGAAGACGCACGTCGCCCGCATCCTCCAGAAGCTCGACCTGCGCGACCGCGTCCAAAGCGTGATCTACGCTTACGAGACCGGCCTCGTCGCGCCCGGTTCTCCTCACTAGCTGCCGGCAGACGATGGAGCCCTTATGGAGCCCCGTGGTTGCAACCAGTAGCAACCAGCCGCAAATCGACGGGACCCGCAAACCGCGAAAACAAGCCAAGAGCGTTGCCACCCGCTGCCACCGGTTGCGTGCGACGTTCATGGCGAAGAGCGGATGGACGAACTCGATCCGCCCGTCCACCTCGACGCGCACGAGCCCCGCCTCCTCCGCAGGCACGAGCTCGACCGGATCGATCGTCTCCGTGTCAGGCCGCGCCAGGGCCGCGGCGCGCAGCAGCGCGTCGCGCGTCACGGCCGGAAGGGCCCGGACGCGTGCCCGGACGAGTGCGTCGAGGCCCTGTGGGACCGGAACGCGGCCCGAGAGGTCGTGCTCGCCGCGGCGGTCGAGCTCGCGCGCGATCTCGATCGCGTAGAGCGGGTTGCCGCCCGCCGCCTGGGTGATCCGCACGAGCGTCGGCCGCGGAAACGTGCGCCCGAGCTCCTGCGCGAGCACGCGGTGGAGGGCGGCGACCGAAAGCGCTCCTAGCTCGAGGTGCTCGACCTCCAGGGCGCGCTCGAGCGCAGGCATCGGCGCTCGCCCGAGCTCCGTCGCGCGCACCGAGACGAGGCCCCGCACGGGCTCCTCGCCGAGCCGGCGCAGCGCGAACTCGATCACCGCCGCCGACGAAGCATCAAGCCAGTGGAGGTCGTCGATCGCGCACACGACCTCCGACTCGCCGGCGAGCGCTCGCAGAAGCGTGAGGAATCCCGCGCCGACGACGCGACGCTCGGGCGGCCGTGCGGAAGGAGCGCGCAAGAGCGCGGCGTCGAGACCCACCCGCTGCGGCTCGGGCAGTCGCGCGAAGAGCTCGTCCGGCACGTCGGCGAGCAGATCCGCGAGCCCCGCGAAGGCCAGCCGGGCCTCCGACTCGGTCGGCCGCGCGACCAGCACTCGCGCACCCTGCGCGCGAGCATGATCGACCGCCGCCTGCCACAACGTCGTCTTGCCGATTCCCGGCTCGCCGACGATCGCGACCGCACAGGGTCGCTCGGAGCGCAGAAAGGTCTCGACGGCCTCCAGCTCCGATTCGCGCCCGACCAGGCTCGACACGATCAGAGGGTATGTGCTGTCCGGGTTCGCCCTGGCGCCGTGCACTACTTCTTCTTGCTAGGGCGAGTCCCGAACACTGGCCCAGGCGACCGGCTTGCTGCCCAGTTAGCTCCTGCTCGCGCCTGACCGACCCAGGCGAACTTCAAAACGGAGTTCCTCAGACCGACATGGGCGCGCGCGTCGAAGCTGCGTGTCTCCCTAGGCGTTGTTCAGAAGTCGGGCCGCCGTCGCTACCGCTCCCGCTCGGATACCGTGATGCGGCATGGGAGTGTTTTCGTCACCGCCGGGGGGCGAGAGCTCGGACCCTGCTGATCCGGTCTCGTGGCTTCAGATCGCGCAGGGTTGGAGCGTGGTTACATCGGATGGGGTGTCAATCGGTGCCGTCGCACAGGTCGAGGGCGACAAGCAGGACGACGTGTTCGACGGTCTGGCCGTTCAGTCGGGCCAGTCGGGCCAGATTCTCTATGTGCCGGGCGAGCAGGTCGGCCCGATTTACCCTGGCCGGGTAACGCTGAAGATCGCGTCCGCTGAGGCTGACTCGCTCGAGCCGTTTCAGGCCCCTCCGCCGGAGACGAAGTGGCTCCCGGGCAAGGCGCCGCTCGCAGGTCGACTCTCAAAGTGGATGCGGGGAGGGCGCTAGCCCCAGCACGCTCGTTTCGTTCGGACGGCACAACAGACCGAGTCGGAAAGAAGGGAGAACGGATGATCGGCTCCTGCGTTCCGAAGCGATGCCACTGAGCGGACGCTCGGCCCAGCCGTCGAACTCCGAGCCGACGGCTACTGGGGGCTGTTCGCACCAGAGATGTTCGCCCCAGATGACTCTCAGCCTGCCGTTCTCGGACGGTCGCTGAGCGACGACGTCGCCGAAGTCCGGGGTCTGGTCTCCCGGCCGGAGGACGCATTCGAGGATGACCTGATGCTCTGGCACGACCTGAACCACCTTGTCGGGATCCTTCAGCGGCTCTCGTCCCTCACAAGCTGATCGGCACTCGCATGGGCCAGTGTTCGGGAATGACCCCTGAGGCGGCTGCGACGGTTTGTAAGGCTTGAGCGTTGAGCGAGCCTGGGCCAGCCGCGGAGTCTGGTGCCGATAAGGTCGGGCAGCGATGCCTTTCGAGGACGAGGTGCAGGTTGTGGATCTCGCTCCGTGGAGTTCGAACTGGGCGTCCGAGTTCGAGACGCTGGCGGCGCAACTACGGGCCGCGCTCGGCGGCATTGCGCTTGCGATCCAGCACATCGGGTCAACCGCGGTTCCCGAGTTGTTGGCTAAGGACGTGATCGACGTCCAGGTGCTGGTTCACGAGATCCGCAACCGTGGCATCGAGACGGCATTCGTGAGGTCGGGGTTCCGTAGGCGGCCTGAGCCGTGGAATCAGGTTGACCTGATCGGCGGCACGGAGTTTGCGAAGACGGTATACGCGCCTCCCCCCGGTGCACGGCCTGCGAACTTTGGGGCGCCCCTCGGCATTCAAGGGTTTAGGCCCAGGCTGTGCAACTCCTGCCCTACTTCAGCGAGACGAGCCTGTGGTCATCGACATCGAGTTCGAGGTCGTATCGCTCCGCAACTGAGGCCACGGCGGCGAGTTGCTCCGGCGTTCGGTCGATAAGTGAAAGTGTGATGATGAACTCCAAGCGCTCGGGGTCCAACCGGCGCGCGTGAATCGACCCCTGAAGATCAGCGCTGAGGATCTCGTCGTAGACCTCGAACGCACCCATGCCATTCGATGCAACGCCAGCCAGCCCGACGTGAGTGAAGTAACGCGGTGAACCACCAGAAGGGGTAGAAGAGAACTACCGGCTGGGTGAAAGACATCTGCTCCCGACGGGTGGATGCTGTGGCAGAAGCTCCGCATCGTTCCGGCGACAGGGGGACAGTCGATGTCCAGCCGCACCCGAGTTCCCGACGTAGAGGCAAGCGCGAGGAAGCCCCGCCTTCGTTCGACGGCGTCGCTGGGCGAGCGCGTGCGCGGCGTGCGGGTCGAGCGTGGCCTGACCCAGCAGGAACTTGCGGGCGATTACTGCTCCAAGGAGTACATCAGCCAGATCGAGCGAGGGCGGGCACGGCCGACCGCGGAGACGCTCCGGCGGCTCGCCGAGCGGCTCGGAGTCGATCGCGACTATCTGGAGCGCGGTGTCTCGAGCGCCGACTATGAGCGGACCGAGGCGCTGGTCGCCCGGATCGAGGCGCTTGTCACGGGAAAGCGCTACGGCGAGGCCGTCGAGGCGGCCGCCGACTTCGTCGCTTATCCGGAGGCGCCCGAGCTCGAGCTGCGAGCCCTGCTCGCCGAGGGCTGGGCACGGATGTACGAGGGTGAGCTGCGCGCCGCTCTCGATCGCTTTGAGAAGGCGCGCGAGCTGGCGGCGGCACCAGGGCTGGGGCCGATGGAACTCGCCGAAACCCTGTTCCGGCTGGCTTGCTGCCGATACAAGCTCTCCTCAATCGGGATCGCGATCAGCCTGTTCGACGAGGCGCTCAAGCTCGTGGAAGAGTCCGGCCTCCCAGGCGACCGGCTCCGCGTCGACATCCTCGGCTGGCGCTCCCGCTGCCACCGACGCCAGCGCGACTGGGTCAGCGCCAAGGACGACGTGGAGCGTGCACTCGAGCTCTCACAGGCGCTCGCCGACCCCGAGCTTGAGGCAAACACGCTCTTCCAGGCGTCGCTGATCTGCGAGCGGGAGGGAAACTGGCTCCGCGCGCGACGGCTCGCCGAGCAGGCCCGCGCCCTCTACGAGCAGCTCGACGACCGCGTCAACGTCGGTCGTCAGCTAAACAACCTCGGCGGCTTCGAATTCCTGCTCGGCAACAGCGCGAAAGCAATCGAGCGGCTGCGCCAGGCTCATGAACTCGCATGCCAGATCGGCAGCACCCCCGATGCAGCGCAGGCGCTCTGCTCCCTCGCCGAGGTGGAACTGTCCGAGCAGCAACACACAGACGCCGAGGAGCACGCACGTGCGGCGCTCGCGTTGCTCGACGGCCGCGACGACTTCCTCGATGTCATCGGCACCGCCCAGCTACGCCTGGGCAAGGCGCTGCTCGCACAGGGGAGCCTCGACGACGCCGAAGCCGCCCTCGCAGGGGCGGAGACCACGCTCGCACAACTCTCGTCCGCGAGCCATCTCGCCGCCGTCTGGAGCGTCCAAGGCGAACTCGCCCTCGCGCGCAAGGACCCGACCGAAGCGGCGCGACTGTATCGCCGCGCCACCGAGACACTGCAGGACTTCCGCTTCTAACGAAAGGAGGTGAAGACCACTATGCGCAAACTCGCCGCACTCGCAGCGCTCGCCTTCGCCCTGGCGACCGCCACCGGCGCGAACGCCGCAGTCCATGGCGCCCCGGGCCACCACCCCGGTGGCGGGACCAGCCTCTCCGACGGGCACTAGACCCGGCTAGTGCCCCGGCCAGAAGCGAACGTGCGCACGCTGTATCCGGCCTGTCCTGGTCGACGGCCGGTAGATGGAAGCTCCTCTTTCGAGTGAGAGCACGCTCGCCGTGGGAGCGATCGGAAGTTCTGTTGCCGCTTTCGTGCGGTGTTCTCGAGGACCGGAACCCAGGCCTCACGGAGGAGGTCGTGGCCCTCAAGCGCTAGACCGGCGACGTGATCGCGACTTCGGACAGCCTCAACAACGTCGGCTGGGATGCATTGGTCCGCGGCGACGCTGCCCGTGCCACCGCGTACCTCGAGGAGGCTTACGCAATCGCACGTGAGCTCAACGACACCTTCCGGATGACGCTCGCCGTCGGCAATCTCGCCACCACGGCTGTCCTACAGGAACGCTACGAGGAAGCTGTCGAGCGGTCGCGCGAGACCCCTCTCCTCTGCCTTCGTCGCGGCGACAGGCGCGGTGGCGCGGAGGCGGTGCTCGTGCTCGCAGCCGCAGCCGCGGGGCTCGGCAAGGACGAGTTGTCGGTGAAGATCGATGCGCTCTCCCGTGCGTTGGCTACCGACGCTGGGCTCGTCCACGAGCCGATGCTGCTCGAACGGCTCGAGCCCTATCTCTCGCAGGCCCGAACGCGACTCGGGTCCGAGCGCGTTGCGGCACTCGAGGCGGAGGTCGGTCAGCCGACGCTAGAGCTCTCCCTCGAGTTCCTCGACGGCGCCGGCTGAGCATCAACGGTGGGCGCGGCCGCGGCACCTTGGGTTGGATGCCCCCGGCAAGCGCGCGACGCGCGCTAGGGACGCTGGTCAGGCCGCGGGACCGGCAGACCTTTCGAATCCGAGAGAGGCAGCCCGCAGCCTCGTCGGGTAGCTCCGTGCGCCATACGAAGGTCCCGAGGGGCGGGTGTGCGCGGGTTTCTCCGCGCGGGTTCACGAGCCTTTCTGGGTTCTCGAAGTCGGCAGCGTTGCGCAGGCGCCCAAGGATGAGTCGCGAACACGGTTACCAGACTGCTGTGAGCGGGGCTGAGGATCGCACGCGTAGCCCGGGTCGGCTGCGTCGCTGGAGTCGCCGGCTAGCGCTGGCGGTGCTCGTGCTGTTTGCAGCCGTCACCTTGGCGGCGCTCGCGTTCGACTTTGCGACGAGCGGCAGTGCGCGGCCAGCGGGCTCGCTCTACCCCGGGCCGTTTGTTCGTGTTGACGGGACCCTCCTCGCCTACCGCACCTGGGATAGCCGTGGCTCGCCAGTCGTGCTGCTCGGCGGCGCCGCCGAGCCGTCGTGGGTCTGGCACGGGGTCGGCCCGCTCCTCGCGCGCGCCGGACACCGCGTCTACGCGCTCGATCTGCCGCCCTTCGGTTACAGCCAGCGCCGCGGCCCTTACACGATGACCCGCTGGCTTCAGCTCCTCGAAGGCTTCGAACAGCGCCTGCACATCCTGCGTCCGGTACTCGTCGGCCACTCGCTCGGCGCCGGCGTCGCCGCAGCCGCCGCACTCGCACATCCGCACGATGTCACCGGCGTTGTACTCCTTGACGGAGACGGGCTCGCCTTCGGCGGCAACCATCGCTGGCTCTCCGAACTGCTCGTCTACCCCTACTACACCGCCCTCTACCGACTCGTCACGGGCTCCGGCTGGATCGTCGGCCGCGTCTTCCGAAGCGCCTGGGGCCCCAACCCTCCCCATCCCAACCACGCCACTCTCGCCCAGTTCGAGCGCCCCTTCCGCGTCCAAGGAACCGCAGCCGCGCTAAAGCAGCTCCTCGCCAACGGGATCCCCGGCCTCACCCTCGCTCAACTCGCACACCTGCGTGTCCCGCGCGCCGTGATCTGGGGCGCAGACGACAACGTCGACTCACTCGGAAGCGGCCGCACCACGGCCGCCGCCCTCCACACACACCTCCAGACCATCCCGCGGGCAGGCCACCTCTCCATGCTCGCCCAACCGCGCGCCACCGCCAGCCGAATCCTCCACTTCACCGCAACCTCCGCCGACGCAAAGAGCCAGGGCCGCCTCGCCCGGCCGGGCCGCCGACACGACAGGTAAGCATCCAGCCGTTGCTGAAACCCCAAGACCCTGATCTTCACAGGCCCTAGGTGCCTTGCGAAAGACGAGAACGGCGTTGTGGCCGCCGAAGCCGAAGCTGTTGCTCAAGGCGACGTCGAGGTGGTGGCGGCGGGCGATATTGGGGATGTAGTCGAGGTCGCATGCGGGGTCGACGGTCTGGTAGTTGATCGTGGGCGGGAGGATCTGGTCGCGCATGGCCAGGATGGTGACTGCTGCTTCGATTGCTCCTGCGGCGCCGAGGCAGTGACCTGTTGCGCCTTTGACCGAGGAGATCGGAGTCGAGCGGGCGGTCTCCTCGCCAAGGGCGAGCTTGATTGCGGCTGTTTCCGTCTGGTCTCCCAGTTCGGTTGAGCTTGCGTGGGCGTTGATGTAGTCGACGTCGACAGCTTCGAGGCCTGCGTCTGCGAGGGCTAGTCGCATTGCCCGCGCTTGCCCGACGCCGGCGGGGTCGGGCTCAGTCATGTGGTAGGCGTCGGAGCTGACGCCGTAGCCGGCGAGTTCCGCGTAGATCGTCGCGTCGCGGCGGCGTGCGTGCTCGAGCTCTTCCAGGACGATGACCGCTGCGCCTTCGCCCATGACAAACCCGTCGCGGTCGGCATCGAATGGGCGGCTGGCGTGAGCTGGGTCGTCGTTGCGACGCGAGAGTGCGCGCATCGCGGCGAAGCCGGCCATTGCGAGCGGGGTGATCCCTGCTTCGCTGCCGCCGCAGAGCATGACCTCGGCTCGGCCGAGACGGATCGCGTCGTATCCGCTCCCGATCGACATGGCAGAAGCGGCGCAAGCAGTGCAGGGCGCAGTGACGGGGCCGCGGAGGCCGAGCTCGATCGACACCCAGCCCGCGGCCATGTTGGGCATGAAAGCGGTCACCAGGCTGGGATGGATACGCGCCTGCGCGGCGGCGGCGCAGCAAGCAGCGAGGCTCGCAACACCGCCCTGAGCGGTCGCAATCGACGCGCCGATCCGGTCAGGCTCGCGAGCAGCCTTTAGACCAGCGTCCGTCTCGGCCATCCGCGCGGCTGCGACCGCGAGCTGCGCGAAGCGATCGGTTCGGCGTTGTGTGCGTCGATCCAGCCATCGCGCAGGTTCAAACTCTGCCGCCTCGCAGGCGATCCGGACCGGTTGGTCGTCGAGGGCGAACGCGGTGACCGGTGCACAACTTCCTTCGCCCGCGAGCAAGCGGCTCCAGGTCCCGCTGAGGTCAGAGGCTAGCGGCGTGACTGCGCCCAGCCCTGTCACAACGACTCGGCGTTCCGATCCTCCGGAGGGGTCAGCCACGGAGGTTGCACGGTAACCGGAGCCCGACGCGGAGAGAAGCGCGGTACGGTGCGATTCGATGTTCACTGCCTCAACTGCAGCGGAGGAACGGCTTTCGGGACCGGGAGCGTCGATGAGCATCACCCGGAGGCTGGCCAATCTCGCAGGGACCGCTTTGCCTCTCGTCGGTCTCGGGGTCGCGATCGCGTTGCTCTGGGATCGGATGGTCGGCTTCCGAGAGCTGACGATCTTGTGCGTCGGCTACGTCATCGCCGGGCTGGGGATCACCGTCGGCTACCACCGGCTGTTCACGCACCGGTCGTTCCAGACCTTCCCGGCTGTTCGCTACGCCTTCGCGATCTGTGGTCAGCTTGCCGTGCAGGGGAACGTGGTCAGCTGGGTCGCCAATCACCGCAAGCATCATCAGTTCTCCGACCGAAGCGGCGACCCGCACAGCCCCCACGCCGGTCGCGGCGACGGCTTCACCGAGGGACTCAAGGGGCTCTGGCATGCCCACACGGGTTGGCTGTTCGAGAGCGACGCGACTGCGGACCGGAGTCGCTACGCGCCCGATTTGATTAACGATCGTGGCCTCCGCGTAATCGCCGCCTTGTTCGTGCCCATAGTCCTGCTCTCCGTGCTCGTCCCCGGTCTTGTCGGTTGGGCATGGATCGGCGGCTGGTATGGCTTTCTGGCCGGGGTGGTGTGGGGCGGAGCGGTTCGTATCCTGCTCTTGCACCACGTGACCTGGTCGATCAATTCGATTTGCCATTACTGGGGACAACGACGCTTCGCTCTGCGCGACGAGTCACGCAACGTCTGGTGGCTCTCCTGGCTGTCCTTCGGCGAGTCTTGGCACAACAACCATCACGCTTTTCCCTCCTCGGCGTTCCACGGCCTCCGGCGACTCGAGATCGATCCCGGCGGTTGGTTGATCCGAGCGCTCGAGCGCAGCGGGCTCGCCTGGCGAGTCGTGCGGATTCCGCCGGAACGCCAAGCAGTGAAACTGCCACAGGCGTAGGCCGATCGTCCAAGCCTGCAATCGGCCGGACTTCTGCCGCCGAAAAGAACGGGGTCGACGGCTCGATTGCTCGCCGTAGCGCCGGGCTACCCGTCGGAACGGCTGGCGTAGCCGGTGTTCTGCTCTGTATTTCGGCTGCTCACCGCCGTTGGCCACCGGAATCGGCGCGAAGTCAACGCTTAGCCGTCATGGTGCCTTTGCCCACGCCGGGCGAGCCGCGCCGCTATTCCTCGCCGCCGGGCACCAACCACTTACGCCAGGCAGCCGAAACGCCTTACGCCGGTGCGACAAAGTCGGAGCACACGGGGCGATGCGGCGGCCTCGCGCTAACGGAGAAGTCGCAGAAGCGGGCGATGGGAGACGTCGCGGATGGTTACTAAGTTCCAGCTGGGAGCGGCTCGCCGGCTCCGGTGTCAGCCGGCCGCTCGTTTCCGTAAGGCGTTGACGACCCAGCTCTCGTCGGGCTGGCCCTGGAACCCCGATGCCGTCTGGTAGACCCGGCAGGCGACGACAAACTCGTTGCGCGTACCAGTACCAGGCTCAACGTCAACGCCATCGACTCTGACGGTCGGCGAGCCAAGGAAGCGCATCTCTTTCGCTTCCGCAACGTCGCGCACTTCGAGCAGGCGAACGTCCAGCACCACACCGAGCCGTGCGCTTACCCGCTCAATGAGTTCGCGCGCCTGTTCGTGATTCGGGCAGCCTTCGAAGTAGAGGATCTCAACGAGCGGAGCCGTCATCCCGAACCGGGGAGATCGAGGCTCGCGGTGCCAGACGGGCTGGAAGGGAAAGGTCTACGCGGCTCCCGCACAAAGGCGTCGGGCGGCTCTTCTCCGGCCCAGTCTCCGCAGCTCCGATTCGACGGCCGACGGATCCCGACGAACTTGAGCAGTCGATCCCAGCGCCGACGCCGAGCGCATCGATCCATACGAAAGAGCGTAGCTCGATCGCAACAGGCGGCGCAGGCCTTCGCCTGCCCGGGCAACGACGGCACGTCGCGCCCAAAGCTGCGTCTTTGCAGGCAACAAGATATGCCTATTAGATTTATGCACCCACAGGATAGGAATCGACCAAACCCGGACGCATTGGATCACTGCGGGCTAGAAGAGCGGGTTCCCCGCTTGTCGCACGAACCAGAGGGCGCTCGTGCCCCAGGCGCCGAGCAGCGTCGCAAAGACGAGCAGTCCCGCGAGTAGGTACGCCCAGGCTGGGAAGCGGCGCAGGCGGACGATCGTGATCTTGCCCGCGACCGCGCCGACGAAGAGCGTCCCCAGTACGGAATGGGCCAGGTAGCGGCTGTTGATCGTTTGGAACCCGAGCTGAAAGATGCACCAGTAGAGGACGGGCAGCACGAACAGGATCGCCAGCCGGCCCGTCCAGCGGTGGATCGCAGGAATCCGGGGCGGCGGCGGCCAGGGCAGCTTGCGGAAGATCCAGGCCGCCGTCAAGAGCTGGCAGCAGGCAAGGCCGACGGCGACCATCGAGAGCCAGGTCATCAGATGGAACTGGCTCGAGAAGAAGAGCGTGAAGTGGCCCTGGCGCTCTTGGCGGCCGCGCGCGAGAAGCCCGGCCGTGAGCGCGACCGCCGCGAAGATGGCAGCCGGGGCGATCAGCCAGCGGACTGAACGGGTCGAAGCTGAGACGGGCGACGCCGTGGTAATCGTCAGCTCACTCCTTCCGGCCGCTCCTCGGGGTCTGGGGCGCGTATCCGTCTGCCCTGTGTCTCCATACGGAAGATCGGCCGGCTCGGATGTGCAGTCCAGTTTCGAGGGATCCTCCGGTAGCACTCCGGTCTTCGCCGCCTATCGCGGCGTCTTGCATGTCGGTGCCACCTTGGTGCGGCCCGGGGGCGGCTAGGGTCATGGAGCGTGGAACGGCTGATCGTCGCCCGGCATGGCGAAAGCGACTACAGCGCACGAGGTTTGCTGAACGGCGATCCCAACCGTCGCTGTCCTCTGACGGCGACCGGCCGTCGGCAGGCGCTACGACTCGGAGAGCTCTTGCGTGAGGAGCGAATCGACCTCTGCGTCACGAGCGCGTTCGAGCGGACAAGGGAAACGGCCGACCTCGCGTTGGCGGGGCGACAGATCCCACGGCTCGTCGTCGCCGAGTTGAACGATCATCCCGCCGGGGAGTTCGAGGGGAGTGCCATCCCCGAATACCTGGTATGGGCCCACGCGTCACCGTCCGACGACCCCATACCCGGTGCGTCGGAGTCGCGACTCGACGCGCTCCGTCGTTTTGGGCGCGGCTATCGCCTGGTGCAAACCGGGGCGGACAACGACGGAGCAGACGTCGCCGGGGATCCGGAAACCGGCGGCAGCTGCACCTCGTCGCTCAATACCTGCTTCGACGCCACTGGGGGTCTCAATCAGAACATCTACAGCGCGTAGCTCGGCAGCTAGCAGTCAAACAATCGGGAGGCGGCGTCCGTCCGACGTCGCCTCCCGGTCAGACGCGAAGCAGCCCGAGCGCTCGCTGGGCTGCCTCCGACGCCGGCTCCTGCCCCGGCGCGGGTCGGCACTCACTTGGGCAAGTGTTCGGGAATGTCCCCTGAAGCGACCAGACGGGAAACAACATCGTCGCGGTCTTTGATCAATTGCTTCAGGAATCCGCTCGCAGAGCGGCGGTAAATTGCGTGCGAGGAGGCGACCACGATCGAGCCGCTTAGCGCAGAGGTTTGACGCGCTATCGTCGCAGTGAGTCCCGCAGCCCCGGCGGACGGTCCTTCAGCCAGCCATCGCCCGCCGGACTGCTGTGAGCCGTTCGACGTTCGTTGGCCGGGTTGGTCTCCGCCGGTCTCTGTTTCGCAACGGCGCCCGCCGGTTCTTGCGATCATCTGGGCATGCCATCGCTTGGCGCGAAGGAGCGGGCACGGCTTCCCGATCGCGCGTTCGCATACATCGACTCGCGCGGTATACGTCGTCTGCCGATCCACGATGCGGCGCACGTCCGGAATGCTCTAGCGCGGTTCAGCCAGGTGGCCTTCGAGGACGAGGGCGCGCGGGACAAGGCCCGCGCCCGACTGCTGAGGGCAGCCAAGAAGCACGGGATCGTGCCCATCGGCTTCGTCAGCGCGCAGCTGCTGCCGCAGCGGAAGCTGCCGAAGGGGCAGGTCACCTTCGTGTTGACCGATATCGAGGGCTCCACCGAGCTGCTCGGGCGCCTCGACAATCGGTACGCTCCCCTGCTCGCGGATGTCCGCCGTCTGATGCGCGCTGCGGTGCGGCATGCCGGTGGTCGCGAGGTGG
>DAITAW010000067.1:0-14235 GCA_036824055.1 Gaiellaceae bacterium | reverse complement strand
ACGCGACCTCCCGCGCGAGCTCGAGCACCTCCCAGTGCAGCAGGAAGAACCCGGCCAGCCCGAGCCTCCCGATCAGCTGCAGCTCTTCGTCGAGGCGGGCCTGCGCACGCTTCTTGTGGCCGTTCGCGCTGCCGTAGCGCTCGGTAAACGCTGCGTCGCACACCCCGCGGAGCTGCTCGAGCGCGGGCTCGTCGCCGTCCGAGAAGTCGGGATAGCGGTACCCGAGCTCCTCGGTCAGGTCGAAGCGGAGGCGGTCGGCGAGCGCCCCGGCGCGCTCCAAGGCGTCGAGGTCGCCGGGGAAGCGCTCTGCCATCGCGTCGGCGCTGAGCAGGACGCTCTCACGATTGCCGCGCCGCTCGCGCTCGCAGCCCTCGAGCGATGCACGGTTGCGGATCGCGACGAGGACGTCCTGCAGCGCGGTCCGTCGGGGATGGTGTGCGTGGACGTCGCCGGTCGCGACCGTCTCGACTCCGAGCGTCTCGGCGAGGTCGCGTAGTTGGAGGTTTCGGCGCGCGTCCCCGCGCTCGTATGGGCGCTGGAGCTCGACGAAGAAGCGGTCGCGGCCGAAGGACCGCGCCAGGCGCGCTGCCGCGTTCGGGTCGCGCACCGCGAGGCCGTGGCGCGCGCAGCCGGAGAGGCAGACGAGCCCGTCCGCGTGCTCCGCAAGCAGCGCGGGATCGAGCGCGGGCGGCAGTAGCTCCGACTCGCGGCCGAGGGGCCGTGTGTGCGCGTGCGCGGCGGTGAGGAGGCGACAGAGGTTCGCGTAGCCGCGCGGCGTCTCGACGAGCAGGGTGACGTGTGCGCCGCCTCGGAGCGTCACCTCCGCGCCGGTGATCGGACGGACGCCGACGGCCTTCGCCGCGTGCGCGAACTCGAGTGAACCGCAAACTCCGTCATGGTCGGTGAGTGCGAGCGCTTCGTACCCGAGCTCGGCCGCAGCAAGCGCGAGCTCCTCGGGATGGGACGCGCCGTCGAGGAAGCTGTAGGCGGAATGCAGGTGCAGCTCGGTGTACACAGGCGAACACACGTTCTATACCATACGCCGGCCATGGGAAGAAGTAGGCTCGCTGAGACAATGAGGGTCCGCGCGTTCTCGACCGGGCGAGTCCGCCCGAAGCACGGTACCCGCGGCGTCCGCCGCTACCTCCCAGGCGGCTGGAGCGACGAGACGCTGCCGGTCAACGTCTTCCTCATCGAGCATCCGGCCGGCCTCTGCCTGTTCGACACCGGCGAGCGCGCAGAGGCGGCTCGGCGCGGCTACTTCCCGTGGTGGCACCCGTACTTTCGGTTGGCGCGCTTCGAGGCCGGTGAGGCGGACGAGGCCGCTCCGCAGCTTCGTGCGCTTGGTCTGGACCCCCAGGACGTCCGCTGGGTCGTCCTCTCCCACCTCCACACCGACCATGTCGGCGGCTTGAAGGGCTTCGCGCATGCAGACGTCGTCGTCCACGCTCCGGAGTGGAACCGTGCGCGAGGGCTCGGCGGACGGATCCGCGGCTACCTCCCGCAGCGGTGGCCGCGGGGGGTCTCCCCGCGCCCGGTCGAGCTGGACGGACCCGGCGTAGGGCCCTTTGCATGCTCGCACGACCTCGTGGCGGATCGCAGCCTGCTGCTTGTCCCGCTACCCGGGCACACGCCGGACCATGTCGGGCTCCTGGTAGGCGCCGAGCGGCCCACGCATCTCCTCGCGGGCGACGCCTTCGAGGACACCGCCGAACTCGAGCGGACGGCCCCTGCGGTCGCGGCGTTCTGCCGCGAGCGGGGCGTCGCGGTGCTCACCACCCACGGTCTCGGCCCGGACGGACGTGTCTGACATCCGCGAGCCGCCGCTGAAAGTGCTGTTCATCGCCGGCGTCTCACACTGCGGCAGCACTATTCTCGGCACCATCCTCGGCCAGCTCGACGGGTTCTTCTTCGCGGGCGAGCTCGCCCACACGGCACGCTCGCTCGAGCGCGACCGCCTCTGCGGCTGCGGCGAGCCGCTCAGGCGCTGCCCGTGCTGGGAGCGAATCTTCGTCGCCGCTCAGCCGCTCGCAGTCGAGGACTTGCGTCTCCGGCACCGCCACGAACGCGCGCGCGCGGCGTACGCGCACGGGCTACGGGCACGTGGCCTCCTGCGCTCTACCCCCGACCTCGAGCGAGCGCGCCGGGCTTACAGCGCCGCGCTGTGCGGAATCCGTCGCGCCACGGGTTGCCGCGTGGTCGTCGACGGTTCAAAGTCGCCTGCGTACGGAAGGCTGCTGCAGTCGCTCGACGACGTCGACCTCCACGTCGTCCACATCGTCCGCGATCCCCGGGCAACCGCGTGGTCATGGGAGCGCACGCCCCCCATGCCCCCGACGAGGCCCGCGCAGTTGGCGGTGATCTGGGACGTCTGGAACACGTCCATCGAGCTGCTCTGGAGCCGGCGCCGCGAGCGCTATCTGAGGATCAGGTACGAGGACTTCGCGGCGCAGCCGGAAGCCTGGGTCAGACGGATCATCGACCTCGCGGGCGAGAAGCCGACCGGACTGCCGTTCGTCTCCGGGCGCGAGGTTGTTCTCAAGGCCACCCACGACGTGGAAGGCCATCCCCATCGACACGAGCTGCGTGGGCGGGTCGACATCCGGGCGAACGACAACTGGCGGTCTCCTGGTGCCGTCCGCCAGCGGCGCTCGCTCGCCGCGCTCACGTGGCCCTTGCGCGTCCGCTACGGCTATCGGGGATAGCGCTCCGTGTGACCGCTCCAGCCTCGATATGCTCCGGCGGTGGCCGCGGACGTCGCCCCGCCGGAGCGCGCCAAGCGGCTCGAAGGCTTGCGATCCCGGCCCGCGATCACACTGAATCGCGAGATGGAGATCTATCCGGGACGCGTCTCCCGTGTGACCGCACAGCTCCGCGAGCGAGGCTTCGAAGCCGACCAGATCGACGACGTCCCGCAGGCGTGGTCGCCGGACCAGGTCATCTGGGTCTGGGGCAACGCCGCCTGGTTCCCGAAGGTATTCGACTCGATCGCAAAGCTGCCGCCCGCTCGTCGCCCCGCCGTCGTGCTCTGGCATTCAGAGCCGCTGCCGCCCCCGCGGGCCGCCAGCCTGCGCTGGCCGACACCGACGGTGCGCGAGCTCGGGAAGATCCTGCTCCGGGACGTCCGAGCCAGCGACGTCTACACGAACTACTGGGAGATCCGGAAGCTCGTCCGCGCAGGGCTTCCCGACGTGATTGCGGTCACCTCGCGAGAGCGGCAGAAATTCCTCACGGAGCGCGGAATCGCTGCTGAGTTCGTTCCGGACGGCGCCGAGGAGATGGACGGGGAGGATCTGGGACTCGAGCGGGATATCGACGTGCTACTTCTGGGCGCCCACCGACTGCGCAGCAGAAAGCGAGCGCTGCGGATGTTGCGACGCGCCGGGATTCAGATCGAGGCGAAAGGTGACTACTTCGATCCGTCGCTCTGGGGAGAAAATCGTACGCGGCTGATCAACCGCACGAAGATCATGCTGAGCATCTCGCGTTTTCCCGGAACCTTCGCAACGGCGCGGTTCCTGATGGCGATGGCCTGCAACGCCCTCGTCGTCTCGGACCCGCTGTTCGACTCGGCGCCATACGTTCCAGGTGCGCACTTCGTGGAGGCTCCGCTCGACGACCTGTCCGTAACGATCGAGCGTTACCTCACTGACGAGCCGGAGCGGCGCCGAATCGCTCAATCCGGTCACGACCTCGTGACGGGCCAACTGACGATCGAACAGACCTTCGGCCGCCTGTTCGAGATCGTCGCGGACCGGCTCGCCTGCTGAGTCGCGTTCTGTAGGCTCGCGCCCCATGCGCTATGGGATCATCGGACTCGGGTGGGCGGCGCGAGCCTTTCACCTCCCCGCCCTGAAGACGGTTGCGGACGCGGAGATCGTCGGCGGGACCGACAGCTCGGACGAGCAGCGCAAGTCGTTCGGACGGGAAACGGGGATAGCGACGTTCGCGTCGGTGGACGACCTGTTCGAGCGGGCCCGCCCGGACGTCGTGGTGATCGCGACACCTCCGGACTCCCACCTTGACCTCTGCGTCGCCGCCGTGCAGCGCGGTGCCCATGTGATCTGCGAGAAGCCGTTCGTCTCGAACAGCGGCGAAGCTGAGGCCGCCATGCAGGCCGCGGCGAAGGCAGGTCGACAAGTTGCAGTCAACCATGAGTACCGCGAAAAGCCGATCTTCCGCGCCGTCAAGGATCGGATCGGCGCGCCGGACATCGGCCGCCTTGTCTTCACGCAGATCGTCCAGCTGATGGACCTCGCACCGTGGGATGAGCCTGTTCCCTGGCGCCGGGCGATGCCGAACCGGACGCTCTTCGAGGGCGGCGTCCACCTCGTCGATCTGCTGCTGATGCTGTACGAGGAGCCCGCGGAGGCCGTGTTCGCGCGCCGCTCGGCCGGGCTCGATTCAGAGCGCGACGCCGACGCGATCCACCTGCTGACCATCGAGTTCCCGGGCAACCGCCTCGCGCAGATCACAATCGACCGGCTCTGTCGCGCCGGCACGCGCTACATCGAGCTGCGCGCCGATTGCGAGCAGGCGTCTCTGCGCGCGTCCCACGGCGGCCGGGTGCTCTTCCAGCTCGGCATGAAGCGAGCAGAGCGGCCGGGGGCGCGACTGCTCTTCGGCCTCGGCGGCCTGGCGTGGGTCGAGCGCGGCACGAGCCGACGGACCCTGGCGCGCAGCCCTCGGAACCCCGGCGTCGTCGCAACCGGGACGCTCTTCAGGAAGATCGACGCTGCCTTTCGAGAGAACGTCGAGCCGCCGTCGAGCGCCCGCGAAGCTCGCGACGGCCTCGAGATCATCGACGCTGCCTACCGCTCGGCCGAGACCGGCGAGCGCGTCGTGATCGCCCGCTAGGGCGTGATCCGGAGCGACCCCGGGACCGAGGCGACGCGACCGTCCGCCGCTGTGGCTTGGAGCCGCAGTGCGTAGACCCCCGGCCTGAGTCGCTTCGCCAACCGGACTGTGCTCCTGCCCGGCCCGAACGCCCGGCCGGCGCGGCCGACGACCGAGGTGCCGCGGCGAATGGTCAGCGAGATCCGGGCTGGTCGGGACAGGAAGAACGGAACGGCCGGTCGCACCGCACCGGAGCTCGTGAGCGACCGGCGTTCCATCCGGAGCACGAGTGCCGGACGAAAGTCGATGGTCAGCAGGCGGACACGGTGGTTGAGCGCGTCGGCGACGAGGACGCCGCGATTGCTCGGCAGGACGGCGAGCGCCTTGGGCTGGTCGAGCGCAGCCGCGGTCGCGGGCCCGCCGTCGCCGCCGAATCCGGCCGTGCCGGTCCCGGCGATCGTGGTGATGATTCCGGCCGCAGAGACGCGACGGACGCGGCTGTTGAGCGTGTCCGCAATAAGGAAGCCGCCGTCCGGAACGGCGACGACGGCGTGAGGACCGTTGAGCGTCGCGACGGTCGCCGGGCCTCCGTCGCCGGCGAACCCGGCCGCCCCGGTACCCGCGACCGTGCTGATCATGCCCAGCGCAGAGACTCGCCTGATTCGGTTCCCGCCCTGCTCGGCGATCAGGAACCCGCCGTCAGGCAGGGGCGCAACCCCGAACGGCAGGTTTAGCTGCCCGGACGTTGCTGGGCCGCCGTCGCCACCGCTCCCTCGCACTCCGGATCCCGCGACCGTTCGGATCATTCCGTCGAGCCCCACGCGACGAACTCGCTGGTTGCCCGAGTCGGGGATCAGCAGCTCGCCGTCAGGCAACGCAGCGATCCCGCGGGGAAAGTCGATTGCAGCGTCGGTGGCGGGCCCACCGTCGCCCCCGAAGGCCCGGGCCCCGGTCCCAACGACGGTCGTAATCAGGCCACTGGCCCAAACCCTCCTGATCCGGTTGTTGAACATGTCGGCGAGGACGAACCCGCCGTCGGGCATTCGCGCAACCCCGTGGACGAAGTTGAGCTGTGCGGCAGTTGCCGGGCCTCCGTCGCCGGCGAAGCCGGCCGTGCCGTTGCCGGCAACTGTCGAGATCGTCCCGCCGGCGGCCACGCGCCGAACGGTGTTGTTGTAGGGCTCGGCGAAGAGGAAGCTCCCGTCCCGGAGAATGGTCAGCCCGCGGGGATGGTTGATCGTCGCGGCCGTCGCCTTTCCTCCGTCGCCGGAGTGCCCGGGCAGCCCGGTTCCCGCCACGGTCTCGATCGAGCCGCCCGGGAAGGTCGTCGCGGGCGTGGTTGCGACGAGCGTGAGCGCGACCGCCGTGGCTGCGGCGAGCTTCCGGGTCATCGGCGGCGCGCCTCGATGACGAGCTGAGTGGCCAGAAGCCGCCCGAACCGGTGGCCTCGTTCGAGCGCGTCGGCCGCGCGAGCAGCCGTGCGCGAGGCGATGAGATCGAGCGGCGTGGGCACGATCGCGAAACTCGTGCGCTCGAAGGCGATCGCATCGAGCCCGTTGTGTCGCAGCAGACGCTCGAGAGCGTCGGGAGTCAAGCCGTTCTGCCGCGGCGGCGCCGGCCGTTCGGTAGCCAGCGCCCGCTTCGCCGCGCGCACGAGCGGATAGTACGCGCGCTTGGACAGCACATGAATGGAGCGGCGGTTCGGAAGGCTTGCGATCAAGCGACCAGCCGGGCGCAGTACGCGCACCAGCTCCCCGACCGCCAGGGTTGGGTCGGACACGTACTCGAGTACGCCGGTCGCGACCACGATGTCGAAGGTCGAGTCCGCGAACGGCAAAGCCTCGACTGGGGCTTGGAGGAGGCGGTTCGCGTGCTGCGGAAGACGCCGCCGAGCATGTTCGATCATCCGCTCGGAGAGGTCCACTCCCGAGACCGTCCAGTCACGGCTCGCGAGACGCTCGAGTAAGCGGCCGGGCCCCATGCCGGCGTCCAGCAGATCCCCGGGCCCCGAGCCGACGCGGCGTATAACCGTCTCCAGCCTGGCGCGCAGGGCGTGCCCGTCGACACTGTGGCTGTCGTGGGCGGCGTCGTACCAAGAGGCGTCTCGGTCGAACAGCGCTTCGGGCGTCATGCGCGTTCGGCCAGGGCGAAGAGCGTGTGCCCGTAGGGAAGGGAACGGCCCGGCCTGGCTAGGTACCGTGCCTCCAAGTGGAGCAGCCGCTCCATGAGCGCATCCGCGCGCCCTTCGGTGGGCTCGGGCACTCCGTGCATCCCTTCACCGGGCTCTTGCGGCGAGTGTCCGCTCAGCGTCGCCCAGGATGAGCCCAGGACGTTCGCGTGGGTCAGACGCAGGCAGTAAAGTCCCGCAGTCGTGACCACGATGGCGAGGCTGGCGCGGTCATAGACGCGCCATTCCGCCGAGGCTCGGCGCGCCCGCAGGCCGCCATTCGTCCTGACCAGCAAGCTGCCCGACGGCGCCAGCACGCGGCGAAGCTCGCCGAGGGCGGACTGCACCTCGTCCTCGCGGACATGCTGCAACACGTCGTTCATCAGTACGAGATCGAAAGACTCGTCGGCGAACGGAAGGCCGGCGACGGACGCGCGGCGAAGGTCGGCGCCAGGAGCACGGTTGGCCGCCAGCGCGAGCGCCTCCTCGCTCACATCGACGCCCGCGGCCTCCGCGGGCTGCGCACGCTCGATGGCCCACGCGAGCATCCCGCCCGTTCCGCAGCCGGCGTCGAGGAGTCTCAACCCTGGCCGCTGGAGCCGCGAGCCGAGGAGCGCAACGGTGATGGCTCGCATCCCCCGGTGCCACCAGTGGCGCTCCTCCGCTTCGTAGAGCGCGCGATAGTAATCGGGAGGTACCGTCGGCGTCGAGACCGTGTCACACACCCTTGCAATTATTCCCACGCGCGGATGACGTGGACATTCAAGCGCGGCTTCGACGCCGCACGACTCAGGCCCGAGCGAGCAGCGCCCTCAGCGGCGGCGCCAGTTTCCGTGACGCCGCGCTCCGGTAATTGAGGGTCAGGATCGTCGCGGAAGACACGACGCCGACGATCGCCGCCCCGGGGATCCCGACTAGCGGAACCGCGAGGAGATTGCCCAACACGGTCACCGCGGCGGTGATCACGTTGTTCCGCATCAGAACCACCGTCTGCCCCGTCCCGATGAGTAGCCCGCTGAAGGGCGCGGTCAGCGCGGAAAACGGGATCTTCCAGGCCAGGATCGCGAGCACCGGAGCGGCATTCTCGTAGCGGTGGCCGAAGGCGATCGGGATGACGAACTCCGCCACCGCGGCAACGGTGAACGCGACCGGGAGCGTCACGACGAGAGACGTCCGCACCGCTCGGCGGAGAACAAGCGACGCGAACTCGGAGGCTGCGGCGCTGTAAGACGAGACGAACGACACGTAGAACAGGCCGATCACGGTGCCGAAGAACAGAACGGGCTTTTGCGCGGCGCTGAAGAAGCCCGCATCGCGCGGGCCGAGCACGAACCCAATCAGGAGGACGTCGAACGAGAACTGGATCCCGCGCGCGTACGACGAGATCATCACGGGGATGCTCTCGCGGAGCGTCGCGACCCAGAAGGCGACGTCAATCCGGGGCACGAGCACGCCGAAGCGCCGGGCCACCATCAGGAAGATCGCTCCCGCATAGACGAACTCCCCGGTGGCGTAGGCGAACGGGACGCGCGCGACCGCGTGGTGCGGCACAACCGCGAAGACGACACCGCAGAGGAAAACGATGCGCGCGGCCAGGTTTCCCACAGCGACCGCGCGCGCGCCTCCGATGCCGAGGACGATCCAGCGAAGGTTCAGCGCGATCGCCGGCAGTGCGACGACGAAGCCGAGGTACACCGCGCGGTTGGAGGGGGAGCGGGTCCCGATGCCGATGATCACCAGGTAAACAGCCGCCACTGTCAGGGACGTCACGATGCGCAGGCCGAGGATCCTCTCCGCGAGCTCGCGGAAGCCGGCCGGGTCGCGACTTACGTTGCGGAGGCTGAGGATCTCGGTGCCCGAGTCGACTCCGAGCGAGAGCCAGCCGACCAGGGCGATGCCGACGCTGACGAGGCCGAAGCCCGCCGGACCGAGATTGCGCGCCAGCAAGAGGAACGTCACGAGACCGAAGAACGCGGCCGCGCCCTCGCCGAGCAGGAGCGTGCCGAAATTCTTGACGAGACCACGCCACGCCGCTGCGGCTTCCACCTCGATCGGAAGCGGCTCCGTGTGCGGCTCGGTCATCGGGCGACCATTCCATAGTCCTTGCGAACCGCACGTCGCGTGCGGGCGGCCAAGCGGCGCGCCGCGAGGTACGTGCCGAGCTTGTGGTCGAGTGCCGCGTGGAGCAGCGCAGGGCGGCGGACATAGTGGGCGTCGACACGTGGGAGAGCGAGCGGATCGCTACCCTGGGTGACCAGAGCGAGACGCCCGCCGCACGCGGCGTCGTAGCCCGCCGCCACCAACGCCCGGGGCGCTTCTGCAGGAACGGCCCCATAGGGAAAGGCGAACGAACGCACGGCCACGCAGGCGGCGTCTTCCAACCGGCTCCTCGAATCTGCAAGCTCGACCGCCAGACCGTCGAACGGAAGCTGATCGAGCGGGTCGTGCTGGAGGCCGTGGGCGCCGACCTCCCATCCTGCCGCCGCGAGGGCCGCGACGTCCCGCGCGCTTGCGAGCGGAAAGACAGGTGTACCGGGGGTGCGCGACGGCCAGTCGCTCGTTCCGCCGAGCCGCCCGGCAACGCAGAACATCGTCGCCACGAGGCCCCTCTCCGCGAGCAGTGGCGCAGCATGCTCCCCCACGCTCGCGAGCCCGTCGTCGAAAGTGATCGCGACCGCGGGACGGTCGAGCGTTCCCCTCCTTATCTGCTCGGCCAGGGCGGCCACGGTCAACACCAGTGCGCCGGCAGCGACGATGCAATCGAGGTGTTCCTCGAGCAGCTCGGGGGCCACGTGGAGCGGCGAAGAGCCAGGTTCGACTGCGTGGTAGGTGAGGATCAGGGCATTCACGACGCCTTGATCGTCTCGACGTTCGCGATCAGGCGGAGGTACGCGTCCAAATGCGGGACCTCGGACCACTTCTCGAGCCACGCGTCGTGACCGCGCGCGCCAAGCTCGTCACGGTGCGCGCGGTCGAGCCGAAGGCGCTCCATCGCCTCGAGGAGCTCGGCGTCGGTGCCGTAGACGTACCCGCCACCACTGTCCGTCACAGGCTCGGGCAGCGCGCCGAGGTCGCGGACGATCGCCGGCGTGCGTTGCGCGAACGCTTCGAGCGTGACGATGCCGAAGACCTCGAAGCCGACCGACGGGACGATGAGCGCGATCGCGTCCCGGTAAAGCCCTGCGAGCGCGTGCGGCAGGGCGCGACCGACGAAGTGGACGTGATCGAGGCCAGCGGCCTGTCTCCGCAGCCCGGGCTCTTGGCTTCCGTCGCCCACGATCACGAGATCCGCTGACCGGTAGTCGCGGAAGCGCTCGATCAGCGTCTCCACGCCCTTGAGCCTCTCGAGACGGCCGACGTAGAGGAAATACGGACGCTTGGGAGACTCGAGCTCCGGGACCCCGTCGCCCTCCCCTTTGGGCAGGAAGTAGGGGAGGTGATGGATCGATCGGCGGAAACCACGGTCGTGGTGCGCCTGAACGGTGAACCGGCTCGGCGACAGGAACAGATCGACGTTCTCGAGTTGACGCTCGAGGAGATTCGTGTAGCGCCAGAGCTGCGGCGGTCGCTTGAACGTGAGCGAGCAGCGAAAGCAGCTCGGATCGACGCAGGGCTCCCGGTTGTTCTTCCACAGCACGTGCATCGGGCATACGAGCCAGTGCTCGTTCATCGTGTAGCACTTGACGCCGCTGCCGTATGACAAGACGCCCGGTCCTCCTACCAGCGACACGTTGTGGAAGTGGACTACGTCGAAGTCCTCGGCGCTGAAGATCTTCCTGAGCGGCGCCGCCGTCAGCGCAGGCCGCCCACTGAGATAGGTGAGAAGTGGCGAGACCGAGCCGATACCGCTGCGAAGCGGCACCACTTCGACTCCCGGCTGTTGCGGGAATCCGACCTCTGGGCTTTCTGCGGAGAGCGCGCGATACGCATCGACACTGTGGACGACAGTGACGCGGTGTCCGCCACGGGCTAAGGCGTTCGAGAGCCGATAGACGTACATCGCGTCACCGCCGAAGTGATACGGCGGATAGAACGTGGTGACCATGCAGAACGAGAGGCTCCGCTCAGGCACGGCGTCCTCGTCCGTTCGCGGCTGCGGAGACGAGGTCGCGCAGGGCTTCCGCCGAAGCGTCCCAAGACAGGCGGGAGACAGCCTCGCGACCTCGCTCGCCAACGTCCAGCCGGGTCGACTCCTCGGTCAAAATGCGTTCGAGGGCCGCCGTCAACGCGGCGCGGTTTCGGGGTTCAAAGAAGAGTGCTACGCCGTCCAGCGTCTCCCGATGTGCCGGCAGGTCGCTGAGAATTGTGGCGGCCCCGCAGGCTGCGGCCTCCACGGCGGGAAGCCCGAAGCCCTCCGCAAGTGACGGGACGACAGCCGCGGCCGCGACGCTGTAGAGGCAGGCCAGCTCGTCGTCGCTCAGAAAGCCGGGTAGCACGACGCGCTCTTCCACCCCCAGCTCGCAGATCCGCGCGCGGATCGAGCTGACGGCGGAGAGGAACGGACCGCCGTCGAGGTCGCCCGCGAGCACCAGCCGCGCGGGGGTCGAGATGGCCGCAAAAGCCTCGACAAGAGTCTCGACGTTCTTGTGCGGGCTCAGTCCGGCGGCGTAGACGACCAGGGGCTCGTCGAGCCGGAGCCCGAGCTTCGCGACCGCCGCCTCCGCCTCATCACGTTGGCGCGGGCGGAAAGCGGGGTCAGGAGCCTCCGGGACTACGACGATCCGCTCGGCGGCGATTGGAACGGCCTGCAGAAGCTCACGCCGTGACGCCTTGGAAACCGTGAAGAGTACGGTGGCCCGCTTGATCGCAACTCGCTCTTTCAACCGCCAGAGGACTCGGTCTTTCGTCCCGCCGAGGGCGAGCTCGGGCAACTGACGCGTGATTATGTCGTGGAGCCCGACCACACTCGGCACTCCGACGACCGGAAAATAGGTGTACACCGAGGGGAAGAGCACCGCGTCAAGACCGCCGCGGCTCGCAGCCACGGTCAGACGCGCAAGGTCAATGGAGCTGCGGCTCGAGCCATCGACCGACGCCCTCACTCCTCGCACGGGCCGAACCTCGGCGCGCTCTGGCAGCTCGAGAGCGGCCTCCTCCTCGGCGGCCACGAAGAAGACGTACCGCGTCCCAGCGTCGAGATCGACGAGCCGGCCGACCGCGTTCCGTGCAAAGCGGCCGTACCCACGACGGTTCGACCAGCTCGTCGCGTCGACACCGACCCGCACGGCTCAGCGCACCTTCAGAAGGCTTCGCCCGCCGCCGAACGCATATCCGACCGCCTCGCCGAAACTCCAGACACAGAGGTACAGAACAATCAGTGGGGTCGCCTTCAGAAGCTCCCGCCGGTGGACGCGCCGGCGGAACACGTTGCCGGCGATCCGCGCGTAGAGGACCGGCACGAGCAGCGGCGAGCCAAGCAGGTGGACCCAGCGCTGTGCCCCGAGCGACTCCAGCCTCATTCCTGCGTACGACCGCGAGTAGTGGTAGCGCTGCGACACGAACTCGCGGAATCCGAAGTCCTTCGCATGATCGAGCGCGACAGCATCGTCGGCAAACAACGGCAGGCCGCTGCGCTGAAGATGCGGGTGCAGGTCGCTCTCCCAGCGTCCCTGTTCGAGCAGCGGCCGCATGGCGTCGAGCGCACGACGGTCGTACGAGACGTTCATGCCGACCAACGTCTCGACCTCACCCACGGGAGCCGGGGCCATCGACGCGCTGTATTCGCAGAAGAAAGCGGCCCAATCGCGGCTCCTCGCGGTCGCGGCGTTGTAAACCGGTCCGCCAACGACCGGGCGGCCCGCACGATGCAGCTCAACGATGCGGTCGGCCCACCCTTCCCGCACGTTGCAGTGATCCTCGATCACGGCTACATACGAGCTCGTCGTGTCGGCGATTCCGGCCGCGCGCAGCTCGGGAACCGTCTTCGGCTCGTCAAACGAGAGGAGGCGGACGCGCGGCCATCGTCGGCGCACAGTCTCACGGGTCGCATCGTCCGTCCAGTCGGCGACCACGATCTCGGCGTCTTGGGCGCGCGTTTCGAGCGCGGTCAGGCAATCAGCGAGATAGGGCAGCCCATTGACGGACGCGACGACGACGGATAGCCCTGGGTCGGTCATCGCCGCCGCAAGGCGTCGAGATGACCAAGAGCTTCGCCCGCGGCCCAGGCGAAGTCGAACACCACGATGAGAGGCAGCGCAGCAATCAGGCGTCCGCGAAGTCGCCGGCGACGCTGCGTCTCGCGAATGACACGCGCGATCTGGAGCGGCGGAACGAGCGGCGCTCCGAGTACGCCGGCCAGGTTCCGCGTCGCGCTCATGGCGTTACCACGCTGAGCTCCGTAGACCCGACCGTGCGCGAGCCTCTGCCGTGCGAATGCACGAGCTCCGGCCGACCTGCCCTGCCGAACGACGAGCTCGGGCGCATGCCAGAGCGCCGCTCCGCGCTGGTGCAGGAAGCGGTGGACGTCCGGCTCCCAGAAACCATCGCGGTAGAGGTGCCGAGCGTGCTCGAGAACGTCACGCCTGTACGCCGCGTTGTCGCCCGGAAGGTCGACGGACTCGTGACCGGCGAAGGGCAGCATGTCGCGCGCGTAGCGGACGAAGTACTCCGCCCAATCGCTCAGCCGGAGCCCGCGGCCGGGGTCGATCGCGCCCGCGACAACGTCCACGCGTTCGAGCTGGGCCCGGATCGTTGCGACCCAGTCGGGGGCCGGCCGCATCGGCGAGATCGTGAGCGCCACGGCGCGGCCCGTGCTCTCCGCTATGCCCTCGGCCCAGAGCACCGGGACGAGCGCGTCCGCGCGCTCTACGAAGCGTGCGAAGGGGAAGCGCTGCTGCACCTCCCGAGCGCTCGCTTTCGGCTCGCAAATGAGCACCTCGGCCCCGTCGACCTGGGGCTCGAGCGTCTCGAGCAATCCCTCAACCGATCCCGCAGCACCGTTCGAGCCGACGACGATAGAAAGGGCGTATTCGGCCACGGCCAAGCGCATGATTCTACGGCCTCGACCGGTGGCTGGAAGCCCCGCGCATAGACTCGTTTCATGGAGGCAACGCTGCTACCTCCTGGCGAGGGCGAGACAATCAGCGACCGTGCTGCGCGGAACGTCCTCATCCTCGTCGACGAGCCTCAGCTCGTCATGACGTGGACGCGCTACGAGTCCGGGGAGCGCGGGCCCGACCCGCACGTCCACCGGCAGCACGCGGACGCGTTCTACATCGTCGAGGGCGAGATCG
>DAITAW010000066.1:0-14240 GCA_036824055.1 Gaiellaceae bacterium | reverse complement strand
TCCGCAGGTGTGCCGTGAATGCCGACACCCGGCGCCGACAGTCCCATCCAGCGCGTGCCGAGCGGGTTGCCGGGGCCGGGCGGTACCGGCTTCTGGCCCTGCGCCCAGGGCGAGTTCGGCGGATACCACCAAGGGTTCTTCCACTTGACCACGATGGAGAACCGGCCGAGCGGCGTCGGATACTGATTCTGGCCCGTCGCGACCGCGAAAGCGCGCCGATAACGCATCCCGTCGTAGAGGAACAGCTGGTTGGCGCTGCGGCGGATCACGATCACCGGCCCGAAGTTCGCCCGTGTCGCCTGGGGCCGAACCGTTGACTGTGTCAGCGTCACCCGTGCCCTGATCACGCTGCCCGTGATCGCCGCGTTGATGTCGCGGACCGCCTGCCGCTGGTCGAGCTTCAGTCCGACTCGTTCCTTCGACAGCCACGGACGGAGATGTCTGAGGAAGAGTTTGGAGTCGACCGCCTGACGGTCGTACCGCTTCGCCAGCGTCGCGACGAACGCCGCCGGTGCTCCGGGCACGACGCTGACCCCGAGGGGAACCTCGCTGTTCGGTTCCGCGATCAATGCCCGCTCGATCGCCTTGTCGATCACCGGCGCGGCCCCAAGGATGTCCGGCGTGACGAGGATCCGCGTCGAGCCGAGTTGGAGCTCGAGCGGTATCTGGAATCCCTGCTGGACCGCAGCGGTTGCAGCCTCCGGGGTCAGGCCGCCGACCGGCACTCCGCCGATGGTGACGCCGAGCGGAATCGCCGCAGGCGGGTCGGCCGCCGCTGCCACCAGGGACGAGGGCGCGCCGGCGATCGCCAGCCCGGCGATGATCCACAGCAGGAGCGAAACGCGTTTCACGCCGTGACCATCGTAAAGATCCTTGGATCGTTCGTGATGATTCCGTCAGCGCCGTCCCGGACGAGCCTTTCGGCAAGCCTCGGGTCGTCGACCGTCCAGACGTAGACAGCTGCGCCGAGCTCGTGGGCCCGGTCGATCGCCTCCCGGGACGCAATCGAGTAATGCAGGGTCGCCGCCGTGGCGCGCCCCCTTGCCAGCAGGACGGGCAGGCGCCTGGGCAGTGACGCGCCCAGCGAGCTCAGCGCCGCTCGGACGAACGGCGCGAGCGGACCGCGCTTTGCGACCCCGAAACGATCGCGCGGCAGGGTGTACGAGCGTGGCAGGTCGGGCTCGAGATCCGCCACGCGCCGCAGCGACCGCGCGTCGAACGTGCTGACCCAGGAACGGTCGAGGACGCTGTGCCTGCGCATCGCTTCGACTGCCGCCTTTTCGATGCCCAATCGCTTGAGGTCGAGCTGAAGGCCGATGCCGGGCAGTCGGTCGGCGCAGAACGCGAGCGCCTCGTCGAGCGTCGGGAGATCGGGCGCGACGCGTCGCAGGCCGGCCAGGTCGCGGTTGCGCACGCGGCCGGCAGCGGCGCCGTGGCTCACCTCGCTGAGGTCATTCGAATGCGCGAGGACGAGTGTGCCGTCGGCGAGATCGAGAACGTCGAACTCCAGCATGTCGCACCCGAGCTCGACCGCGAGCTCGAGCGCGCGCAACGTGTTCTCCGGCGCAAGCGCCGAAGCACCGCGGTGGCCGACGCGGGCGAACCCCCCGTCTGGACGCCGCAGGTGGATCAAGCGGTCCGTTTGACGACGACCACCGCGCAGTCGTCGGCAAGCTCGCCGCGTGCGAAAGCCCGGCAGTCGTCCAGAACGACTTGCGCCAGATCGTTGGCCGACAACTCGCGCTGTTCGGAGAGCACGCGATCGAGACGGTCCACGCCGTACAGCTCGCTCTGCCAGCGCGCCTCGATGACTCCGTCGGTGTAGAGCACGACGGCTCCGCCGACGTCCAGCGTCGCGCGCACCTCGTCATAATGCTGGCCGGGTTCGATCCCGAGCACGAGCCCGCGCGTCTCCAGACCCGTCACCGACCCATCTGCCCCGACGATTCGCGGCGGTGGATGTCCCGCGCCGGCCGCTGCGACTTCACCCTTTCCGCCGTCGATCAGCATGTAGGCGAGCGTGATGAACTTCCCGGGCCCGATCTCGCCGACAACGACCTCGTTGGCGGATTGCAGGAAGTCGCCCGGCTCGGGATGCTCGCGTGCAAGCGAGCGAAAGACGAACTTCGCCATCGCCATGTCCGCCGCGGCTTCGATGCCGTGCCCTGTCACGTCACCGAGCGTCACGGCAAGCCTGCCGTCGCCGAGCTCCATGAAGTCGTAGACGTCGCCGCCGACTTCGACGCGCGCCGACGACTCGTACGCATCGCCGAGCTCGAGCCCTTTGAGCTTCGGCACCGAATGCGGAAGCAGTGATCGCTGCATCGTGTCCGAGAACTGCTTCTGTTGTTGGTACAGGCGCGCATTGTCGATCGCGAGTGCCGCCTGGCCGCCGATCGCCGTTGCTTCCTCGATCGTCTCGGCGGTTACGGGTGAGCCGGGCTGCACCGAGATGAGGGTCAGTGACGCGAGCACCTCCGCGGGAGTCGCGATCGGCACCACCGCACCCGTCCAGCCGCGCTCGAGGAACGGCACGAGTACTGTCGCGGGAGGCCCGATCTCCTCCACCGTCTGGCGTGTGAGCAGAAAGGGCTCGGCGTTCCGGAACAGCAGCTGAACCGGATGCGCTCCGAACGCCTGCGGCTTGTAGATGATCGAGCCGATCGCCTCCTCCAGCCGAGGCTCGGCCACCTTGATCGCCCGCGGCATGAGCCACTCGCGCCGTTCGTCCGGCATGCGAATGAGCGCGATGTCCACGCCGAGCACATCCACGACCGTGCTCGCGACCGCTTCGAGCGTTGCTTCGAGCGACAGGCTCTGCGCGAACGAACGTGAGATCTCGTAGAGCGCCCGTACCCGCTTCGACGCCGCGCGTTCCGCCTCGAGTGCGCGCTCGCGTTCCTCGCCGAGCTGCTTTGCACGTTCATGCAGCTGTGCGTTCTGCACCGCGACCGCCAGCTGCACGGCGAGCGCAGACAGAAGAGCGGATTCGTTCTCCGTCAGCGTGCGGCCCCTGGCCGGGAAGACGCCGAGCAGGCCGATGACGTCGTGGCCGGCGAGCAGCGGGACGGCGATCGCTGCTTCGATGCCCGTTTCCGCCGCGGCATCGCCAACGCCTGTCAGGCGGGGATCCGAGGCGACGTCTTGAACGACGAGGATGCCGCGTGAGCGGAAGGGCCCGAGCGCGAGCTCGAGCAGCCGGTTGGCGAGCAGGAGGTGAGGGCCGGCCAGCCCGATGCCTGCGGCGGCATACAGCCGGTCGTCCTCGCGCAGATAGACCGCGAGCCGATCGGCCTCGAGCAGCTCTCCCACCCGTGCGACGGCGGTCTCGAGGGTGTGTGCCAACGACAGCTCGCTGATCGCCTGGCCGACGACGGCCAACAACGCTCGAGTGCGCTCGAGCTCGAGTGCGACCGTGCGCGCCTGAAAGTTCGCGCGCAGGGCATGCGCGGCCCGCACGCCGAACGTGGCGAGCGTTGCGAGAGCAACGTCGGTCGGCTCGCTGTCGGGCGAGAAGAGGAGCTGCAGCGCCCCGATCGACGGCTGGCCGAGTTGCAGGGTCGCCGACAACGTCGCGAGCGCCGGAAGGCCCGGAATGCTTTCGACTGCCACGGGCTGGCGGCCGAGCAGCGCCCGCTCCGCAGCCGCCCGGGCCGATGGCAACACATCGTCGGGAACAACGGTGCCGACGGAGGCGACCAGTCCCAGCGCACCGTCCGGCCCCCGGCGCCACAGGAGCCCGGCCAAAGCGCCTGTTGCCTCCGTAGCGAAGCGCGTGATCTCGTCGGCCGTGCGGACTCCGTCGGCGCCTGCGGCGAGCGCCTCGCCTATCAGGCCGAGCCTGGCTCCTGCGTCGGCCTCGGCTGCACCGGCGCCACCTTCGAAGACACGAATCGCGAGCACCGCCTGCCCGGCCGCGAGACGCGCGAACCGCCGCTCGGCGGCGTCGAAAGCGTGGCCCGTACGCATGAGCTCGATGCTCCCCTCGACGCGTCCTTCGATGTGAAGAGGAATCCACAGCACCGACGACGCCCGTACACGCTCTGCTGCGCTGCGCACGCTCTCGGGCAGATGCTCGGCGTCGGAGACTTCGTACTCGGGGATGTCTGCGAGCGGGACGCGCGAGCCCTCGAGCTCAGCGCCGACGGCGGCCGAGCTCGTCGCCACTGCGCAGGCCTTGAGCGAGATCCTCGCATCGTCGGCGATCCGCACGACGACGACCTCCGCACCCGCCGCTCGCGCCGCCGCTTCGGCCACCGTCTGCATGGCCTCGGCGAGGCTGCCGGCGAAGCCGAGCGCGAGGCCGGCTTCCGCCAACTCGTCCAGGCCGCCCTCGGCGAGCCCGGCCCCTCGGTTTTCTGGACGTACAGCCATCCCGACGCGGGCAAAGTATGGCCGAGCCGCAGGTCCCTGGCGAGGGCCGAAAGCCGGAGCGGCACTAGACTCCCCCGGATGGCCCAACCAGCCAGACGGCGCATCGCGGCACCACCCGAAGAACCGCCGGTCGACCCCGAGGCGATCGACCGGGCCTACCACTACCACCGGGCTCGTCGGAACGCGCGCGTTCGTCGCAAGCGGGAAAAGGCGCATGCGCGCCTGCGCTTCTTCGCCACGTTCGCCGTTCTCGTCGGGCTGGCGCTGTTCTTGCTGCTGACCATCTGGCACGAAATCCAGAAGGTCTTCGGGCTCTAGTTCCTAGTTACACGCCGGTCGAAGCACGACCGAACGGGCTCCACGCGGTTCGCTCCCAGGAGCTGCCACCGCACATCGGGCAGATCGGCAACGCGCGGACGATCGTGACCCCGTAGCCGCACGCCGAGCAGTGGAACTCACCCTTGACCGGATCGCCGGCCGCCCTGAACTCGACGTATTCGTCAGGTGCCACCCGCGACGTATCCAGGCCCTTCATCATCCAGACCCCCTTAGAGTACCCCTTGGACGGTGAATCTTTCGCCGCCTTCGCTCCGGCACCAGAACCCGTGCAAACTCCAGAGCCCTCTCCCCCACCAGAACCAGCAGAAGACGACTGGCTGATCCCTCAGGCCAGGCCTTCCCGCACATTCGAGGACCTGTCCGGCCTGGGGCTGCGGCTCACCTGGGTGTCCGGGCTGATCCTGGCGGTCTCTGCCTTCACCGACTGGTACGTCGGCTCTGGGCCGGGGCCGACGACGAGCGTGATCGGGTGGCACACCGGGGCGCTCGGGAAGCTCGTGTTCGTCGTCGGGCTGGCGGTGCTGGCCATCGTCGTGCTGCGGGAGACAGGCATCGAGCTTCCCGCAACCGTGCCAGAGAGCCTCGTCATCATCGGGCTCGGCGCGCTGTCGACCATCTTCGTGCTCATCCGGCTGATCAGCGTTCCGGACGCGTTCTTCGGTTGGCGCGGACGCGGCATCGGCATCTTCATCAGCCTGATCGCATCGCTCCTCGTGATCGTCGCCGGTTTGTTACGAGCGGGCGAGGAACTCTGACCCGAGCGAAAGCTTCGCTTTCGCTCGGGAATTGAGTACGGCGCTTCGCGCTGAACGTGCGCGGGCCGAGCCCGCGCACTCTTCTGGTGTAGGCGCTAAGCGGTTGTTCCCTTCCGTCCGGGCACGGGCGCTGAAGCGTCCGCGCCCGCATCAGTCCGCCTCCGGCTAAGCCCGGCTCCGCCTGGTCTTAGCCTCCGGCTCTGGTCGTTCTGCTGCTCGTGCCGTTCAACCTTCGCCACCCGCGACGACTTACGAGCCACCTGAGAACAACTGCAACCAGAGTGCCGAGCAATGCTCCGCCCAGAACGTCAAGGGGACAGTGCACACCGACGTATACGCGCGAAAATGCAACCGCGGCCGCGAGCACGTACAGAAACGGCGCGAAGCGGGGAAACGAGAGCGACAGCATCGTCGCCGCGGCGAAGCTCGTCGCTGCGTGGCCGGACGGGAACGATGCGTCGTGCGGTAGGGGGACGAGCGTCTTCGGTTCCGGATAACGCGGCGGAGGACGCGGCCGGCCGATGAGAGCTTTCAGGCCCGTCGCCAACCAGTCCGCGACCGCGACAGCGATCACGGTCAGGGCAAAAACGCCCCAGCGGCGATAGACCGCACAGAGCACGAGGGCTATCACGATCCAAAGGAGACCGAGCCGGCCGGCGTACGACAGTCCTTCGAAGACAGGATTCAGCCAGCCCGCACGATGGTGGACCACCCAGCGGTCGAGGTGGCGGTCGAGCGAGATCAGGCCGGAACGATCTGCTTCGTCTGCTCGATCAGCGCTCGAAGGTCGAACGGTTTCCCGACGAAGCCTTGCGCACCGCGCTCCGCAGCCTCGGTCCCTGCATCGAGCTGACCGCTGAACATGACCACGGGGATCGAGCCGACACCGTGCCGCTCCTGCACACGTCGCAGCATCTCCCAGCCGTCAACCTGCGGCATCATCACGTCGAGCAGGATGAGGTCGGGCGCCTCGTCCTCGAGTGCGGCCAGACCGTCCTCCGCGTTCGCCGCCTCGCGAACGGCGTAGCCCTCCATCTCGAGGTTGATCCGCACGACTTCGCGCACCTGCGGATCGTCGTCGACGAGCAGCACGAGCGGGCCGCGCGCAGGCTTCCCGGGCCCCGACCGCTCGAGGAAGGCGTCGAGGTCACCACGCTTGTACCGCCGATGCCCGCCGGGGGTGTAGAAGGCAGGGACGCGTCCGACGTCGGACCACTTTCTGATCGTGCTCTGGGCCACGCCCAGGAACTTCGCCGCCTGGCCGAGCGTCAGCCAGTCGTTCTCCCCCGCGGCAGCCCGCCGTGGGCCGGGTTCTCGAGTCGCCACACCGCGAATCTACCCAAAGGTGAGCGTTCTTAACACGTGGGCTCAGGGAGTAATGGTCGAACCTTGCTGTCCGCCGGTCGGGATGTGGAGCGTACGGTCAAAGGTCAGCGTCCGCCCCGGCTGTGGATTGTCCTGGATCGCCTGCCCGAGAGCCACGCCGAGCGCGAAGACGAGGCCGATCACGAGCACGCGGATGCTCCACCGGATTGCCTCCTGACGACGCCGCAGGCGGCGACGTTCGTTCCGCTCGACCGGCGAGAGCGCTCTCACGGCTTGTAATCGACTGCACCGCGCTGGTAGAGGTGGAACGCGGTGTCCTCGACCAGGGCGAGCGTGCGGGGCCAGCCCGGGGTGGCCGCGTGCTCGGACACCACGTCGCGGACCCATGACTCGGCCCGGTCGTAGATCGCGACCAACTCCTCCAGCGTGAACGTCTGCCCGATCCGGCGACGAAGCTCGCCGGTCACGACCTCCAGTTGCGCGTCCAACCGGTCCGCAGCAATGGGATCACGCGACGCCACCTGGAAGCGGCGGTAGCCGTCTTCCCACTCTCGTCTCGCAACGTCGATGACTACCGACACGGGCGCAGAACCTATCCGTTACGGCGCGCAGCAAACAGACGGCCACGCCGGGTCGACCTCGGCGAGGATCCGCTCACCGAGCTCGTAGCCCGGACAGGCCAGCGCGAACGCGACGTGCGCATGCAGGCACTTGAGTGTCCCGGCCCCTGTATGTGCGCCACCCACCCCGAGGTCGAGCTCGGGCCGTAGCCGCCGTTGCTCGGCATGGGCCCGCTCGAGGCTCGCAGCCAGACGAGAATCCTCGGCGGCAGCGCGGGTCCAGCGCTCGACGCCGCCGCCCGCCTCGAGGCGGGACACCGCCGCAACGAGCTGCGGACACGTGAGCCAGAACGTCGTCGGAAACGGCTCGCCGTAGTCGTCGAACGCGCGCTGCTCCGTGACCGCAGGATGCCCGAACGGGCAGCGGACAACGACCCGCGCGAAGGCGCGTGGTGGTCTGCCTAGCTGGCGCTCGACGGCCGCGCGATCACTTTCCATCACCGCCGATCGTAGTCGGATGAGCTTTCTTCCAGGCCTGGATGCCCTTGACGATGAAGAGGTGCTCGCCCGGTCTGATGAAACCCAGCCTGCGCGCCTCACGTGCGAGCGCGTCGCTGCTTGCAGAGAACTGGAGCCGGTCCTGGAGGGCGCGCTTCTCGGCTGCCAGTTGCCCGACCTCGGCCCGCCGCGCGGAGAGCTCGTGGCTCGTCGCGAGCCAGCTTCTCAGCGGCTGGTAGTACGCGTAGCCGATCGCCACGACCGCGACGACGGCAAACCACCGCCGCGCCAGCGTGGCAAGGGGTGGACGACGTGACGCACGCGCGGCCATACGCGCACGATTCGCTGAAGCTTCATCTGCTCCTTTTTAGAGGACGACGTCGACCTTGATGACGTTCGTCGAGCCGGGGATGTTGACGGCCGTGCCGGCGGTAATCACCACGGTGTCCCCCGACTCGATCAGCCCTGCCTCTTTCGCTGCGTCCAGCGATCGGTTCCAGAGATCCTCGACGTCCTTGCATTCGGGGATCCAGATCGGCGTCACGCCCCACTCGATCGCCATCTGGTGCACCGACCACTGCTTGTGGGTCAGCGCGACGATCGGTCGGCGCGGGCGCAATCTCGCGACGGCAGATGCGGTGCGGCCGGTGAAGGTGGGTACGAGCATCGCTTTCGCCCCGAGCGCTTCCGCCAGGTCGCAGGCTGCGTTGGACATGGCGTTTCCAATCGTCGGGTCCTCGGTCGCCTCCGGGATCTGATGGCGGTAGCCAAGGCTCGGCTCGACCGCACGGGCGATGCGGTCCATCGTCTGCACGGCCTGCACCGGATACTCGCCCATCGCTGTTTCGCCCGAGAGCATGATCGCCGAGGTGCCGTCGAGGACCGCATTCGCGACGTCGCTGGCCTCTGCGCGCGTCGGCTCGGGATGGTGGATCATCGATTCGAGCATCTGCGTCGCCGTGATCACGGGCTTTCCACGCTCGAGCGACTTGGCGATGATCCGCTTCTGCACGAGCGGCACGAGCTCCGGCCCGATCTCGACACCAAGGTCGCCGCGGGCAACCATGACCGCGTCCGCCTCCGCGAGCACGTCGTCGAGCGCGTCGACAGCCTCGGACTTCTCGATCTTCGCGATGACGTGGGCCGTCGATCCCTCCTGCTCGATCAGCGCCTTCAGGTCGCGCACGTCGGCGGCCGAGCGGACGAACGACAGCGCAATGAAATCGCACCCGAGCTTGAGCGCGAACTCGAGGTCCACGAGGTCTTTCCGCGTCAGTGACGGGATCGGGATCGGAACACCCGGCAGATTGACCCCCTTGTTGGACGTCACGGTCCCGCCCACGACGACTCCGCATCGGAATCGGCCGGCCTCCACCGCGTCGACGCGGAGTCGAATCATCCCGTCGGCGATGAGCACCTCGTGCCCCTGTCGCAAGACCTCGCCGATAGCGGCCGGCGCAATCGGCAACTCGCCGTTTCGGGCGCCGTCCCCGCCGGTCACGACGATCACTTCGGCCCCCTGGACGAGATCGAGGGGCTGGTCGAGCCCGCCGACGCGGAACTTCGGCCCCTGGAGGTCGCCGATCAGCGCCAGCGGCCGGCCGACTTCCTCCTGGACGTCACGCACCAGCTTCGCCCTTGCGGCGTGGTCTTCATGAGTCCCGTGCGAGAGGTTGAGACGCGCCGCATCCATTCCCGCATTGACGAGCTCCCGCAGCTTCTCGGGCGTCGAGCACGCAGGGCCGATCGTGGCGACGATCTTCGTCCGGCGCGGCGTCACGGAAGCCATGCACCCAGGTTAGCGCCGGGGCACGTCAGCGTTGCGATCGCGGGAATGTTTGCCACCCCGGATAGACCGCGGCGTCGCCCAGTTCCTCCTCGATCCGGAGCAGCTGGTTGTACTTCGCGACCCGGTCCGTGCGCGACGGGGCACCCGTCTTGATCTGACCCGCACCGGTCGCGACGACGAGGTCTGCAATCGTCGTGTCCTCTGTCTCGCCGGAGCGATGGGAGATCACCACGGCATAGCCGTTGGTGCGGGCGAGCTCGATGGCGTCGAGCGACTCGGTCAGGGTTCCGATTTGGTTGACCTTGACCAGGATCGCATTCGCGACGCCGTCGTCGATGCCTCGCTGGAACCGCTCGACGTTCGTCACGAAGAGGTCGTCGCCGACGAGTTGCAGTCGATCGCCAAGACGATCCGTCATCGTCTTCCACGCACCCCACTCATCCTCTGCCAGCCCGTCCTCGAGCGAGACCACCGGATAGCGATCGGCCAGCCCGGCATAGAGATCGACCAGCTCGTCGGAGCTCATGACCTGGCCCTGGCGCTCGAGGTGATACGCGCCGTCGCGGTAGAGCTCGGTCGAGGCGGGATCGAGGGCAATCGCAACGCGGTCGCGGTGTCCGACCCGCTCGGCCGCCTCGAGCACCGCCTCGATCGCGGCCTCCGTCGAGTCCAGCTCGGGGGCGAAGCCGCCCTCGTCGCCGACACCGGTCGAGAGTCCACGCTCGTGCAGGACGTCCTTCAGCGCGTGGAAGGTCTCCGCGCCGATCCGCAGTCCTTCGGCGAACGAATCCGCGCCGGCAGGAACGACCATGAACTCCTGCAAGTCGAGCGAGTTCTGGGCGTGCGCGCCGCCGTTGATCACGTTCATCATCGGCACCGGCAGCACATGCGCACCGTCTCCGCCGATCCAGCGGAACAACGACACACCGGCATGGGCCGCCGCCGCCTTCGCCGTGGCCAGCGACACGCCGAGAATTGCGTTGGCGCCGAGACGCGACTTGTTCTCCGTTCCGTCGAGCTCGATCAGCTTCGAGTCGAGAGCTCGCTGATCTTCGGCGTCGAGACCAGCGACGGCGGACGCGATCTCCGTCTCGACGTTGCGAACGGCGTTGAGAACGCTCTTGCCCCGGTACAAGCGGTCGTCGCCGTCGCGCAGCTCGACGGCCTCGAACTGTCCCGTGGATGCGCCGGAGGGAACCGCCGCACGCCCCAGCGCGCCCGACTCGAGCACGACGTCCACCTCGACCGTCGGATTTCCGCGCGAGTCGAGAATCTGGCGCCCGTGCACGCGTGCAATCGAGGTGGCGCTCATTCGAACTCCTCCTTGGCGCGATCGAAGTACCGGTCCTGCTCATCCAACGGTAGCTCGGCGAACGACTTCCCTTCGCCGGCCGCGGAGCGCTCTGCACGTTCGACGCGTTCGACGAAGCGGCGCGACATCGCACGCAGGGCGAGCTCGGGATCGACGTTCAGACGGCGCGCGACGTTGACGGCAGCGAAGAGGACGTCTCCCATCTCCACGAACACGTGCGCCGGCGGCTCGGTCTCCGGCGCGATCTCCTCGGCTTCGGCCAGCGCCTCCTTGAGCTCGCGCACCTCGTCGTCGAGATCGGCGAGCGCGCCGGCCGTGTCCGGATACTCGAAGTCGACGGCCGCGGCGCGGCGTTGCACCTTGCGCGCGTAGAGCAACGCGGGAAGCGAGTCGGGCACGTCGTGGAAAATGCCTGAACGACCTTCCAGGTCGCGCTTGCTGGACTCCCAGGAACGGCGGACCGCGCCCGGGGAGTCGAGCTCGTCTCCGCTGAACACATGGGGGTGACGTCGCACCAACTTCTCGTGCACGCCCCGCGCAATGTCCTCGAGCCCCAGTTGCCCCTTCTCCGCCAGGAGCAGGGCAAGGAAGTACACCTGGAAGAGCAGGTCGCCGAGCTCGTCCGCAAGCTTCGCGTCGTCGCCGCCGATCGCCGCGTCGGCGACCTCGTAGGCCTCCTCGACGGTGTGCGGGACGATCGTGCGCTCGGTTTGCTCGCGATCCCAGGGACACTCACGGCGCAGCCGCTCGGTCAGCTCCTGGAGGTCGACGAGCGCCTCGGCGAGGCTCACTTAACCGGTCGTGGTCGTGCCGGTGAGCGTCGCGCAGGGATCAGGGCTGGGCTGGTACCCGATCTGGTACTTGATGCCCGACTTGCAGAAGCTCGCCTTCTTCTTGTCGACCCACTTCGTCATGACGTCGTTCTTCTGCTGCTGCTCGAGCTGCTGCTTGATCGAAGACTCGACCTTGGCGAGAGAGGTCGTCTTCGCAGCCTTGACGTCGGAAAGCGCCTGGATGATGTGGTAGCCGTACTGCGTGTGGATCGGCGCTGAGAGCTCGCCCTTCTTCAGGCTGAAGGCGGTCTTGTCGAACGCCGGGACGGTCTGTCCCTTGGAGATGGTCAGCTTGCCGCCGTTCGAGGCGGAACCGGGATCCTTCGAGTACTTCTTGGCCAGCTTCGCGAAGTTCGCACCGGCCTTCAACTGGGCGTAGATCGAGTCGGCCAGGGCCTTCTTCGCGACGAGGATGTGACGCACGTCACGCGTCTCCGGCTGCCCGTACTGCGACTTGTGGGAGTTGTAGTAAGCCGTGACCTGGGCCTGCGACACCTTGACGCTACCCGTCACCTTCTTGAAGAGCGCTTCCGAGATCAGCTGAGCGCGAACCTCTTCCTTGGCCTGATCCTGAGTGAGCCCTTGCTGCTTGAGCGTCTTCTCGTAACGCTGCTCGCTCCCGCCGTAGAACTGTTTCTTCAGTTGATCGATGCGCTTGTTGACCTGGTCGTCGGTGATCTTGATTCCCATCGCGTCGGCCTCTTGCGCGAACTCCGCGCGCTGGATCAGGAACGTGACCGCCTGGCCCTTGAGCTGCTCGTACTCGGTGCTGCCGGGCTTCGGGAAGGGGCGCTTCTGGGCGACGTAGCTCGTCTTCGCGCGATCCATCAGGGACTGGAACTGATCCTTCGTGACCTGCTTCGAGCCGACGACGGCCGCGTCGTTGGAGCTCAGAGTCGCCGTCGAAGTGCCGCCGCAGCCGGCGGCCACGAGGACGAGCGAGATGAGCGCAAGAAGAATGGATCGTCTCATGGAAAATGCGCCACTTGCAGCGGATTCGTCACGCTGCCTGGCGCGCGGCCAGTATAGCATCGACCAGCCGGAGGGCCTGGGGAAAACCGTCCTCCCGCAATGACACCTCACGGTTTGCGGTCGTGTAGACGGCGGTGTCGACCCGGCGTCGCAGATCGCGCAGCTCGTCGGAGCCGAGCACCATCTGCCCGACGCTGGCCTTGCCGCCGCGGAAGACGAAGTAGTCGGCGCCGGCGCGCGCCAGCTTGAGCTTCACCTCCTGGATCAGGAAGAGATTCTCGACGGGCTCGGGCAGCGGCCCGAAGCGGTCCTCGGTTCCGGCCTGCAGCTCGCGCAGCTCGTCCTCCGAGTCGCTCAGCGCGAGCCGACGATGGAGGTCGATCTTGAGCGCTTCCGACGCGATGTACTCCGCCGGAACGTAGGCATCCACCCGCGCGTCGACGCGGACGGGGCGGGCGGCGACGCGCCGCTCGCCTGAGAGCTCGGCAACGGCCTCGGCGAGCATCTCGACGTACAGCTCGAAGCCGAGGGCCGCGACGTGCCCTGACTGCTCGTCGCCCAGCAGGTTGCCGGCGCCGCGGATCTCCAGATCGCGCATCGCGATCGCAAAGCCGGCGCCGAGCTCGGTGTTGTCCGCGAGCGTGGCGAGACGGGCCCGCGCCTCGGGAGTCAGCTCGGACATGTCCGGATAGAAGAGGTACGCGTGCGCGGTCACGTCGGAACGGCCGACCCGCCCGCGGATCTGGTACAGCTGCGAGAGGCCGAGCTGGTCGGCACGCTCGACGATCAGCGTGTTCGCCTGCGGGATGTCGAGGCCCGACTCGATGATCGTCGTCGACACGAGCACGTCCGCATCGCCGCGCAGGAAGGCATGCATCTTCTCTTCCAGCTCCCGCTCGCGCATCTGCCCGTGCGCGACGAGGAAGCGCAGGTTCGGCGCAAGCTGTTGCAACTTCTCCAGCACTTCCTCGATCGTCTCGACGCGGTTGTGGAGGTAGAACGCCTGTCCACCGCGCTCGACTTCGCGCTCGAGAGCGAGCTTGATCGCTTCCTCGTCGTACTCGCTGACCGTCGTGCGAATCGGGCGGCGACCTTCCGGCGGCGTCTCGATGATCGAGATGTCGCGAAGGCCCGACAGTGACATGTGCAGCGTGCGTGGAATCGGCGTCGCGCTCAGGGTCAGCACGTCGACCTCGAGCCTGAGGGACCGCAGCAACTCCTTCTGGGCGACGCCGAAGCGTTGCTCCTCGTCGAGGATGACGAGCCCGAGCTCCTTCGGAATGACGTCGCGGCTGAGGACGCGATGCGTGCCGATCAGGACGTCGACCTTGCCGGCCTGGAAGTCCGCGAGCACCTGCTTGACCTCCCGCGCCGACCGGAAGCGCGAGACCATCTCGACGCGAACAGGGAAGTCGCGGTAGCGGTCGCGGAACGTGTGCCAGTGCTGCTCGGCGAGAATCGTCGTCGGCGCGAGCATCAGCG
>DAITAW010000065.1:0-14340 GCA_036824055.1 Gaiellaceae bacterium | reverse complement strand
TCCCGGATGTTGTTCTTCATCAGGACGCCGTAGTGCCCGTAGTCGAAGGTCGAGCTCATGCCCCCGTAGATCTCGGAGGACGGAAAGACGAACCCGCGGCGCCGCGAGAGCGAGACGATCTTGTCCATGGTCACGGCGTCGGGCATGTTGGTGGACGTTATCCGCGACAATGCAGGCGTGACGGAGCAGCCGACCGTCGAGCTTCACATCGTCTCCGACTCGACGGGAGAGACCGCTGCGCGCCTCGTCCTCGCTCTCGAGGCCCAGTTTCCCGAGCAGGAATTCGAGGAGGTGCGTCACACGCGGGCCGAGACGGTCGACGATCTGGAGCGCGCCGTCGCCAGCGCGCGCGGCCATGCCGCAGTCGTGATCTACACACTCGTCGACCCAGAGCTGCGGGATGCGATGCGCCGGCTCTGCCGCCGCGCCCGCGTTCACTACTGTGACCTGCTCGGGCATCCGATCGACGCCGTCGCCCGTGTCTCGGGACAGGCGGCGCGCATGACCCCCGGCTCGCGGGCACCTCTGACTCCTGCGTACTTCCGGCGCATCGAGGCGATGGAGTTCGCGGTCAAGTACGACGACGGCGTGGGGGCCGGCCTTGATGAGGCCGACATCGTGCTTGTCGGCGTCTCGCGCACCTCCAAGACGCCGCTGTCCATCTACCTCGGGTACCTGGGTCACAAGGTCGCGAACGTGCCGATCGTGAAGGGGATCGAGCCGCCCAAAGAGCTGTTCGAGCTCGATCCCGCGAAGATCGTCGGCCTCACGATCCACGCCGACCGCCTCGCTGAGATCCGGCGGGCGCGGGTGCTCAACCTCGGCGCCAACAACCGCCGTTACGCCGAGCTGACGGAGGTGTACGACGAGCTCGACGAGGCGACAGCCGTGCAACGCAAGCTCGGATGCCCGGTGATCGACATCTCGGAGCTGTCGATCGAAGAGACGGCGCAACGCATCCTCCGCACGGTGGAGGGCCGGAAGGCGGCGGCCGCGGCCGAGGTCACGTGAGGCCGAAGCCGCCCGTGCCGTGGTGGCGCTGGGCCGTCTGGTGGACCATCCTCGGCGCCGCGCTCGTCCTTTTCTACGTGCTGCTGACACCGATCTGGATCGGCATCAGAGGCCTCGCCTGGCTCGCGGAGTTCCGTGCCCGGCGTCGCCGGGGCCGCTAGCGCAACAGCCTGGTCTCGAGTAGCCGTTCGCCGCCTGCCTCGACGCGGTACGCGGCGGCTCCGTCGCGCGAGGTCACGGCCTCGCGAAGCTCAGTGCCGACGAAGTGAAGAGCGACGTGGTCGTCGGCTGCGACGCCTGGTGGCAGCCCTGCCGCGACCAGGCGGGTGTAGACGGGGCGACGCTGCTCTTCGCCGTCGTAGTGCGGGCACGCGCTTCCAGGCAGGAAGCCGAGGCATTCCAGCGGCCCGAGCTCGGGGCCGAACGAGTCCGTGACGCCGTGCTCGAACCAGCAGATCATTCCTGCGCTCCAGCCCGTCAACAGGATGCCCCGCTGCCAGGCCTCGCGGAGAATGCGGTCGAAGCCGTGCGTGCGCCAGATCGCGAGCGCGTTCGCCGTGTTGCCGCCAGTGACGAGGATCACGTCCTGATCGAGCGCTAGCTCGCGCAGTCCCGGCGGTGGCCAGGGAGAGAAGTGCAAGTGCGTCATCTCGGCGCGCCCGCGCAACCTGTCGTACCACCAAATCGTCCGGGCCGGGTCCTCCATGGAGGCGGTCGGCACGTAGAGGAGTCGTCTGCCCGATGCGAGGCCGAGGACATAGTCGAGCAGCGTGTCGTCCCGGACGCCGCCCATCGCCACGATCCTCGGCTCCGGCATAACGCCGAGTATTGCAGGGAATTTGTGAGAGGATTTCGCCTTGGACGCCGAGCGCTACGTCTACGACTTCGACGAGCCTTCTTCCGGAGGGCGCGAGCTCCTAGGTGGCAAAGGGATCGGGCTGGCCGAGATGACGCAGATGGGAGTCCCGGTGCCGGCCGGATTCACGATCACGACCGACGCGTGCCGCGCGTACATGTCGAACGGCAAGACACTGCCGGACGGCGTGGAGGAGGAGATCGAGGAGCATCTCGCCGCGCTCCAGGAGAAAACAGGCAAGCGCTTCGGGGACACGAACGATCCGCTGCTCGTGTCCGTCCGGTCGGGCGCAGCGGTCTCGATGCCCGGGATGATGGATTCGATCCTCAACCTCGGCCTCAACGACGACGCGGTTGTCGGCCTCGCGCGTGCGACGGGGAACGAGCGGTTCGCGAACGATTCCTACCGGCGCTTGATCCAGATGTACGGCGAGGTCGTCGACGGCATCGACGGCCACCGGTTCGAGCAGGCCCTGACCGATCTGAAGACGTCGACGGGCGCCTCGCAGGACGTCGATCTGTCTGCCGGCGATCTGACCGGCCTGATCGACACGTACCGCGCGGTGTACCTGGAGGAGACCGGTCGCGACTTCCCGCAGGACCCGCGCGAGCAGCTCGCGCGCGCAGTGCGCGCGGTCTTCGACTCGTGGGATTCGCCGCGCGCCAAGGTCTACCGGCGCACCTATGACATTCCTGACGAGCTCGGCACTGCGGTCAACGTCGTGCAGATGGTCTTCGGGAACAAGGGAGACGAATCCGGTACCGGCGTTGCGTTCACGCGCGATCCCTCGACCGGCGAGCAGGGGCTGTACGGCGAATTCCTGGCGAACGCACAGGGTGAGGATGTCGTTTCGGGCATTCGCACGCCGGAGCCACTCGCGAACATGGAGCAGAAGCTTCCTGCTGCCTTCGCCCAGCTGCTCGAGACGATGCGCCGCCTCGAGAAGCACTACCGCGACATGCAGGACATCGAGTTCACGGTCGAAGACAACGAGCTCTACCTTCTTCAGACGCGCTCTGCCAAGCGCACGGCCGCCGCTGCGGTGAAGGCGGCTGTGGAGATGGCCGAAGAGGGATTGATCGCGCGCGAGGACGCCGTCGCACGGATCGATCCGACGCAGCTCGAGCAGTTGCTGCATCCGATGATCGATCCGACCGCCGACTGGGAGGTCGCCACGAAAGGCCTGAACGCCTCGCCGGGCGCGGCCTGCGGGGCGATCGTGCTCGACGCCGACACGGCCGAACAGCGCGGAAAGGCGGGCGAGAGCGTCATCCTCGTCCGCTGGGAGACCACGCCGGACGACATCCACGGCCTGATCCAGGCGGCGGGAATCCTCACCGCGCACGGTGGCATGACCTCTCACGCCGCGGTGGTGGCGCGCGGCATGGGCAAGCCCTGCGTGGCCGGCTGCGAAGGGCTCTCGATCGACATCGACGCCCGCACCATCACCGTGGGTGGCCGAACACTGTCGGAGGGCGACCTGCTCACGATCGACGGTGGTACCGGAGCAGTGATCGTCGGCGGGGTGCCGCTCGTGGCGCCCGAGGTGAACGACGACCTCGAGACGATCCTCGCGTGGGGCGACCGGCACCGGACCCTCAAGGTGCGGGCGAATGCCGACACGCCCGAGGACGCCGCGAAAGCGCGAGAGTTCGGAGCGGAGGGAATCGGTCTCTGTCGCACCGAGCACATGTTCATGGCCGACGACCGGCTGCCGGTCGTGCGCGAGATGATCCTGGCGGACGGCGAAGAAGGCCGTCGCCTCGCGCTCGACAAGCTCCTGCCGATGCAGCAGGGGGACTTCGAGGCCATCTTCGAGGCGATGGCGGGGCTGCCGGTGACGATCCGCCTGCTCGATCCGCCGCTGCACGAGTTCCTGCCGCCGCCCGAGCAGGTCACGGACGAACGAACGCAGCGCCGCATCAGGCAGCTGCAGGAATCGAATCCGATGCTCGGGACTCGTGGGTGTCGCCTGGGCCTGCAGTGGCCGGAGATCTACGAGATGCAGGTGCGGGCGATCGTCCGAGCGGCCCGCGCGGTTGACGAGCGAACAGGGGAGCCGCCCCTCGTCGAGATCATGCATCCCCTCGTCGGGTTCGAGGAGGAGCTGCGGCGACTGCGCGAGCTGACCGTGCGCGTTGCCGAGGAGGAAGCGCCGGAGGTCGAGTACCTCTGCGGCACGATGATCGAGCTGCCGCGCGCATGCATTCGCGCCGACCAGATCGCCGAGCAGGCCGACTTCTTCTCTTTCGGGACGAACGACCTCACGCAGACGGCGCTCGGCTTCTCACGCGACGACGCCGAGGGCAAGTTCCTGACGCACTATCTCGAGGATGGCGTGCTGGAGCAGAACCCGTTCGAGACGCTCGACATCGATGGTGTCGGCGACCTGATGCGCATCGCGGTCGAGCGCGGACGTTCGACGAAGCCCGACCTGAAGCTCGGCATCTGCGGCGAGCACGGGGGTGAGCCCAAGTCGGTGGCGTTCTGCCACGAGCTCGGTCTCGACTACGTCTCGTGCTCGCCCTATCGCGTCCCGGTTGCACGGCTCGCCGCGGCCCAGGCGGCACTCGCCGCCAGCGGGATCGTCGCGTACGCGGCCGCCGGCGGCTGATGGGCTACGCCATCCTCCTCGATGGCGAGCGCGTCGCGCACATGAGCTCCGACGATGCGGTCAGCGCCTGGATCGCGAAGTACCGCGAAGATCACGCGGAGGACGATCCTTCGGCAGTGCATCTCCAGATCCTCGAACGCGGCGCGCTCGCGTGGCTCACGGGCGGCAAGCTCGTCGACCGGGAGCGGTTCAGCTAGCTGAAGAGCGTCTCCTGGAACGAGGTTCGTGCGCGGCGCCTTGCGCGTGGCTCGCTCACCGAGCGGGCAAGTGCTGAGCAGCTTCTCGACGTCGTCCACGAGACCGCAGGCATTCATGCGCAGGTGATGGCAGCGGCCGAGCTTTCGCTCGCAGGACGGGTCGAAGGGATCACGCAGCAGGACGTACGTGACGCGCTCTGGGAGCGCCGAGAGCTCGTGAAGGCATGGACTTTGCGCGGCACTCTCCACCTGCATCCGGCCGGCGAGCTGCCCCTGTGGTACGCCGCCGTACGAGCCGTGTCACCGAACGAGCCGAGGAGCTGCAAGCCTGGGTCGACCCGAAAGGTGAACTACACCCTGCGCTCGGCCGTAATGACGTACGAGAGATCCGAGCCGCGGTCCTGGACGCGCTCGACGGGCGTTCTCTGCTGCGTGAGGAACTGGCCGTCGAGGTCGTCCAACGCGTCGGCTCGAAGGCACGAGGGCGCCTGCTCTCGGGCTTCATGTTCTTCGGCGCCACTCTCTGTCAGGGACCGCCGCGCGGAAGCAAGATCACGCTCGCCCGCCCGGATCAGTGGGTCGAGCCCTGGGACGAGGTGGACGAGCAGGAGGGCCTGCGCGAGGTCTGCCGCCGTTACCTGCGGACGTACGGCCCTGCAACGCCGAACGATTTCCGGCAGTGGTTCTCTTCGAGGCAGTTCGAGGCCGCCGACGCAAGAGCGCTCTTCGCTTCTCTGCAACTCGAGGACGTCGACGTGGAAGGGCACACAGCACACGTCCTCGCGGGCGATACGTCTTTTCCCGAGCCGCAGCAGACGGTGCGGCTCATGCCCGAGTACGACGTCTACGTGATGGGCTTCCGCGAACGCGACCAGCTCGTCCCTGAGGAGGCGCGCCGCCAGGTGGCGGCGCATCGACGCGGCAAGTACGAAGGTCCTGCGGGCGTGCGCTTCCTGATGATCGACGGCATCGCGGCCGGGCTCTGGGAACGAAAGAAGCGAGGGAAGCACGTCGAGCTCCAGGTGACGCCGAGCAGGAAGCTCACGCGTGCCGAACGCGCCGCGATCGACTCCGAGGCCGAACGCATCGGCGCTTTCCTCGGGCTCGAGCCGGCGCTTACGGTTGGATGACGACCGGCGTGCCGAGCGGGACGGTGCGCATCAGGTAGTGCAGGTCGGAATCGCTGGCATGTATGCAGCCGGCGGACACTGCCCGGCCGAAATCGCGCGACGAGAGCGTGCCGTGGATCGCGATCCGGTTCCCGCCGTTCCAGCCTGCGGGCAGATTCGGCTGTGTTGCGGAGAGCGCAAGGATGCAGCAGCCGTAGGCCGCACTGTAGGAGGGGCCGTTGAGCTTGTCGGTGACGGCGAAGGTGCCGGTGGGAGTCGGAGAGCCCGCTCGACCGACACCGACGCTGACCCGGCGAATCACAGTGCCGTTGCGCCGCACGATCAGGGTGCGAGCGGAAAGATCCACGTCGAGCTCGAGGCGCGTGCGAGCGTAGCGCAGCCCGCCCGACTTCGCATCGACCCACACGACCCGATTGTTTCCGACCCCGGCTTCGGTGACTGCCAGCCAGCGCCCGTTGCGGGTGGCGACGACGCTGAGTGCGCGCGGCGATCCGAACGGCGTCTTCGCGCCCACGCGGGCGATCACCGGCCCGAACGGCCGGCTCCGCAACGCGAGCGGGTGGCCGGGCTGGATCTCGGCGATTACGTGGGCGGCGGGTGCAGCGCGCTGCGGCGCCGGAACCTGAACCCAGCCCGTGGCCGCTGCCGGGCGATCGATCACGACCCGCCCGACGGCAGTGGTCGGAGCAAATGCGGCTGCGCCTGCGCTGACGCAGACGAGGGAAACGAGGGCGAGGAGGGACCGAACCACACGGTGTGGATCGGCAGGTCCCGCTGGTCATGGGTTCCCTCGAACGAGGTACCTCGATCGAGGGAGTGCCGCCCTCTAACTCGTGCGCAGCTCCCGCGCAAAGGAGCCGCCGCCGATGATGCGCTCGGCGTGGTCACGCACGCGGTCGCGCAGACCCCGGTCGGAGGTGACGACCCAGATCGGCGGGTCGAGCTCCTTGACCAGGCGGGCGATCTGGTCGTCTCCCGACTCCGTTCCCTCCCAGACGACCTGAACGTCGTGTCGGTGGTCCTTGCCCCAGGCCTCGCTGCGCCGCTCGAGCTCTTCGCCGGGCATGTTCGGCCAGAGCGAGCGGCGGACGTTCTCGGCGTCGACGAGGACTGTTGCCATCGCGGGCCCGCGGCTAGGCGTAGCCCCTGGCCTTCCAATATGCAACGGCGATCGACACGATCCCGACGGCGAGGATTCCCGCGACTCCGAGCAGGCCGGCGCGTCCGTAGGCCGCATGGCCGCGTCCGAAGCGAGAGAGCGCGAGCGTCGCCGCCGCACCACCGATGAGTCCGCCGATGTGCCCCCCGACCGAGATGTTCCCGCTCCAGGCGAAGGTGAGCACGAGATTCGCCACGATCACTCCGAGCGCGCTCCCGCCGAAGACGTAGTCCCGCTGCTGCTCCAACACCAGACCCGCACCGAGGATTCCGAAGATCGCGCCCGACGCGCCGACCGTCGCACTCGTCGGACTGACGACCAGCGCGCCTGCAGAGCCGGCGAGCCCGGAAACGAGATAGAGGAGCACGAACCGGCCGGAGCCGATGCGCCGCTCGAGCAGCGAGCCGAACCAGTAGAGGCCGACCATGTTCAATAGGAGGTGGAAGGGCCCGTAATGGAGGAAGGCCGCGGTCATGAGCCGCCACCAGTCGCCCTGCGCCACGAACGGCGCGTACAAGAACCCCTTCTCGTAGATCGTGCTGTTGACGCCGTAGACACCGCCTCCCTGGGCGAGCTCCGCGACGTAGACGGCGACGTTGACCCCGATCAGGGCCTTCGTCACCTTTGCGCCCGTGCCGTCGAAAGCCGCACGTCGGACTCCCTTGGTCACGCGCTGGACGCCCTGCGGCTTTCCCGAGTGTTCCGGGCAGCGGATCCCGACCGGAGCGATCGTCATGCACTCCGTGCAGATCGGCCGGCCGCATTCGGAGCAGGACAGGCCGGTCAGCCGGTCGGGATGCCGGTAACAGGTCTGCTCGACCGCTTCAGCCATGCGCGAAGTAGCGTAGTTGGATGCGCATCGGCGTCGCATTCACTCCCGCCGAGACGGCTCCCGCCCCGATGGGCGTGGTGGTCGACGTGCTCCGGGCGACGTCCACGATCGCGCAGGCGCTTGCGTCCGGCTACCGGCGCGTCCTCTGCTGTGCCGAAATCTCCGACGCGCTGGCACTGCGCGCAGAGCTCCCAGACTCACTCGTGGGTGGAGAGCGCAAGGCCGTCCAGGTCGAGGGCTTCGACGTCGGCGCGTCGCCGCGCGAGTTCCTCGAGCCGCGCGCGGAGACCCTGATCCTCTCGACGACGAACGGGACGCGGGCGATTCTCGAGACGGCGCAACGTTGCGAGGCGGTCGTGCTCGGGAGCGTGCTGAACCTCGAGGCGGTGGCACGCGCATCGGCTGATCGCGACACTGTGGTCGTGTGCGCCGGCTTCCAGGGTGCGTTCGCGCTCGACGACGCCTATTGCGCAGGGCGGATCGTCCAGTTGGTGGACGGCGAGCGCACGGACGCCGCGATCGCCTCGGAGCTGATCGCTCGGGCCTTCCCGACGGCGCTCGAGGCATTCAACGCGCGGACGTACGGGCCACCCGGTCTGGAGGAGGACATCGCGTTCTGTGCGCGCGAGAACGTGCTCGACGTCGTGCCTCGCTTCACGGGAATGGTCGGTCCAGCTGCGGAGATCAAGGCGTGAGGTACGCGGTCGGGTTCATGGCCCTGACGGCGGTGCTCGTCTTGCCTGCGAGAGGTGGTAGCGCTACAGGAAAACCGTGGCTCTGGCAGTGCACGCAGATCCACAACCTCGAGGCGCAGTATCACTGTTACGTCCGCCTCCTTCGGATCGACATCGAGGCGTCGGGAGATCCCGCGAAAGAGTTGCCGCGCATCGACCGGCGTGTCCTCGCAGTCGGGGGCCCGGTCGAGGCCAGCTGCCACGTGCTCATGCACGAAGTGGGGAGGGAGTACGCGCGCGACAACCACGTGACGCTCTCGACGCTGCAGCGCTACGTCCCGCGTTCGAACAATCCAAACTGCTCCGCCGGATTCGGGATGGGCCTCGTCATGTACCTCGGCCCGCAGATCATCCGGTCGGGCGCGGGGGCGGCGGTGCGCTCTTGCGCGAGCCTGCCGACGCGTTACAGGCAGTACACCTGCGTGCACGGGCTCGGTCACGCATTGCTTCGCGCCTACCACGGCGATATCGGCCGAGCGATTCGCTCGTGCCGCAGCCTGCAGCCCAACTTCGCCCCGGACTGCGCGCAGGGCGTGTTCCACGATTACTGGATCTCGCTTCGAGGTGCCGACGGCACGACGGCGCCGCGACGGACGATGTCGCCGCGGACCTTGTGCGACGGACGGTTCACATACATCAGGCCGTGCTGGTACCGCTACTTCCTCGAACAGCCGGTCGAGCTGCCGGTTCGCAATGCGGCGGATCTGCGCCGTACCTGCCGGGGGCTGCATTCGCTCGAGCGCTACGGCTGCATCAGCGCGGCCGCTCTCACGATCTCGTCGAATCCATTCGACCAGATCCGGGTCTGTGCAGAGATGCGGGCCGGTGATGCGCAGGCGTGCCTCCGCGGTGTCCCCGACCAGGCACTGGCGGGGCATCCCGCGGAGCAGCTGCGGCTGATTCGTGACTGCGGGCGACTGGTCGCGGGCGCGCGGGCCGGGTGCTACGAGTGGCTGGGCCGGACGCTCGCCGTCGTGACGAACGGCGCCTTCCGCGCGAGAGGGTGCGCAAAGCTGAGCCCGGGCCCGCGGCGGGCATGCGTGGCAGGCGCGCGGAACATGAACGCGGCTCTGGTGACGTTCTCCTAGGCGTTCGCCTGCGGAAGAGCACGAAGGGGGTCCACCGAGGCGCCGCGGACACGAACCTCGAAGTGCAGGTGCGGACCGGTTGCGTCGCCCGTCGCGCCGATCAGCCCGACCCGAACTCCCTGTCCAATCCAGACGCCGACGCGCACGTCGATCCGTGAGAGGTGCGCGTACATCGTGCGCTCGCCGTGTCCATGGGCGACGACGACGAGAAAGCCCCAGCCGCCGTCGCGCCACCCAGCCCAGACGACCCGGCCGGACCGTGCGGCGTACACAGGCGCTCCCATCGGCGCGCGGAGGTCGACGCCCGAGTGCCAGCGGTCGCCGCGCGGCCCGAAGCGGTCGCCGAGGACCGGTGCGGTCAGCGGCCAGGTGAGCGGCAGCGGAATCGCGGGTGGCGGTCCCGCGAGTGCGGCGAGCGTTGCAGAGCCGGCGACGCCGTCGGTCTTCAGCGCGGACCACTCCTGGAAGCGGCGGAGTGCCGCGTCGATGTGCCGGCCGAAGATCCCGTCGAAGGCGCCGGAGGGGAAGCCGTGCTCGGCGAGCCGGAACTGCAATGACGCCACGTCCCAGCCTTTGTTGCCGATCTGGAGCTTGCGAGTGCCGAGGCGGTGGCGCGCGAAGAGGCCGAGGGCCTTCCGCGTCTGCGGGCCGACGACACCGTCGACAGTGATGTGCGCGCTCTTCTGGAGGCGGCGAATGGCCTTTGCCGTAGCAGGTCCGGTGACGCCATCGATCGGGCCCCGGTAAAGGCCATGCGAACGCAGGCCGACCTGGAGGGCGGCGACGCCCGCATTGGCCGCCGAGGCGCGGGGAGCGATGGCCGCGGCGACGAGGATCAGGGGCAGAGCAAGGAGCGCTCTGGCACGCATGGGCGGACCGTTTTCGCCGTCTCCACGGGGATCCCTTGGGAGCCCAGGCGATTGAACGATGGCGAGCAGCGATCCAGACCCTCGCCGTCTAGGTTCCACTCAAGGGAGATATTGGTCGTGCCGATGCCTTAGGACAGCAGGGGCCTCAGGGAGTGCAGGGTGTCCCGACCCTGACCCGGAGAAGCTCGCCGCTTCTTTCGTCCCTGCTCTAGCCGCAGGAGGGGCGGGTTCTCCATCCCGCCCTCCCTTTTCCGAGATTTCTTGCTCGACTTGACAGACGAACAGGTGTTCGTGTAGAACAGACGTTCCCATGATCGCCTGCCTTCTCATCCCCGGCTTCGAGTTGCGGGCGGCGCTGCGCAAGCAGCCGGGCCTCGCTCTACGGCCGGCCGCGCTGTCGCCGGTGCCCGGAACGGAACCTCTGCTGGGCCCGGTCACGGCCGAGGCCGAGCGGCTCGGCGTCCGTCCTGGGATGCGGCTCGGCGAAGGGCTGGCGACCTGTCCAGAGCTCGTCCTGGTCGAGCAGGACCCGGCCGCGGCCGAGCAGGCTTGGGAAGAGATCCTGCGTGCGCTCGAAGACACCGGGTTTGCGGTCGATCCGGCCGACGTCGGTTGTGTCTACTTCGAGACGCGTGGGGTCGAGAGGTTGTACGGCGGACTGGAGCCTGCGCTGCGGCGCGCTCTCACCGCCGTCGGTACTGCCTGGGATCCACGTGCGGGCGCAGCGCAGCGCCGGTTCGCAGCTTTGGCCGCAGCGAACGTCGCGCGCCCCGGGCAGATCTTGGTCGTCTCCGACGAGCGGCTGCGCGACTTCCTCGCGCCACTGCCGCTCGAGCTCGTGCCGATGGAGCCGCGCCGCCGCGCGGAGCTGCACGAGCTCGGGGTGAAGCGCGTCGGACAGCTTGCTGGGCTTCCAGGTGGCGCCGTGGCCGAACGATTGGGGCCGGACGGCCGGCGCGCCTGGGGCCTGGCGAGAGGCGGGAAGGCCGCGCGCGTTCGCGGCCGGCGTCCGCCTGCGGAGATCGTCGAGGCGCTCGAGTTTCCCGAGGCGATCGGAAACGAGCTCACGTTGCGGCGCGCATTCGGTGCGCTCGTCGAGACGCTGATGGCGCGGCCCGAACGAAAAGGTCGGTTCGTGCGCAAGCTTGCGCTGTCCGCGCGGCTCGTCGGCGGCGGCTCCTGGAGGCGTAGCGCGACGTTGCGCGATCCGACCACCGAGCTCGATCGCATCAAGGCCGCGCTCGGGCCGAAGCTCGCAGAGCTGCCTGCGCCGGTGGTCGAACTGCGGCTCGAGCTCGTGGAGCTGACTCAGCACGATGGGGAGCAGCTCGAGCTTCTGCCCGCAGCGGGCGGAGAGCTGGACGTGCGGTTACGGGAGGGCCTGCGTCAGGTGCGCGCCAGCACCGGCTCGGGATCTGTCAATCAGGTCGTGGAGGTCGCGCCGTGGTCGCGCATTCCGGAAGCGCGCGCGTTGTTCGTTCCGCGGGACGACTGAATCAGCCGCGCGCGGCGGTCGTCGAGGCTCGAGTCGACGGGACGCCCGTGCAAGTCAATCGCCAACCAGTCGCAGTGATTCGCGAGGAGTGGCGTGTGGTGGATCGGTGGTGGACGGAGGAGCCGGTGTCCCGGCGCTACTTCGAAGTCGTGTTGGAGTCAGGGGAGAACGCCGTTGTTTTTCGCGACGAGGAGCGCAGCTGCTGGTTCACGCAGCGGGGGGCTTGAGGGGAAATCAAGCGTCGCGAGACGCTCAGCTCATCCGCCGCAGGGACTCGTGGAAGCCGCGACTCGGCGCGTGAACATTGAGCAGCCGTGCCCGGTGTGGACCGGGATTCGAGAACGCATGCACGACGCCGATCGGCGCAGCAACGTACGAGCCGGCTCCGAGACGAAGCCGCTCCTCGTCGACGAGAAATTCCGGCTCGCCTTCGAGGACGTAGAACGAGTCGACATGATCGTCATGTGTGTGCGGGTCGGGCCCTTCGAAGCCGGGCTCGAGCTCGAACTCGATCAGCGAGAGCTCCTCACGCCCGATCTTGATCGTGGCGATTCGGTTCTTGCCTTCGAGACGTTCGCCTTCTCCGGGAGGGAGGAAGACGGCCTCCGAACCGGGGAGGCCACTGCCCGGCGGAGCGTCGATGCTGTCGAAGCCGCCGGGCTCGCCGCGATCCCGAGCCTGCAGATTCGCTGCGAAACCCCCGTCCGGCGTGTGGAAATTCAGGAACCGCGCGCGCGACATGCTCCTGAACCCATGGACGACCTCCCGGGGAGCGCAGACGCAGGCACCCGGAGACAGCATCTTCTCCTCGTCGTCGACGAGGACTGCGAGCCCACCTTCGAGGACGTAGAACGAATCCACGTGCTGCCGGTGGAAGTGCGGATCCGCACCGGGGCGAGCAGCCGCAAAAAGCGACTCGGTGATGCAGAGCTCGTCGAAGTTCGCCTTGATGACGATCCGCCCGTCGAAGAGCGCCTCGCCCTCGCCCGGCCTGAGCACGACGCCTGGCATTGCGAGCGAGTATGACGATCGAGCTCCAACCCGAGTTCCCGCATCGAACTCGGAAGAAAGACAAGCTCGCACCGAGCGCCACGAGCAACACCTCCGCCCCGTACATCGAGCTGCACGCACATTCGTCGTACTCGTTCCTCGACGGTGCGTCCCTGCCGGAAGAGCTGGCGCTCAGCGCCGCCGAGCTCGGCTACCCCGCACTCGCGCTCACCGACCACGACGGGGTCTACGGCTCGCTGGAGTTCGCGCACGCTGCGAAGCACTTCGGCGTGCGCCCCATCACCGGCGCCGAGCTGACGCTCGCAGACGGCTCGCACGTGACCGTCCTCGTCGAGACTGCCGGGGGTTACGCGAATCTTTGCCGGCTGATCACCGCGGCGCATGCGCAGACGCGGCCAGAAGGGAGGGAATCCCAGCCGGCGGCGGATCCAGCACTCGACCAACGGCTGCTGGAGGAGCTGAACGAAGGGCTCGTCTGCCTCTCCGGCTGCGCGCGACATGGAATCGCGGTGCGCAGCCCCAACGCCGCCGCACGCCTGGCCCGTGCGTTCGGCCCGGACCGCTTCTTCGTCGAGCTTCAACGTCCGTACGAGCGTGGCGACGCGCGACGCAACGCCGGACTGCGCGATCTCGCCGAGCTGCTCGGTGTGCCGACGATCGTCACAGGCGACGTCCATGCGCACCATCCGCGCCGGGCTCCACTGCAGGACGTGCTCGTCGCCATCCGTCACCGCAGCGCCCTCGACGGTTGCGAGGCCGAGCGGCGCGGCAACCACGAATGCGTCCTGCTTTCGCCCGGCGAGATGGTGGAGCGTTTTCCCGAGGACCGCGCCGCGATCGCACGGACGGTCGACCTCGCCGAACGATTGTGTTTCGACCTGACGGAGGAGCTCGGCTACCGCTACCCCGACTTCTCGGACAGCCCGGAGCCGGCGATCGTTCAGCTCGGGCACGTCTGCAGCCTTGCCTTCGAGGAGCGCTATCCGCGAGGACACCGACTACGCCGCGAGGCGCGCACACGGCTCGAGGACGAGCTGAAGCTCATCGACGAGCTCGGTCTCGCGGGCTTCTTCCTCCTGCATTGGGACGTGCTCGAGCTCGCACGCCAATGCGCGCTGGAGGTGCGCGGCCGCGATTCGCCCCGCCATGCACTGCCGCCGGGCCGCGGCCGCGGCTCATCGGTCGGATCCCTCGTCTGCTACCTGACCGGCCTCTCCCACGTCGACCCCGTCGGCGCGGAGCTCTCGCTCGGCCGTTTTCTCAACCGCGAGCTCAAATCGGTGCCGGACATCGACCTCGACTTCCCGCGTGACATCCGCGAGAAGCTGATCGTCGCCGTCACCG
>DAITAW010000064.1:0-14587 GCA_036824055.1 Gaiellaceae bacterium | reverse complement strand
TCCTCGAGCTCAAGAACACGATCAACACCATGGTCGACCAGCTCTCGTCGTTCGCCGACGAGGTCACGCGCGTCGCGACCGAGGTGGGAACCGCGGGCCGCCTCGGCGGTCAGGCCGAGGTCAAGGATGTCTCGGGGACGTGGCGCCAGCTGACCCAGAGCGTGAACGGGATGGCGTCGAACCTCACCGACCAGGTGCGCAACATCGCCGAGGTGACGACCGCGGTCGCCACCGGCGATCTGTCCAAGAAGATCACCGTTGAGGCCAGAGGCGAGATCCTCGAGCTCAAGAACACGATCAACACCATGGTCGACCAGCTCTCGTCGTTCGCCGACGAAGTCACCCGCGTCGCCCGCGAGGTGGGCACCGAGGGCAAGCTCGGCGGCCAGGCGCAAGTCAAGGGCGTCAGCGGGACCTGGAAGGACTTGACCGACAACGTCAACACGCTCGCCGGGAACCTCACCAGCCAGGTGCGCAACATCGCGGACGTCACGACGGCGGTCGCAACCGGCGATCTGTCCAAGAAGATCACGGTCGACGTCAAGGGTGAGATCCTCGAGCTCAAGAACACGATCAACACGATGGTCGACCAGCTCTCGTCGTTCGCCGACGAAGTCACCCGCGTCGCCCGCGAAGTGGGAACCGAAGGGCGTCTCGGCGGCCAGGCCAAGGTCAAGGGCGTGTCCGGCACGTGGAAGGACCTGACGGACAACGTGAACGCAATGGCCGACAACCTCACCGACCAGGTGCGGAACATCGCCGACGTCACGACCGCGGTGGCGACGGGCGACCTGAGCAAGAAGATCACCGTGGATGCACGCGGCGAGGTGCTCGAGCTGAAGGAGACCATCAACACGATGGTCGATCAGCTGCGCTCGTTCGCCGCCGAGGTGACACGTGTCGCAAAAGAAGTGGGCACCGAAGGCCGCCTCGGCGGCCAGGCCAACGTCGAAGGCGTGAGCGGCACATGGAAGGACCTCACGGACAACGTGAACACGCTGGCCGACAACCTCACGACGCAGGTGCGCAACATCGCCGAGGTGACGACCGCGGTCGCCACCGGCGATCTCTCGAAGAAGATCACCGTCAACGTCAAGGGCGAGATCCTCCAGCTGAAGAACACGATCAACACGATGGTCGGCCAGCTCTCGTCGTTCGCAGACGAAGTCACACGCGTCGCCCGCGAGGTGGGCACCGAGGGCAAGCTCGGCGGCCAGGCCAAGGTCAAGGGAGTCAGCGGGACCTGGAAGGACCTGACCGACAACGTCAACACGCTCGCCGACAACCTCACGAACCAGGTGCGAAACATCGCCGAGGTCACGACGGCAGTCGCAAAGGGCGAGCTCTCCAAGAAAATCACCGTCGACGCGCGCGGCGAGATTCTCGAGCTCAAGAACACGATCAACACGATGGTCGACCAGCTCTCGACCTTCGCCGCCGAGGTGACACGCGTCGCAAAGGAGGTGGGCACCGAAGGCAAGCTCGGCGTCCAGGCGAAGGTCGAAGGCGTCTCGGGCGTGTGGAAGGGCCTCACCGACAACGTCAACCAGCTCGCCGGCACGCTGACGACGCAGCTGCGTGCGATCTCCGAGGTCTCTCAGGCGGTGACGCAGGGCGACCTGACGCGCTCGATCGCGGTCGAGGCCGAAGGCGAGGTCGCAGAGCTGAAGGACACGATCAACCAGATGATCGAGAACCTCGCCGAGACGACCCGCAAGAACTCGGAGCAGGACTGGCTGAACTCGAACATGGCGCGCTTCACCGGAATGCTGCAGGGCGAGCGCGACCTCGAGACGGTGTCGCGCCTGATCATGTCCGAGTTGACGCCGCTGGTCGGGGCACAGCACGGCGCGTTCTTCATGATGGAATCGCCGGACGGCGAGGGAGACGACTTCGAGCTCCGGCTGATCTCAACCTACGGCTACAAGCAACGCAAGAACGTGCCGAACAAGTTCAAGATCGGCGAGGCGCTCGTGGGACAGGCCGCGCTCGAGCAGAAGTCGATCCTGGTCACCCAGGCCCCGGACGACTACGTCCGCATCAGCTCGGGACTCGGCGAGGGACTGCCGATCAACCTGATCGTCCTCCCCGTCCTCTTCGAGGACCAGGTGCTGGCCGTGATCGAGCTCGCGTCGTTCCAGCGCTTCGCCTCCGTGCAGCAGGCGTTCCTCGAGCAGCTGTCCGAGACGATCGGCGTCGTCCTCAACACGATCCAGGCGAACATGCGGACGGAGGAGCTGCTGTCGCAGTCCCAGGGACTGACACAGGAGCTGCAGAGCCAGTCGGAAGAGCTGCAGGCACAGCAGGAAGAGCTCCAGCAGACCAACAAGGAGCTCGAAGAGCAGGCAGCCTCCCTCAAGGCCTCAGAGGAGCTGCTGCAGACCCAGCAGGAGGAGCTGCAGCAGACAAACGAAGAACTGGAAGAGAAGGCCGAGCTCCTCGAGGAGCAGAACCGGCGCATCGAGATCAAGAACCGCGAGATCGAGCTCGCCCGCGCTGCCCTCGAGGAAAAGGCAGAGCAGCTCTCGCTCTCGTCGCGCTACAAGTCGGAATTCCTCGCGAACATGTCGCACGAGCTGCGCACGCCGTTGAACTCGCTGCTCATCCTGGCGAAACTGCTCGGAGAGAATCCGGACGCGAACCTGAACGACAAGCAGATCGAATTCGCGAACACGATCTACGGCGCGGGCTCCGACCTGCTCACTCTGATCAACGACATCCTCGACCTGTCGAAGGTCGAGGCCGGCCGGATGGACGTCCACGTCGGCGATGTCAAGCTGTCCGACTTCCGCGACTTCATCGACCGCTCGTTCAGGCCGGTTGCAGAAGACAAGAAGCTCGACTTCGAGATCGAGGTGCACGGCGCGAACGTGCCGCCGACGATCGTGACCGACGAACAGCGCCTGCAGCAGGTGATCAAGAACCTGCTCTCGAACGCGTTCAAGTTCACGGAGTCGGGCGTGGTGAAACTGCGCATCGGCCTGGCCGAGGGCCGTCAGTTCGCCAGCGAAGCGCTCTCACGGGCCGAAGCCGTGCTCGAGTTCACCGTCAAGGACACCGGCATCGGCATCCCGCATGACAAGTTACGCCTGATCTTCGAGGCCTTCCAGCAGGCGGACGGCACGACGAGCCGCCGTTACGGCGGCACCGGCCTCGGGCTCTCGATCAGCCGTGAGATCGCGCGTCTGCTCGGCGGCGAGATCCATGTCGAGAGCGAGCTGGGAAAGGGAAGCACGTTCACGCTCTTCCTCCCGGCGACGTACCGGCCGTCCGACCATCCGCATGTCGCTGACGCGTTCGAGGAGGCCGTCGTGCTCACCACTGACAGCGATGAGAACGGAAACGCTCCGGCTCCGGTGTTCTCCGCACAACCCGAGCTCAACCCCGCTCTCCTCCTCCCGAGCGACGTTCGGGACGATCGCGACGACATCCAGGACAGCGACCGCGTCGTCCTGATCGTCGAGGACGACCCGGAGTTGGCCCGAACTGAGCTCGAGGTCGCGCGAGACCGCGGCTTCAAGGGGATCGTCGCCGTCCGCGGCGACTCGGGCCTAGCGCTCGCACACGAGTTCAAGCCCGACGCGATCATCCTCGACATGAAGCTGCCGGTGATGGACGGCTGGACCGTGCTCGACCGGCTGAAGCATCATCCGGAGACGCGTCACATTCCGGTCCACATCGTCTCCGCGGGTGACGGGCGGCAGAACGCCCTCAAGGCCGGAGCGGTCGCATTCCTCGAGAAACCGATCTCGAAGGAAGGCCTCGAGGACACCTTCGGCGAGATCCGGAGCTTCATCGACCGCGGCCTCAAGCGGCTGCTCGTGGTGGAGGACGACGAGTCGCAGCGGGAGGCGGTCGTCGAGCTGATCGGCGGCGACGAAGACGTCCAAGTGACCGCAGTCGGCTCGGGCGAAGCCGCGCTCGAAGCCCTCGAGCTGGAGCGCTTCGACTGCATGGTGCTCGACCTCAAGCTTCCCGACATGGGCGGCTTCGCCCTGCTCGAGAAGCTCAAGGAGGACGAGCAGCATTCGTCGATCCCCGTCATCGTCTACACCGGCAAGGAGCTCACACGGAACGAGGAGACGAAGCTGAAGAAGTTCGCGGAGTCGATCGTCGTCAAGGACGCCAGCTCACCGGAGCGTCTGCTCGATGAAACGTCGCTCTTCCTCCACCGCGTCGAACGAAAGCTCCCAAAGGAGAAGCGCAGGATGCTCGAGCAGCTGCACTCGGCCGACGAGGTGCTCAAGCAGAGGAAGATCCTCATCGTCGACGACGACGTCCGGAACGTCTTCGCCCTCACCAGCGTGCTCGAGTCCCACGGCATGGAGGTGCTCTATGCCGAGAACGGAAAGGACGGCATCGAGCTCCTGCATCGACATCCGGAGGTCGATCTCGTGCTGATGGACATCATGATGCCGGGCATGGACGGCTACGAGACGATGCGCGCCATCCGCTCCGAGGACTCGTTCAAGCAGCTGCCGATCATCTCCCTGACAGCGAAAGCGATGAAGGGCGACCGCGAGAAATCGATCGCCTCGGGGGCCTCGGACTACATCACGAAGCCGGTCGACACCGACCAGCTGCTTTCGCTGATGCGAGTCTGGTTGTACAAGTAAGAACATGTCTTCGGTCGGCGCTTCCCGTGAGCCGGCGGGTGCGAGCAAGCACCCGCCGGCTCACGACGACCTCGAAGACATCGAGCTTTCCCTGCTGCTCGAGGGAGTCTTCCGGCAGTACGGCTTCGACTTTCGCGAATACGCACCTGCCTCGCTGAGACGTCGCGTGTGGCGCCGTGTTTTCGCAGAGGGACTGCAGACCGTCTCGGCGCTGCTGGACAAGCTCTTGCACGACCCGTCGTGCATGGAGCGCCTCTTGCTCGACCTTTCGATCAACGTGACCGCGATGTTTCGCGACCCCGGCTTCTACGTCGCCTTTCGGGAGAAGGTCGTTCCGTCTCTCCGCACGTATCCGTTCACTCGGATCTGGGTGGCGGGCTGCTCCACCGGCGAGGAGGTTTACTCGCTGGCGATTCTCCTGCAAGAAGAGGAGGTCTACGATCGTGCGCGCATCTACGCGACGGACATCAACGAATCCGTCCTCGAGCGGGCGCGATCGGGCGTGTTCCCGCTCGACAAGATGCGTGAGTACACGCAGAACTACATCAAGGCCGGCGGGAAGCGTGCTTTCTCGGAGTACTACATGGCGAAGTACGACGGCGCGCAGTTTCAGCGTTCGCTGATCGAGAACGTGGTCTTCGCGCAGCACAACCTGGTCTCGGATCACTCGTTCAACGAGTTCAACGTGATCATCTGCCGCAACGTGATGATCTACTTCGACCGGGCACTGCAGGATCGCGTCCATCGGCTCTTCTTCGACAGCCTGGTCACGTTCGGCCTGCTCGGGCTGGGCCACAAGGAGTCGATCCGCTTCAGCCCGCACGAGTCGGGTTACGAGGAGCTCGACCCGAACGAGAAGCTCTACAGGAAGATCGCGGAGCGCTGATGTACGACCTCGTGTGCATCGGCGCTTCCTGGGGCGGCTTGAAGGCGGTCGGCCGTGTGCTTGCCGACCTCCCCGAGGAACTCGACCTTCCGATCGTGATTGCCCAGCACCGCCACCCTGACTCGCCCGAGGGAACGCTCGCGGAGCTACTCCAGGCCCAGACGAGCCGCCCCGTCGTCGACGTCGAGGACAAGCTGGCGATCGAGCCACGTCATGTGTACATCGCGCCACCGAATTACCACCTGCTGGTCGAGCGAGGATCGTTCGCGCTTTCGGTCGACGAGCGCATCCGTTTCGCGCGGCCTTCGATCGACGTCCTCTTCGAGACGGCCGCCCACGCCTACGGTGCGGGCGTGATCGGGATCATCCTCACCGGCGCGAACGACGACGGGGCTCACGGCCTCGCCAGGATCAAGGCCGCCGGCGGCGTCGCGCTGATCCAGGATCCGCTCGGGGCCGCCCGCCGGACGATGCCCGATGCGGCAATCGCGTCCACCAGCGCCGACGCGATCCTCCCGCTGGGCGAGATCGGCAAGTTCGTCTACGGGCTGTGGGTAAGTCCTGCAGCGGTTCGCGAAGCGGCCGAAACGACGTGACCAACGTGCTGCTCGTCGACGACCGGCCCGAGAACTTGCTCGCACTCGAGGCCATCCTCGAGCCGCTCCGGCAGAACCTCCTCTACGCGGACTCCGGCGAGGAGGCTCTCCGCCAACTGCTGCACCACGATGTCGCAGTCATCCTGCTGGACGTCCAGATGCCGGTGCTCGACGGCTTCGAGACGGCAACGCTGATCAAGCAGCGCGAACGCACGAAGCACATCCCGATCATCTTCGTCACAGCCATCTCCAAGGAGGAGGAGCACGTCTTCCGCGGTTACTCGGCAGGCGCGGTCGACTACGTCTTCAAGCCGTTCAGCCCAGAAGTGCTGCGCTCCAAGGTCGCCGTCTTCATCGAGTTGCACGAGAAAACGGAAACGCTGCAGCTACAGGCCGAGCAGTTGAAAGAGCAGGAGCTCGCGGAGCTCCGCAGAGAGAGCGAGGAGCGCTACCGCTTCCTCGCGGAAGCGCAGCCGGACCAGATCTGGACCGCTATGCCGAACGGCGAGCTCGACTACGTGAACCAGCGGGTGCTCGACTACTTCGATAGCTCGTTCTCGGAACGCGTCGCCGCCGGCTGGACGGACGTCATGCATCCCGACGATCTTCCGCGCACGCTTCGGCTCTGGCGGGAAGCGCTCGACAGCGGAAATCCGTACGACAATGAGCTTCGACTCCGCCGTGCGGAGGACGACTCCTACCGCTGGCACTTGACGCGCGCCGTCCCGATGCACAGTCGCCGCGGCGAGATCGTCAAATGGTTCGGGTCGAACACGGACATCGACGACCGGAAGTCCGCCGAGGAAGCACAGCGGTTCCTCGTCGAGGCGGGCGCGACTCTCGGCGGCTCACTCGACTACAGGACAACCCTGGCGGCCCTCGCGAAGATGGCCGTCCCACGCATCGCCGACTGGGCCCGAGTGGACATCGTCGAGGACGGAGAGCTGCGCACGCTCGCCGTCGAACACGTCAACGAGCGCAAGGTCGAGCTCGCGCTCGAGCTGAGCCGCCGCTATCCGGAGGATCCCGACGCCGCTCAGGGACCGCCGTTCGTCCTTCGAACCGGCGAGAGCGAACTGATCGCAGAGATCTCGGAAGAACGGTTGTCCGAGCTCGCGGTGGACGACCTCCATCTCGGACTGGTCCGCGAGCTCGGCTTTCAGAGCTACATGGGCGTGCCGCTCGTCGTTCGCGGACGCAGGTTGGGCGTGATGTCGTTCGTCGCGGCGGAATCCGGCCGGCGCTACGGACCGGCAGACCTCGCTCTGGCCGAGGAGCTGGCGCGCCGGGCCTCGACCGCGATCGAGAACGCACAGCTCTATCGCGAGGCCGAAGAGCGCGCGCAGGCTGCGCGTGTGCTCGAGACCGTCGCCGACGGGGTGTTCCTCGTCGACAGCGAGGGAATCGTTCGCGTCTGGAATCGCGCAGCCGAGGCGATCACCAACCTCACGCGGGCCGAGATGCTTGGCCGTCGGGCCGACGAGGTGCTGCCTGGCTGGCAGGATCTCGCTCCAAGTGTTCCGGTGGCGGGAGCACCCGGGCCGGCAATGGCGACCACCTTCCCGCTCGAGCTCGACGGCAACGAGCGCTGGCTCTCGATCTCGGGAGTCGGCTTCGACGAGGGAACGGTCTACGCGTTCCGCGACCTCACCGAGGAGCGCGCGCTCGAGCAGATTCGACAGGACCTGGTCTCGACCGTGTCGCACGAGCTACGCACACCGCTCGCCGCCATCTACGGTTCGGCGCTGACTCTCGCTCGTGAGGATCTCGAGCTCGAGGAGCCGATGCACCGCAAGCTCCTCGACGTCATCGTCGAAGAGTCCACCCGGCTGGCCGACATCGTGAACGACCTCCTGCTCGCCAGCCAACTGGACGCCGGCCGGCTCGAGCTACGTGTCGAACCTTGCGATGCGCACGCCCTCGCGATCAGCGTCCTCGAGGCCGCACGCACACATCTGCCGGCAGGAACTCGGGTCAGCCTCGATTCCGCCGAGGAGGACGTCCCTCGGGTCACCGCGGACGAAGGCCAGCTTCGGCAGGTCCTGACCAACCTCGTCGACAACGCCGTCAAGTACTCACCTTCGGGCGGAGACGTCCACGTCCGGCTGGAGGCTGTGGGCAAGTACGTGCGCTTTACGGTTGCAGACGAAGGGCTCGGCATCCCCCCGGCCGAGCAGGGCCGGATCTTCGAGAAGTTCTACCGGCTCGACCCTGACATGACCGGCGGAATCGGGGGCACCGGGCTCGGCCTCTACATCTCACGCGAGCTCGTCCGCCGCGTTCACGGGAGGATCTGGGTCGAGCCAAACGGCGGGCGCGGCTCTCTCTTCCATGTGGAGATCCCCGTTGCTTCGGAGCCTGCCGAAGCCGAAGACCGGCGCAAGAAAGCCGAGGCCAGCGCCTGATCAAAGAGCCGGAGGAGGGACTCGAACCCACGGCCTATGGTTTACAAAACCATTGCTCTACCAACTGAGCTACTCCGGCGGGACGTCGCCATGGTAGGCGATGTCCCGCCGGAATGAAGGGAATGAATTAGGCCGCGTCGACGAGCGCGTCGGGTGAGATCTCGACGACGCCGGCAAGCTCGTCTTGCAGCTTGGCCAGCGCGTCGCGCTCCACCTGGCGGACCCGCTCGCGGCTCATGCTCAGCTCGCGGCCGATCTGCTCCAGCGAAGTGGACTCGCCGTCGAATCCGAAGCGCAGCTCGAGAACACGACGCTCGCGCTCCGGGAGACGCCCGAGGGCGTTCCGCACGAACTGGCGGCGCAGCGCCTCTCCGGCCTCCTCGGACGGATCCTCGGCGTTCTGATCGGCGAACAGGTCGCCGAACTCGCCGTCACCGTCTGAGCCGATCGCCTGGTTCAGCGACACGGATGCCTCGACCGCACCAAGGGCCTCTTCGACGTACACGAGGTCGAGCCCGGTGGCCTGGGCAAGCTCCTCGCGCGTCGGCTCCTCTCCGGTCGCAGCCTGCAGCCGCGCACGGGCCCGGGCGAGCTTCACGCGCCGCTCGTGGACATGCGTCGGAATGCGGATCGTCGCCGACTGGTTGGACACTGCTCGCTGGCACGCCTGGCGGATCCACCAGGTGGCATAGGTCGAGAACTTGTAACCGCGACGCCAGTCGAACTTCTCGACCGCGCGGTTCAGCCCGATCACACCTTCCTGGATCAGATCGCCCAACTGCATGCCACGGCCCTGATACCGCTTCGCGATCGAAACCACCAGCCGGAGGTTCGAGTTGATCATCAGCTCCTTGGCCGTGCGGTCACCGCGCTCGATGCGCTTCGCGAGCGCAACCTCCTCGGCAGCGGTGAGCAGCTGATAGCGACCGGCAGCGTTCATGAACAGGGTCAGACTGTCCGTCGTCCCGGAAACCTCTGCAGCAGCCCGCACGCGTGGTGCCGGGGGTGCGTCGTCCTCGAGCGGGACGATCTCGATGCCCTTTTCCTCGAGCTCGCCACGGAGCTCCGCGAGGTCGTCGTCCTCGAGCTCGTTCGCGACGGCGAACGCTTCAAGGGTCGCCTCTTCGACGGAGCCGAGCTCCTCGGCTTCGTGAAGGAAAGACTGCAAATCAAGTTCAGCAAGGTTGGTCAGCTTGGTTCATCTCCTCTCGATTTCGGGTCTGGAGCCCGTTCGCGGCGGCCCAATCCGGACCACGCCTGGAGGCTCCTGTACCTTCTAAAACGCGGTAGAGGCGGCCAAAATTCCCGGTTTAAAGCAGGACTTGCCGGGATTTCTGGTGGGTAAGGATCTTTCTCTTTACCCGCTGGAGCGCGTTATCGATCGTCTTCGTGTCGCATTCTAGATCTTCAGCCATCTGTTCGTAGGATTCACCCTCCAGATAGAGCCGGAGGGCATCCGCTTCCAGCCCGGAAAGGCCGCTGCCCAGGGTGAAAACGAGGCTCTGGAGCTCCTCCGTCGAGATCACACAGACCGCGGGATCGTCCACTCCGGGCCCTGGCAGGGCGTCCCCGAGCGAGCACTCCCCGTCCGACTCCTGGCCGGCAGGGGTATGGCTGAAGGAGACATAGGTGTTCAAAGGGGCATGCTTGAAACGGGTGGCCGTCTTGATGGCCGTGATGATCTGGCGGGTGACACAGAGCTCCGCGAAGCTCCGAAAGGAGGTCTCCTTGTCGGCGCGAAAGTCCCGTACGGCCTTGTAGAGCCCGATCAGCCCCTCCTGCACGAGGTCTTCCGAGTCGCCCCCGGCGAGGAAGTACGAGCTCGCCTTGAGACGGACGAAGCCGTTGTAGCGCCGGATCAGAGTGTCAAGCGCGCCGCCGTCACCGTTCCGGGCGCGCATGACGAGCTGAAGGTCTTCGAGCTCTCTCTGGGCCTTCTGCGCAGCGGTTGCGGGCCGTGCGGCCATCCTGGCCTCCCCCGGGGTCAGGGGCGAGACACGAAGTCTCACCCTAAGGTTGAGGAAGAAGATAGCAAGGACCGCTGGTCTTTACAAGACGTTTGCAGTGGACCCAGGATGTTACGAACGTATGTTCGTCAGGCCAGAACGAGTGCCCGAGCCCGGGTCTCAGCGAGCAGCGCCTCCAGCGTCTCCTGCAACTGGTCCTGCAGCTCCTCGCCCTCGAGTCGTCCCGCCTCATCGAAGCGGGTCGGTGCGTGACCGACGGCCACCTCCGCGTCAACCACGCGCGCGCCGATGGCGGCGAGGATCTTGCGAAGCTCGGCCTGGGCCCAGACGGCCCCAAAGGCGCCGGTGCTGGCACCGACGACGGCGACGGGCTTGTTCCGTAGCGGATTCGTGGCGACTGGACGAGACACCCAGTCCAGAGCGTTCTTCAGAGAGCCCGGAACGGACGAGTTGTACTCGGGAGTCGCAAAGAGGACGGCATCCGCCTCGCCGATCGCGCTGCGGAGAGCCGCGACCGCCATCGGCGCCGGCTGAACGTCGTCCTCCTCGTCGTAGGGCGGAACTTCCTTCACGCCCTGGTAGAGGACGAAGTCGACTTCCGGAGGGAGAAGCTCCTCCGCAGCGCGGAGGAGCTTCGTGTTGTACGAGTCTCGGCGCAGGCTGCCCGAGATCCCAAGGACCTTCATCGCTCCTACGCCTCCTTGACGAAGTGGAGCTCGGCCGAGAGCTTGACCTCGTCGCCGAGCGCCGGCTTTCCGTCGGGGAGCGGCGCGTTCCAATTGACGCCGAATTCGTTTCGGTCGATGGCGGTGTCGAGCTTCAGCCCCAACCGCTCGCCCCCATAGGGGTCGGCGATCGGATCCGCGATCGTCCCGGTCAGCTCGACCGGCCGCTCGACGCCCTTGATCGTGATGCCGCCGCGGACCGTGACTCGATCGCCCTGACGCTCGATCTCGCTCGACTCGAAGCTGAGCTCCGGGTAGCGCTCGACGTCGAAGAAGTCCGGAGCCTGCAAGTGCGCGGAGAGACTCTCGTCCTTCACGTCCACGCTCGCGACCTTCGCGGAGCCGGTGATGACCGGGGTCTCTCCCTTTGCATCGAGGCGTGCTGCGATGTCGCGGAACTGGCCGCGGAACGCGCCGGTGAGATAGTCGACCTCGAAGGCGATCGACGAATGAACTGGATCGAGATTCCAGGTTCCAACCGGCAAGGCCTGGCGGGTGTCTGTCGTGGTGCTCATTTACACTCCTCCTTGAGTACGCTATAGTTGAGTACACAAGCAATAGTAGCGAGGAAACCTTGTCTAGTCAAGTATTGAGCCAACAACAAGATTCGGCCCTGGATTCCTGGATTCGGCTGATCCGGGGCCATGCCTCGGTGACCCGGACCATCAGCGCCCAGCTCGTAGCCGAGCACGGCCTGACGATCAACGACTACGAGGCCCTCCTGCACCTCGCCAAAGCCGAGGACGGGCGGATGAGGCGCGTCGACCTCGCGGAGCAGTTGATCCTCACCGCCTCCGGGGTGACCCGGCTCCTCGACGGGCTCGAGGCCGGAGGCCTGGTGGAGCGCGCTTCCTGCGCGAGCGACCGCCGGGTCGCGTACGCGGTCCTCACCGAGTCAGGGCGAACGAAGCTGCGAGAGGCCTCGAAGTCGCACATCGCCGACGTCCGGGAGTTCTTCGAAGAGCGCTACAGCGGCGAGGAGCTCCAGCAGCTCGCCCGCTTGCTCGGACGACTGCCCAGCGCCGGCGGGGCTGTCGGAGAAGACTGCACGGGTTAGCCGCCGCGCCGCATCCGCTCGAGCTTCGCCCGCGTCTCCTCGTCCAGCGAGTCGCGGAGGTGATGCGGACGTTCTTCGTTGTGTGTGACCGCCTCCATCTCCCCGAGGAAGGTCGCGGACGAACGCTTCTGCACCTCCTGCCCGGAGGTGCCGCGGACCGCGGTGTCCGAGGAGACCAGGCAGACGATCTCCGTGCCGCGGTTCTCGGCGGCGAGTCGCTCGAGCATCGTGTCCGCGTTCTTCGCGTAGCGGACCTCGAGCGGGCCGTAGGACTCATCCGCGCCGGCGCCGTCGAAGACGAGGTAGCCGCGCGCGCCCTTGAGCGCGACGAAGCTGGCGAGCTCATCGCGAAGAGCCGGGAGGTCCTTGTAGCCCCCGGCGTGAAAGAGGTTGTGGCCGTCGAAGAGATAGAGGGTGGGATCAGCCACGCTGACGCCTCGCCTCGTAGAGCATCAACGCGGCCGCGACGCTGACGTTCAGCGACTCGACATGCCCGTCGAGCGGGATCGAGATCGCGTCGTCGCACGTCTTGCGCACGAGTGGCCGCAGGCCCTTGCCTTCGGCTCCGAAGACGAGCGCCAGCCCGCCGGTCAGATCCGCGTCCCACATGGTCGTCGTCGCGTCGCCCGCTGCTGCGTAGATCCAGAAGTCGCCGCGCTTCACCTCGGCGAGGTAGCGGGCCAGGTTCGGCACGACGGCGACGGGGAGATGCTCGACCGCCCCGGCAGATGCCCGCGCGACCGCAGGTGTCACGGTGGCGGCGCCGTGCGCCGGAACGACGACTCCCGTCGCGCCCGCTCCCTCGGCGCTGCGGATGACCGCGCCGAGGTTCCTCGGATCCGTCACCTGGTCGAGACACGCGAGCAGTGGAAGGTCGGCGGCTGCGAGCTCCCAGCCGTCCGCGTACTTGTACGGCTCGCACCACGCGAGTACGCCTTGGTGGTCGCGAGTGCCGGCTGCTTCGCTGAGCTCGCGCTCCGGTTTTACCTGCAGCCGTGGCCGCTCGACCTCCCCTAGCCAGGGCTCGGTCTTCACCGCTCGCTCCGTCGCCCAGAGCTCGAGCACCTCGCGGGGCCCGCGCAGAGCTTCCCGCACCGGCCGCCGCCCGTAGACCTGCTCGCGCGTCATCGCGGAACGAGTTGGAAGCCGTCGGCCACGTCGCGCGCCTCCCAGCCAGCGGCCTCGATCTCGGCGCGAAGGCGGTCGGCCTCCTGGAAGTCGCGTGCAGCGCGCGCTTCCTGCCGCCGACGGGCCAGCGCGACGACCTCGGACGGCGCCTCCTGCGCGTCCGCGAGCGATGCGAGCCCGAAGATGTCGAGTGCCCGGCGCAGGAGCTCGTGGTCGCGCCAACCGTGCATGACCGCGAGCGCCTCAGGTGTGTTGAAGTCGTCCTCGAGCGAAGCTTCGAATCGTTCCCACTCCCCGGCCGGTGCAGGATCGGATGCGCCGCGGAAGACGTCGCGGAACCGCTCGACCCGCGCGGCAGCCGCTGCGAGCGTCTCGTCCGAAAAGTCGATCGGCTTCGACCAGTGGCCGGTGAGGAAGAAAACCAGGATCGTCTCGCGGCCCCACTCCTCGATCACGTCGTGCAGCGACGCGACGTTGCCGAGCGACTTGGACATCTTCTCGCCGACGAACTCGAGCATCCCGTTGTGCATCCACAGCTGGGCGAACTCACGGCCGGCGGCCCGCGACTGCGCACGCTCGTTCTCGTGATGCGGGAAGACCAGGTCGAGGCCGCCGAGATGAATCTCGAAGCTCGACCCGAGGAACTTCTCCGCCATCGCGGAGCACTCGATGTGCCAGCCCGGGCGGCCACGGCCCCACGGTGACTCCCAGGAGGTGTCCTCTCCTTCCTTGGTCGCCTTCCACAGGGCGAAGTCGCGTGGGTCCTCCTTCAGTGGGCTCGGGTCGTCGTCCTCGAGCTGCTCCGGTCGCTGCCCCGAAAGCCGGCCGTAGTCGGGGAAGCGACCAACACGGAAGTAGACGTCGCCTCCGGCCTCGTAGGCGTACTCACCGCTCACGAGCTCCTCGATCAGAGCGACGATCTCCGGAATCGTTTCCGTCGCCTTCGGTTCGTGGTCGGGGCGGCCGAGACCGAGCTGTTCGGTGTCCTCGACGTACCACTGCGAGGCCTGCGCTGCGAGCTCGGCACTGTGTCCGGGAGCCGCGTTGTAGATCTTATCGTTGACGTCCGTGATGTTCTCGACGAGGTTGACGTCGTAGCCGCGCGTGGCCAGCCAGCGTCTCAGCCACATCGAGATGACGAACGGCCGCGCATTGCCGATGTGGATGCGTTGATAGACGGTCGGGCCGCACGTGTACATGCGGACCG
>DAITAW010000063.1:0-14596 GCA_036824055.1 Gaiellaceae bacterium | reverse complement strand
CGTCGCAGCAAGCTTCCGTGGCCTGACGGCCGCGTCGAAAGATCGGGCTGCCTAGCCCGTACTAATCGGCCATGTCCGTGACCGGATCCGGTCGGGGCTGGCTCGTTTTCGGGTCTGACCCCACTAATTGTCTGCATTGGTCGTGTTGTTCGCGTCAGGACTGTGACGTTTCGTCAACAGGCATGGGGCGATGCGGGGCTCGGTCGCTCAGGTTGCCAGGAGCCGGCGCAGCACGTACTGGAGGATTCCGCCGTGGCGGAAGTACTCGCGCTCGCGAGGTGTGTCGAGACGCACACGCGCCTGGAACATCTTTTCGTCGGCGACAACCGTGACCTCGTCCGCGTCGCCGTTCTCCACGCCCTCGACGGCGAACTCCTCGCGGCCCGTCAGACCGAGGGTCGTGGGCGTCTCGCCTTCGGGGAACTGCAGCGGCAGGATTCCCATCATCAACAGATTGGAGCGGTGGATCCGCTCGTACGACTCGGCGATCACAGCCCGCACTCCCAGCAGGTTCGGCCCCTTCGCCGCCCAGTCGCGTGAGGAACCGGAGCCGTACTCCTTGCCGGCGATGACGACGAGCGGCGTTCCCTCCTCGAGGTACCGCTTCGACGCGGCGTAGATCGTCATCTCCTCGCCGCTCGGAACGTGGACCGTCCACGTCCCCTCGGATCCCGGCACGAGCAGGTTCCGCAGCCGGACGTTCGCGAACGTCCCGCGCACCATCACCTCGTGGTTCCCGCGCCGCGAGCCGTAGGAGTTGAAGTCCTTCCGCTCGACTCCGTGCTCGACGAGATACCTGCCTGCAGGAGAGTCGGGCTTGATCGCGCCTGCCGGCGAGATGTGATCCGTCGTCACCGAGTCGCCGACCATGACGAGGCACCGCGCGCGGCGAATATCCTCGACCTCCTCGGGCTCGTGCGACATCCCCTCGAAGTAGGGCGGATGCCTGACGTACGTCGAGTTCGGGTCCCACGCGAAGAGATCGCCTTCGGGAATCGGCAGCTCGCGCCAGGCCGGGTCGCCTGTGAACACGTCGGCATAGGTGCGCGTGAACATCTCGCCGCGCACCGCGCGCGAGATCGTCTCCTGGATCTCGTCCGAGCTCGGCCAGAGGTCACGGAGGTAGACGTCGTTGCCGTCGCGGTCCTGACCGATCGGCTCGTTGACGAGGTCGACGTCCATGCGCCCGGCCAGTGCGTACGCCACCACGAGCGGCGGCGAAGCGAGGTAGTTCGCCTTCACCTCCGGGTGGATGCGCGCCTCGAAGTTGCGGTTGCCCGAGAGAACCGAGCAGACGACGAGGTCGCCTTCGAGGATCGCGGCCGAGATCGCCTCCGGCAGCGGTCCCGAGTTCCCGATGCACGTCGTACATCCGTAGCCCACCGTCTGGAAGCCGAGCTCGTCGAGGTACGTGTCCAGGCCTGCTCGCTCGAAGTACTCCGTCACGACCTTTGAGCCCGGCGCCAGGCTGGACTTGACCCAGGGCTGGCGGCGCATGCCCAGCTCGACGGCCTTCTTCGCCAAGAGGCCGGCACCGATCATCACCTGCGGGTTCGACGTGTTCGTGCAGGAGGTGATCGCCGCGATCACGACGGAGCCGTGCTCCAGCTCGAACTCCTCACCGCCGACAGCGACCGCCATCGGTGACTGCGGCTCCAGCATCGCAACGCCGGCGACCGGCACCTGTACCTGCGGGATCAGCTTGCCATGGCCAGGGCTGACCGTCGTCGGCGAATCGCTGGCCGGGAACGACTCGGAGACGGCCTCGTCGTGCTCGTTGCCGTAGTCGACGCCGAAGGTCTCGAGAGCGTCGACGAAGGATTGCTTCGCCTCGCGCAGAGGCACCCGGTCCTGCGGTCGCCGCGGCCCGGCAAGGGACGGCTCCACAGTGGAAAGGTCCAGCTCGACGACCTGCGTGTACTCCGGCTCGTACCCCGGGTCGTGCCAGAGTGCATTCTCCTTGCAGTACGCCTCGACGAGCGCCACCCGTTCGTCGTCGCGTCCCGTGAGCCGCAGGTACTTGAGCGTCTCGTCGTCGACCGGGAAGAAGCCGCAGGTCGCGCCGTACTCCGGCGACATGTTCCCGATCGTCGCCCGGTCTGCGAGTGGGAGCCCGACGAGCCCATGTCCGAAATACTCGACGAACTTCCCGACCACGCCCGCAGCCCGGAGCAGTTGCGTGACGGTCAGGACGAGATCGGTAGCGGTCGCGCCCTCCGGCATCGCGCCGGTGAGCTTGAAGCCGACGACCTGTGGAATGAGCATCGATACGGCTTCGCCGAGCATTGCGGCCTCGGCCTCGATTCCGCCGACGCCCCACCCGAGGACGCCGAGCCCGTTGATCATCGTCGTGTGTGAGTCCGTGCCGACGAGCGTGTCGGGGAACGACTGGCCGTCGCGTGTCTCGATCACACGCGCAAGGAACTCGAGATTGACCTGGTGGACGATGCCCGTGTTCGGCGGGACGACCTTGAAGTTGTCGAATGCCGTCTGGCCCCAGCGCAGGAAGGCGTAACGCTCGCGATTGCGTTCGAACTCCAGCTCGGCGTTGCGGAACATCGCCCGCGCCGATGCGTATTCGTCCACCTGCACGGAGTGGTCGATGACGAGCTCGGCGGGAAGCTGCGGATTGATTCGTGACGGGTCGCCGCCGAGATCGGCCATCGCGTTCCGCATCCCGGCGAGATCTACGACCGCCGGCACGCCGGTGAAGTCCTGCAGCAGGACGCGCGCGGGCCGGAACGAGATCTCTTCCGACGGCTCGGCGGTCGCCTGCCAGCGACGCAGCGCGTGGGCGTCCTCCTCCTGGCCGTGGCGCAAGGCGTTCTCGAGCAGGATTCGCAGGGTGTAGGGAAGCCGCTCGGCCCCCTCGAGCCGGAAGATCTCGTAGGTCTGGCCGCCGACGCTGAGAGTGGAGGCGCTCACACGGTCGATTGTATGGAACCGCCTGCGGTTCCCATTTGACGTGGTCCGGCCTTGTCCCTAAAGTCCACCGATTCAGTGGACTAATAAGGAGACCAGATGCGACGAATTAGCCTTGCTTTGTTGATTGCCCTACTTTTACCGGCCCTGGCGGCGGGAGCCTCGAAGGACACGAAGCTGACGCTCGTGGCCTATTCGACGCCCAAAGATGCGTACGGCGAGTTGATCTCCGCGTTCCAGAAGACCCCTGCGGGGAACGGCGTCACGTTCGCCCAGTCCTATGGCGCGTCGGGCGACCAGAGCCGGGCAGTCGCTTCAGGGCTCGGCGCGGACATCGTCGCGTTCTCGCTCGAGCCGGACATCACCTCACTCGTCCAGAAGAACCTCGTCGCGAAGAATTGGAACAAGGACAAGTACCACGGGATGGTCACCCGCTCTGTCGTCGTCTTCATCGTTCGTGACGGCAACCCGAAGAAGCTGAAGACCTGGAACGACCTGCTCAAGCCCGGCGTTCAGGTGGTCACGCCGAACCCCTTCACGTCCGGCGGCGCGCGCTGGAACGTGATGGCCGCGTACGGCGGCGCACTGCGCTCCGGCAAGACACCCAAGCAGGCTGTCGACTATCTCGGGAAGCTCTGGAAGCACGTCGTCGCGCAGCCGACCAGTGCACGCGAGGGCCTGCAGACGTTTCTCGCGGGTCGCGGTGACGTCTTCCTCGCCTACGAGAACGAAGCCGTCTTCGCGCAGAAGAAGGGCCAGCCGGTCCAGTTCGTGATCCCGAAGGCGACGATCCTGATCGAAAACCCGATCGCGGTCACGTCGACCTCGAAGCACCCGACCGAGGCGAAGGCGTTCGTGAAGTTCCTGCGGACGCCGGCCGCGCAGAAGATCTTTGCGCAGAACGGCTATCGGCCGGTGGTTGCGTCAGCCGCCCGCGGCTTCGACTTCCCGGTTCGACCGCAGCTCTTCACGATCAAGTACGTCGGCGGTTGGCCGAAGGTCGAGAAGAAGTTCTTCGACCCGACCACGGGCATCATGGCGCGCTTCCAGGGGTCGAGTGGCGGCTGACGCCGGCGCACTTCCAGCAGCACCCGGGGCCCGGCGTTCACTTGCGCCCGGCCTCTCGATTGGTCTGAGCACGCTCTACCTGAGCGTGATTGTGCTCCTCCCGCTGGCCGCGCTGAGCTGGCAGGCGCACGGCTGGGGTGCGATCTCGACGCCGCAGGCGACGGCTGCCCTGAAGCTCACCCTTGGGCTCTCTTTAGTGGTCGCGCTGGTGAACGCCGTTGCAGGCGTGGCGATCGCGTGGACGCTGGTCCGGGATCGGTTCGTCGGCCAGGGCCTCGTGAACGCGCTCGTCGACCTCCCGTTCGCTCTGCCGACGATCGTCGCCGGGCTGACTCTGCTCGCCCTCTACGGCCCGAGGTCGCCGGTCGGGATCGACGCTGCGTTCACGCGCTGGGGGCTCTTGCTCGCGCTCCTGTTCGTGACGCTCCCGTTCGTCGTGCGAACGGTGCAGCCGGTCCTCTTCGAGTTGGATCGCGAGATGGAAGAAGCCGCAGCCTCGCTGGGCGCGGGCCGCTTCACCACCTTCAAGCGCATCATCCTGCCGAGCATCCTGCCCGCGATTCTCTCGGGGGTCGCACTCGCGTTTGCGCGTGCTGTCGGCGAATTCGGCGCAGTCGTGCTCATCTCAGGGAATCTCCCGTTCAAGACCGAGGTTGTGTCCGTCTACATTCTCGGCCGCCTCGAAAGCAACGACTCGGGTGGCGCGGCGGCGGCCTCGGTCGTCATCCTCCTGATCTCGTTCGGTGTGCTGCTCGCGATCGGCGGGCTCCGTCGCTGGGTGACGAAGCATGATCGGTAAGTACGCGCTCCGGTTCGCGGCACTCGGTTATCTTGCGGTACTGCTCGTCGCTCCCGTCGGGTTCGTGTTCTGGAAGACGTTCGAGCACGGCGTCGGGCCGGCCTGGGATGCCGTGACGACGGCGGACGCTCTGCACGCGCTGAAGGTCACGCTCATCCTCACCGCGATCGCAGTCCCGGCGAACACGATCTTCGGCGTGTTGTGCGCGTTGGCGATCGTACGCCACCGCTACCCCGGTGCAGGAATCGTCAACGCTGTCGTCGATCTGCCGCTCGCACTCTCGCCTGTCGTCGCAGGAGTGGCCCTGCTGTTGCTGTACGGCCGCGGTGGCTGGCTCGGCGGGCACGGGATCGTCTTTGCTCTGCCCGGGATGGCCCTGGCGACGATCTTCGTCTCGCTGCCGTTCGTCGTGCGCGAGGTCGTGCCTGTGTTGCGCGAGATCGGGACGGAGCAGGAGCAGGCCGCGGCAACACTCGGCGCGTCCGCCCTCCAGACCTTCCGCCGTGTCACTTGGCCGGCGATCCGCTGGGCCGTTGCGTACGGGGTCGTGCTGACCACGGCCCGCGCTCTCGGTGAGTTTGGGGCGGTGAGCGTCGTCTCCGGAAGGCTGGTCGGCCAGACGGAGTCGTTGACGCTCTACATCCAGGACCGTTACGTATCGTTCGACACCACCGGTGCCTATGCGGCCGCAGTGCTGCTCGCCCTCTTGGCGGTGGCGACGCTGCTGCTGATGACGCAGTTGAAGCCGAAAGAGGGAACGCAATGATCCAAGCTCGAGGAATCGTCAAGCGCTTCGGGAACTTCACAGCCCTCGACGGCGTCTCGGTCGACGTGCCGACCGGCTCGCTCACTGCGCTTCTCGGGCCGAGCGGTAGTGGGAAGTCCACCTTGCTGCGCGTGATCGCCGGGCTCGAGCAGCCGGACGAGGGCGAGGTTTCGCTCGACGGCGAGGACGTCACGCGCCGGCCGCCGCAGTCGCGAGGCGTCGGCTTTGTCTTCCAGCACTACGCGGCCTTCAAGCACATGACCGTGTGGGACAACGTCGCCTTCGGGGTGACGATCCGCCGGCGTCCACGTGGCGAGATCAAGGAACGCGTGTCCGAGCTCCTCGATCTCGTCCAGCTCACGGGGCTCTCGAAGCGCTATCCGGCCCAGCTTTCCGGCGGCCAGCGCCAGCGCATGGGGCTCGCACGCGCCCTCGCGGTCGACCCGAAGGTCCTGCTGCTCGACGAGCCGTTCGGCGCGCTCGACGCGCGCGTGCGCAAAGAGCTGCGCCTCTGGCTGCGGCACCTCCACGACGAGACGCACACCACGACGGTGATCGTCACGCACGATCAGGAAGAAGCGATGGAGGTGGCGGATCGCGTCGTCGTGATGAACGCCGGGCGCATCGAGCAGACCGCGCCGCCGCGAGAGCTGTACGACCATCCCGCGAACGAGTTCGTGATGTCGTTCGTCGGGCCCGTCAATCGGCTGGGCGATGCCTTCATTCGTCCGCACGACGTCGAGCTGCTGCTGGAGCCGAACGGCTCGACGCAGGAGGCGATGGTGCAACGGCTCGTGCATCTCGGCTTCGAGGTTCGCGTCGAGCTCGTCCGTGACGACGGCGAGACGCTGTCGGCGCAGCTGACGCGGGAGCAGGTGGAGTCTCTGGAGCTTCGGGACGGTCAGATCGTGTACGTCCGCCCGACGAGGCAGACCGTATTTCGGATTAGTGCGGTTGCCAGGCGTCGGGATTCGACGCGAGCTCTTCGACCGACAGCGGTAGCTCGCCGCGTGCGAGATCGGCGATCGTGACTCGCTCCAGCACCGCGCGGAGATTTGCACGGACCGCGATCCAGACGTCGCGCAAACGCTCTGCCGAGCCCGCGTACTCGACCTGCTCCGGGCCGATTCCGCGCACGTTCGCGATCGGTCCCTCGACGCCGCGAACCACCTCGGCGACGGTGATCTCGTCGGCGGGGCGCGCGAGCCAGTAGCCGCCGTCGACGCCACGTTGGCTTCGCACGAGGCCTGCGTGCCGCAGGTCGCCGAGGATGTTCTCGAGAAACTTCAACGGGATCTCCTGCGCCTGCGCGATGCGCTCGCCTTTTACCGGAACGTCACCGCCGATGACGGCGAGCTCGATCATCGCGCGCAGCGCGTAATCCGCCTTGGCCGAGACGCGCATGCAGCCATTGTGGCGGAAGGTGCGGCCGCGGCTCTCTTGAGCCGCGGCCGCAATGTTCAGTCGTCAGCCGATGACTGCGACGTAGAACGCGTGATCCGCAGGAGTTCCAGAGTTGCTCCGGGTCTCCACGAAGATGGTGCTCGTGTTATCCGAGGTGGGACACGTCCTGCCTTCGGTCGCACTGGAGCAGGGGCCGGCGGAAGTCTCGCCGCGCTGATCCGACGCGTCGGCCGCGTAGGCGGCGGTCGCGAGGATCGGCTTGCCGGTGACTGCACTGCCGAAGCTCAGGATGTACGTGCCTGCGCTGGGCTTCGCTGCGAGCGTGATTCCTCCCGATTGCGCGGCGATGCCGCCGTCGGGGCGCACGAGCGCCCACTTCACCGCTGCGGAACCGCTCGAGCCTGCGGGACCTGCCGGCCCGGCGGGACCTGCCGGCCCGGTCGGGCCCACAGGCCCGGCGGGAAGCTGTCCGCGCTTGAAGTCGCGTGCGAGCAGACTGAAATCCTTCACCTGCACCGTCGTGACGCTGTTCCTCGGCAGCTTGATCGCTGCGTAACCGGTCCCGCCGAGCGCCAGCAGCAGCGCCAGGCAGGCAACGACCATCGCAGGCGACGGCCTGAACCTCTTGAGCGCACTCATGTAGTTCCCCCTTGCAGTCGTGGTCTGGGCGAATTCGAGCTTCTACCCTAGGAAATGGCTCTTTAGAGCCGTGTAAAGGTGGCTCGAACCGCTGCAGAAGCTCGCTCTTTGCGAAGTTCAGGAAGCTCCTAACAGCCCTTAATGCCACCTTAACCGACCGCAACGGTGCGTTAAGCCTGCCGCCGCTAGAAACGAAGAGTGCAGCACTTCCTCCGTCTCCGGAGCCGCGCCGCTGGGCTCTTCATCGTCGCCTTGCTGGGTGGCGGCGTTGCGCTTGGCGGCGCGGCCGCGCTGGGAAAGCTTGGTGAGCGCACGACCATCATCCGTCAGGAAGCCATTCCCAGCTCGGCGGCGCCGGTCGCCTTCGCACAGGGCAAAAGGATGTCGATCAACGAGATCTACCGCGCGTCCGCGCCGGCGGTGGTGCACATCGACACGACGTCGCGCGTCCAGCAGCCCACCGACTTCTTCGGGAATCCGTTCGGAGGTAGCCAGACTCAGCGCGCGCTCGGCTCTGGCTTCGTGATCGACAAGACCGGTCACATCGTCACGAACTACCACGTCGTCCAGGGCGCGAAGACGATCCAGGTGAGCTTTTCCGACAACGAGCGCTTCAAGGCGACGGTCGTCGGCGTCGACCCCTCGACCGACACGGCGGTGCTGCAGGTCCACGTCAAGTCGCGTGCGCTCAAGTCCTTGCCGCTCGGCAACTCCGACGCGGTCCGCGTGGGCGACCAGGTCATCGCGATCGGCAATCCGTTCGGCCTCGACCGCTCTGTCACCGCCGGAATCGTGAGCGCCGTGGAGCGCACGATCAGCGCGCCCAACCAACTCTCGATCTCGCACGTCATCCAGACGGACGCAGCGCTCAACCACGGCAACTCAGGCGGCCCGCTGCTGAATGCAGAGGGTGAGGTCGTCGGCGTCAACGCGCAGATCGAAACCGCCGGCGGTCAAAGTCAGGGCAACGTCGGAATCGGCTTCGCGATCCCGATCAACACGGTCAAAGACGTCGTCGCGGAGTTGATCAAGAACGGCAAGGTCGAGCATGCGTTCCTGGGCATCGAGGGCAAGACGCTCCAGGCGAACATTGGGCGGCTGTTCCACCTGCCGGTGTCGAGCGGTGTGCTCGTCGCTTCGGTGCGACCCGGCACCGGCGCGGCGAAGGCCGGTCTGAAGGCCGCCACAAGCCAGGTCACGGTCGAGGGCGAGACCTGGCCCGCCGGCGGCGACGTGATCGTCCAGGCCGACGGCCAGCCCATCCCGACGATCGAGCGCCTCGTCAATCTCATCGCCACGAAGAAGCCCGGCGACAGCATCAATCTCGGCATCGTCCGCGGAACCAAGCGGATCCACCTCAACGTCAAACTCGGGCGGCAGCCCTGACTCATCGCCGCCCTGACTGGCCCCGAACCCCTGGGGGCCTGCTTCCGCCGGAGCCGTAGGCCAGCACGGCGCGCGGGAGCAAACGAGCAAGAGGCCGGAACGCCTGCCCCGGCCTCTTGCTCATATCCGAAGGGTCATTGGTTAGGACTTCGAAATTCACGCTTTTTCGGCTGCGGCCTTCAGGCCTTCGCTGTAGCTCGGATACACGTGATGCATGGACGCCAGGTCGTCCACGGTGACGCCGAGCTTCAGGGCGGGAGTGATGCTGCCGACGATGTCGCTCGCCGCTCGTGAGACGACGTGGACGCCGAGCACACGACGCGTTTCGCGGTCGAAGACGATCTTGTAGAGACCGTGCTTCGCACCTATGTACTGCGCACGGGTGACAGACGGCAGCGGATGCTTGACGACGCCGACGTCGTGGCCCTGCTCCCCAGCCTCCGCTTCGGTGAGCCCGACGCCGCCCAATTCAGGATCCGTGAAGATCGCAGTCGGAAGGTTCGAGTAGTCGGCACGCCGAGAGCCGTCGCCGAACATGTCCCCGATTGCGATACGGGCCTGGTACTGCGCGATGGGAGTGAGCATCGGGCCCGCGGCGGCGTCGCCTGAGGCCCAGACGCCGTCGACGCTCGTGCGTTGACGGTCGTCGACGACGATGCCGCCGCGACCGATCTCGAGGCCGATCCGTTCCGGCTCGAGCTCTTCGACGTTCGGCAGGCGGCCCGAAGCGAGCAAGACGTGCGACACGTGCACGGTGCGGCCGCCGACCGCAGCCTCGATGACGCTTCCGCTCCGTGCAAGGGAGTCGACGCCGCTATTCAGCACGACGTCGATTCCCTCTTCTTCGAGGGCCGCCTGCAGCTCGGCCGCTGCCTCGGTGTCCGCGCGCGCCGCGATCTGCGGCCCGGTGTTCACGATCGTCACCTGCGACCCGAAGCGGGCGAAGATCTGGGCGAACTCGAGCCCGACCGGCCCCGCGCCGACGACGAGCAGCGACTCGGGCACGTCGTCGAGCTCGAGCGCACTGACGTGGTCGATCCAGTCGATGTCGTCGATGCCGGGGATCGGCGGCACAGCCGTGCGGCTGCCCGTGGCGATCAGGATTCTCTCCCCGGTCAACTGCCGGTCGCCCACCTGAACGGTGCGGGGATCGACAAACGCGCCGGTCCCGGGCACGACGCCGTAACCGGCCTCCTGCAGAACCTGGACCCAGCTCTGCTGATCGCGGTGGAGCGCATCCTTCCACCTCCGCGTTTGCGCAAGCCGGATCGCGGGCTCGGGGAGATCGACTCCACGCTCCGCAGCATGACGCCGCACGTCGTGCATCAACTCGGCCGCGACGACGTAGGCCTTCGTGGGACGGCAGGCGACGTTGGGGCAGGAACCGCCCCACAGCCGGTGCTCGATCAGCGCGACCCGGGCGCCGTGATCTCGCGCTGCTCGTCCGGCGCCGTCTCGTGCCGCTGAGCCGGAGCCCAGGACGATCAGGTCGTAGTGCTCGGCGTTCATTCGACCTCCTCCGTGATGCATTGCTCCCTGGTCGCTGGCGTAACAGTCGTGGGACTTGCCGGTCTGTTACAAGAGCATGACGGAGCTCGTCGGCGCTCCGGCAACCTGCTGGTGATCCGACACGGAGGGAGAAGCGATGCCGATCATCTCGCGAGGCTTCAAGGGTCGTAGGCGTGACGATGTACCCGGCGACCGCGTTCCGCCAGGCCAGTACGTCACCGATGACTTCCCGGTGCTCTCGGCCGGCCCGACGCCGCACACGCCGCTCGACGAGTGGGACTTCACGATCGAGGGCGAGGTCGACGGGCGGCACCGCTGGACCTGGGACGAGTTTCGCGCGTTGCCGAGCGAGACGATCACCGTCGACATCAGCTGCGTGACGAAATGGACGAAGCTCGACTCCGTTTGGGAGGGCGTCCCGTTGGCCGCGTTGCTCGAAGGAGTCGAGACATCAGCCGAATACGTGACCGCTTTCTGCGACGGGGGCTACACGACCAATCTCCCTCTCGCCGATCTCACCGCCGGACAGGCGTGGGTGGCCTTTGGTTACGACGGTGAGCCGCTCGAACCGGAGCACGGCGGTCCCGCGCGGCTGCTCGTGCCGCATCTCTATTTCTGGAAGAGCGCCAAGTGGGTGCGCGGGCTGCGTCTCACCGCGACCGACGAGCCGGGCTTCTGGGAGTCGAACGGCTATCACATCTACGGGGATCCCTGGAAGGAACAGCGGTACTGGGGCGACTGAACTGGCAGGTCGCCGAGATTGCAGATGTTCGGCCCGAGACCGATCGGGTCAAGACTCTCGCCCTCGACGTCCCCGGCTGGACCGGTCATCGAGCCGGCCAGCATGTCGACGTTCGCCTGACCGCCGACGACGGGTACCAGGCACAACGGAGCTATTCGATCGCCTCGGCGGCCGCCGGCGCCCGCGTGGAGCTGACGGTCGAGCGGATCGACGACGGCGAGGTCTCGCCGTATCTGACGGAGGAGGCGCGAGCGGGAGACCTGTTCGAGTTGCGCGGTCCCGTCGGCGGCTTCTTCGTCTGGGATCCGAATCCGGGCGGGGCGGTGTTGCTCGTAGGCGGCGGCTCGGGTGTCGTTCCGCTGATGGCGATGGTGCGGCAGCGCGCCGCGAACCAGGAGACGATCCCGACGTGCCTGCTCTACTCGGCGAGATCGTGGGACGACGTCATCTATCGCGCTGAGCTCGAGCGCTACGGGAAGCACGGAGACGGCCTCGAGATCGCGTACGCGCTCACGCGGGAACAGCCGCCGGGGTGGACCGGTTACAGCCGACGCGTCGACCGAGACCTGCTCTCGGAGGTGACTCCCACCGATCTTTCACTGACGTTCGTGTGCGGGCCGACACCGTTCGTCGAGGCGGTTGCGGAGGCGCTCGTGGAGCTCGGACACGAGCCGTCGCGGATCAAGACCGAGCGTTTCGGCCCGACAGGAGGATGAGATGGAAGCACTGAGACTCGACGGGAACGCCGCGGCAGGGCTGCTCCGCGACGTCTTCGCGGCGGAGGCGACGACGGCTGTCGGGACCTGCGACAACTGCGGCTCGGTCGAAGCGGTCGGCGCGATCCACGTCTACCTCGCGGCCGGAACCGTTCTGCGTTGTCCGCATTGCGACAGCGTCGTGATGAAGGTGGTCACGGACGGAGATCGGATCTGGATCGACTTCCGCGGCCTGCGCACACTGGAGCTCGGCCCTCAGCCAGACTCTTCCTGAACCTGCGCGAGCGCCGTTACAGTCGATCGATGGAGCAGCTCCTCTCCCCGCAGGATGCGAGGCTCGTCGAGCGTCTGCGGGCCGGCGACGAGGACGCCTTCATGGAGTTGGTCCACGACCTGAACCCGTCGCTGCTGCGCGTTGCGCGAATGTTCGTACCCACGTCGGCTTTGGCAGAGGACGTCGTCCAGGAGACGTGGGTGGCCGTTTTGAACGGGATCCACCGGTTCGAAGGGCGATCCTCATTGAAGACGTGGATCTTTCGCATCCTCACGAACACCGCGAAGACGCGAGGCGTGCGAGAGCGGCGGTCGGTTCCATTCTCGGCTCTCGACACGGAGGAAGGTGGCTTCGAACCGGTCGTCGAGCGTTCGCGCTTCACGGGCACCGGGCACTGGGCGGTCCTGCCGCGCGCGTGGCCCGAAGACCGGCTCATGGCGAAGGAGACCCTGTCGGTGATCGAACGGGCAATCGAACGGCTCCCGCCGAACCAGCAGCTTGTCGTCACCTTGCGCGATGTCGAGGGGTGGACCGCCGACGAGGTCCGTAACGCTCTCGAGCTTTCGGAGACCAATCAACGCGTGTTGCTTCACCGTGGCCGCGGCAAGGTGAGGCGTGCGCTCGAGCAGTACTTGTCGGAGGAACAATGAGCATCGGTCTGGCCCATCTGAACTGCCTCGAGCTAGTCGAGCTCGTGACGGCGTACCTGGAGGGCGATCTGTCCTCCGGCGAACGCAAGCGCTTCGACGCGCACCTCTCGGCCTGCGACGGCTGCACGATGTACGTCGAGCAGATGAGGCGCACGATCGAGCTCACCGGCACCCTGCGTGTGGACAACGTCTCGCGGGAGGCCGAGGAAGCGCTGCGACACGCTTTCCGCGACTGGAAGGGGCGCTAAAGGGCCCGGGTGGGCGCGCAACAAGGCGCGCCCGGCACTCGGCCCGACTGCGGCTGCGGGCCAAGCTGCCCGGACCCAGGTCCTAGAGTGCCCGAAGCCGAAGTGCCGCGCCTGACGGGTAGCCTTTTCGCGGTGGAGGAGGGCCGGACCGAGCCGGGGCATGGCGTCCTGGCGGACGTGGAGCTCGACTGGGAGGAAGAGCTCTGGAAGGACGACGACGCCGGCGACCGCAGCGGCTGGTTCTGCGTGCGCACGAATCCCTTTCCCTGTCCGGCGCGAGGCTGCACGTTCGTCGCCGGCTTCATGACCGCAGCCCACTTGATCCTCGTGTGGGAGCGGCGCGACGACCCGAATCTCCTCCATCACGCGCAACGAGCGAAGGAAGTCGGACGCAATCCCCGCATCCAGGCCTATGAGCCTTCCTATGGGCCGAGCGCGTCGTACTACGCCTGGGAGGCGGCCGGCGGCCCGGTGCACGGCGTCAGGGCGAGGTGATCGAGCAACAGTTCGGCCGGTCCTTGACCGTCGGCGTCGAGGAGGAGCTCTGGATCATCGATGCCGAGACGCTGCAGCTCGTGCCCGCAGTTGAGACGCTCGTCGCCGGTGCGGCCGCGCGCAGCCTTCCGGGCACGCTGAAGACAGAGCTCCATGCATCCGTCGTCGAGGTGACGACGGATGTCAGCGACACCCCGGAGCAGGCGCACGAGCGTCTGGTCGAGTTGCGCCGAGCAGCGCGGGACATCGGCGAGCGCAACGGTCATCTCGTCGCAGCAGCAGGCTCGTATCCGACGAGCATGCCGTCCGAGCAGGAGATCGCTCCGGTCGACCGCTATCGCGACTTCGTCGAATATGCCGGCCCTTCGGCGCGTCGGCAGGGCGTCAGCGGCTTGCACATCCACGTCGGCATGCCCGACGCCGAGACGTGCTTCCGTGTCATGGAGACGATCCTGCCGTGGCTTCCGGTCGTGCTCGCTCTCTCCGCCAACTCACCGTACTTCGAGGGCCGCGAAACGGGCATGCTCTCGATCCGCGCCGAAGTGCTGGGCTTCTTGCCGCGCCACGGTGCTCCGCCTGCGTTCCGAGCTTACGCGGAGTGGGAGCGTTTCATCGAACGGATGGCAGCGACCGGATTGGCGAACGACTACACGAGCTTCTGGTGGGACGTGCGTCCCCATCCGCGCTTCGGGACACTCGAGATCCGCGCGCCCGATCAGGCGACCTCGGTCGAGCGTACGGGCGCTCTGGTCAGGCTGGTGCACGCACTCTGCGCGTGGGCGATCGAATCGCCGGCGCGGCCGTTCGACCCGGCCGAGCGCGGTATCTACGAGCAGAACCGCTGGGCAGCGTCGCGCTTCGGTCCGCATGGGAAGCTCGTGCATCCCGACCGCGACGAAGCGCTCACCGTCGCTGCGCTGGCGCGTGAACTGCCTGTTCCCCTGGATGGCCTCGACCCGGAGACCTGCGAGGCCGACC
>DAITAW010000182.1:0-3426 GCA_036824055.1 Gaiellaceae bacterium | reverse complement strand
TTCCCGCCCAGGACGTATCGATTCTGACCCACGTGACACCCGCAGCCTTGAGCTTGTCGAGCACGGCGAGACGGTCGGAGTCGGTGTAGAAGTTCGAGTTGCAATGGAATTGCGTGCCAATTGCCGGAGCCGAATCGAAGAACGTGTCGACGGCGTGTGTGAGCCGCGTCTTGTGGCCCGTCTGGAGGTTGACGACGTAGATGTCGGCCTTCGCATCTCCGTGCGCCGCTCGAGTGCGTGCGGCGTGCGGAACAAGCACCGCGACGGCGCACGCACACGCGAGCGACAGCGCGATCCTCGTCGAAGCGGTGTTTCGGTTCGCGCGCACGAAACGGGCGTCAGTCTAGTCTGGCGCGAGGCGCTGACCGCGGAGAAGCCGTCGAACCGCCGCTTGCCGCAGGCGCGGATCGGGCGCGCGAACCGCTTAACTTGGCTATGCGGATGAGAGGACTTGAACCTCCACGAGGTTCTCAGCCGAGTGGCGGCGTTGGGTCCGAACTGGCGGGAAGTGGCTTTCCTCCACGGATTCCCGTCTCCCATGGGGGACAACGCCGCTTAGCTCCATCACCGTGTTTCTAGGCGTTTGGGCGCGGAGTAGGCGCGCGAGAAACGTCGGTGCGAAGCATGCCTATGAGTTCATGGCGACGCGCAGACCACGAAGTACGTCACGACCTGTTGCGACCCAGTTCTGTTCACCGTGCCGCTTCGCCACGCGACGGGCCAGTACGAGGTCGATCACCTGATCGCGCTCGAGCTCGGCGGCTCGAACACGATCCGCAACCTACGGGCTAGAGCATTGGAAGACAGTCGGCGAGGTCGGCGCCAAGCTCGCAGCAGAGACCACGGGTGCGGACGCCAAGGTGGTAGCCGCGTTCGCTGTCTGCCATGACGCGCAGCGCCGCAACGACGGCGACGATCCCGGGCATGGGGCGCGTGGCGCCAGGCTCGCAGCCGAGATGCGCCGCCAGGGGCTCCTTGGAGCTCCGACGCCGCGGCGGGCATGAAGCGCTCAGCCAAGCGGACGCCTGAGGAGGTCAGCATGGCCGTTGCACCGCGTTGCAACCGCGCGAGACGGGACGAAAGCGCCTTGCCCGGGGTTGCCCCTCGATCACCGGCACGGAGGCGCCAGAGCGCCTCTTGCGTGTGCCGAGGAGTTTCACGACCAGGCTCTCCGATCGTCTGATCTGCCACAAGTGAAGGGCGTGCTCATCGGCGTTCACGTACTCCGCGACCGGCGGCAGGAGCATCGCCATCCGTCACGTCCTCCGGAATCAACTCGTAGCGCACGTCCGCGATCTCGTCCCACGTCGGGTAGCGCCGGCGGCCCGACAACAGCAGATGCCACAGGAGCGACTCGCTGTGGGCGGCAGCCAGATGAACTCGGGCGCGACCTTGGCAGGCAAACGCTCGCAGGTCACTACGCAGCCGCTCGCGGTCAGGTACACGCGCCGGGCCGTTCGGCCCCCGGGACGGCTAGCTCGGTGAGTTTCCCGGCTCGCCGTCCGCCCACGGCTGTGCGTGGCATCGTCGCCATCAGGCCGCGACCACCACCCGCTCCCCGCCCTACCGAATCCCGTTGTGCCCGCGCGGCCGCGAGATAGAGCCGCCGCCGCGGTGAACCTGCCTCTCGCGCTTCTCCGCCGCCGCTCCGCGCATAGCCGCGTCGAGGGTCGACCCGAAGTCGGCCGGGGTTCTACTCAGGTCGCCACGGGCGCCGCCGTCGAAGCCACCGTTCGCCGCAACCCGCGCGCCCGGCGACAGTTCATCAGCCTGCCCATTCGCCTCAGCGGTCGCCGACGACCCGCCGCGTATCAGCGCGTCCACTGAGCCGCGTGGCCACTCCTGCCGCGCCGCCTCGACCATCAGCGGACCCCGTTTCTGCTGCGCACCCGCGAGGGCGACAGCTCGAGCTCAGGCTCCGCTTCCGCCGCCGCATCCCAATCGTCCGTCCTGACATGGCGAGGCTCATCGTCTCCACCTGAGCCCATGACCGTCTCGAACCTGGCGCGAAGCGCTGAGACCGCCGCCGAGAACGTGAGCGGCTCCCCGCTGGGCATCCGAATGGCCGGTAGCCACGCCCCCCACTGGATCGCCCGGCCGTCCTCCGGAAAGGACTCGAGCCAAACGAGCTCGCCGAAGACCCGGTCGTGCTCGTCGACCTTCGCGCTCAGCTCGCCGACCTCCGCGAGAACTGCCAGCCTGGCACGCTCATGCCGCTCGCGAAGCGGAGGGAGCGCCGCGACGCGATGCTTTCCGACCACCTCGTGGAGCTCGTCGCGTGCCGACGCGAGCGCTCGCCTCGTGGCGGCGCTTCGCTCTTCGGCCTCGGCGATCCCTTCGCGGACAGTCGCCGCCTTCGAGCCCTTCGGCGCGGCTTTGTTCTCGAGGATCGCGGTGGCGCGCCGCTGCTCGTCCTCCGCCACAGCGCGAGGAAGCGACCGGCGGAGGGTGTCCACGCTCTCGTCGACCTTGCGAAGCTCTACGGCGATACGGCTGACGTTCTGGGATTTCCGCGCAACGTCCTGGTTCTGCAGCAACTCTTCCGGCAGGCTCATATCGTTCCTTTCGTCGGTTCCGCCTCCGAGACGGGAGTGGCGCTCAAAGAGTTCCGGGCGGCGGCCGGGATGGGATTCCGACCGCCGCTCGAGCCCGCGCGAGGATCCCGGGTCGACTCTTTAGCCGAGGCGCGCTGGGCATCCGGCGCGGCTAGGACTGCGCCGCGTACAAGTCCGACGAGGACCTCGTGTTCGGTCATCCGCAGATCGGTACGCCGCTCGACCCGTCGAAGCTGTCGCGGAGCTACATGCGGCCGGCGCTGCGTCACGCGGGGATCGTGAAGCCGTTCCGTCCCTGGCATGACCTTCGCCACACGGCGCTCACGCACGAGGCGGCCGCGGGGAACCCGGCGGTCTATGTGCAGCTCAAAGCCGGACACTCGCAGGGCAACGTCACCGAGCGATACATCCACGCGGCTCAAGTTCTCTTCCCGGGAGCCGCGCAGCGTGGCGAAGATCGAATGTTCGCGCACGGAGTCGACACCGAGGAGGCAGAGCGTGGGAACACTGTCGTATGACAGCGAGGGCCGGGAGACGCGCGGAGGTCGCTCGATACTCGTCGTGTGGTGCGAGCGAGAGGCGGCGGAGCGCCGCGCTGAGTCTGTCGGTGCGGTCGTCGCTGAACTCGAGAATTCACTGATCGAGATTGAAGCCGGCGCGTCCCACCCGAAGCTGTTCGCGAGTCGGGAACTGCAGCGGCTTCGCGACGAGGCAAGAGAGGCGCTTGGGCCCGCATGAGGTACCAATTCCGGTACCAAACGAGGACACTGCGCCGTCTGCCGATTGTTGAAATCTGCCCGCTTGCAGGACGTTCGTAACTCCCCGGGTTGGACTCGAACCAACAACCCTCCGGTTAACAGCCGGATGCTCT
>DAITAW010000010.1:0-53962 GCA_036824055.1 Gaiellaceae bacterium | reverse complement strand
TCGGCTACAGCAGGCGCTAGGCGCATCCACTCATCGCTTCTACAAGGTTGGGGCCACAAGGCCCCAACCTCCACAGTTCTGGCGGAGGCGTGGATCGAGTTTCCAGCGGGCGCTTGATCCGCTAGGGTCGCCAAAGCAGCTGCCGCCGCGGCCCGGAAAACGTCCCGCCAGCTAGCCTCGCCGCAGTAACTACCTGAGCGTCTCAATCCCCACGTTGCGACTGCCCTGTCGAACCTCGGTAAAAGCTGATGCTGCAAGACCTCCGCTAGTGGCGGCAGGCGCTCATCTATGAATCGCTGAGCCAACGCAAGGCCGCGCGCTCGTAGCGTGCTGGATCGAGTTCGTAGGATGGACGAGGATGATCCTTGAAGAGCTAAAGCGTCTCGGCACGTGGGAAGAACGGCACAGGCGTCTCGTCAGCAGGCTCCTGCTTGTGCTGCTCCTGACGGCGGTGGTCGATGGGATCGGGACGGTGCTCGTGTACTCGTTCGAACGGAATGTGAAGCAGACGGACATCCACACCTTCTTCGACGCGTTCTTCTTCACGACGGTGCAGCTGCTGACGGTCTCGTCGCAGATCAAGAACCCGCTTAGCCTTGCGGGGCGGGTTGTCGACCTCTTCCTCGAGATCTGGGCAGTACTCGTCGTCGCCGGCTCGGCGGGCGCGATCGCGAGCTTCTTCCAGACCGGCGACTCTAGCTAGCTGTCCTACCTACGGACGTTGTGAACGCGCCGATCGGGGCCGGTCGCCGAGCGAGCTGTGGGGCCTGCGCCGGTTGTGGTGTCGGGCCAGTGTGGCAGCGCCCGCTTGCGTCGTCGATTTGAGCGACGTTCGACGTCAACCGGGCCGGGGAGGATTTCCAGAACATTGCGGCGTGGCTTGCCAACTCCGGCGGGAGTAGGTCAAGGTAATTTCGGTTGATGAAGAAGCGCCTGATGGCCGCAGCCAAGTGGGCTGGGGAGCGGTTCCTTGTGTTAGAGGAGAAGCCTCTTGCGGTCATCCTCGTCGCTGCTGGGGCAACTGTAGGGGTCGCGTTCGCGCTTGCCTCTGCAGCCGGCTGGCCGCGGGTGCTCCGTCTTGTCTATGCCCGCCACTCGTGGTCGTGGCTTGCTGTCTGCCTCGTGGGTGAACTGGCTGCGTATTTCGGCTATGTGCTCACAATCCGCGATATGGCCCGGGTCGATAGCGGCGCGGAGATGAATCTCGCGGTCTCCACCACCACGGTGGTGGCTGGCTTCGGGGTCTTCGCCGCGACTCGCTCGTCAGGCGGCTTCGCGGTCGATTACTGGGCCTTCCGCCGCGCTGGAGCAAGCAGACGGGACGCCGTGCGCCGCGTGTTCGCGCTCGGCTTTCTCGAATACGCAATGCTCAGCACGGTCGCGCTCATCGCGTCGGCCGCTCTGTATCTCGGCCTCGACGGCCACGCAAGCGACGCCGCCACGCTGCCCTCGCTCCTCATCGTTCCCTGCGTTGTCTTCGCGCTCTGGGTGACCTCGCCAAAGCGCGTCGCCCGGCTGAGGAGGACACCGCGCAGTGGCGGCTGGTTCAGGACGACCTTCGCGAACGCGGTCGGAGGGGCCGGGAACGTGCGCAGCCTGATTACAAACCCGCGCGAGCACGGGCTTGGCCTTGCCGGCAGCAGCCTCTACTGGGCAGGAGACATCCTCTGCCTCTGGGCCGCCCTGCAACTGGTTGGCGGCAGGCACATCACCCTGGCCGCGCTGGTGCTCGCCTACTCAAGCGGATACGTCCTGACAAGACGCGCTCTCCCAGCTGGTGGCGCCGGACTTGTCGAGGTCGCGCTCACACTCGCCCTCGTCGGAATGGGCGTGCGCTTCACCCCCGCGCTGCTCGGCGTCATCGTCTATCGCCTCTTCAACTTCTGGCTTCCGATCGTGCCCGCCCTGATCCTGCTCCCAGCGATCCGAGAACTGCGCGCACGCTTCCAGCAAGCAGAAACCGAAAGCTGAGACGAGCCGCCGAACAAAACAGCTGCCTGGGACATACAGTCGCGCTTTGCTGTGTGCGTCTGGCTTTCGAAGGACGCCTTGAAAACTAGTGTTCGTCGTGCCAAGCTGCGTTGGCCAAGATTGGCGCGTCTACTGCGGAAGGGGCTCTCGGTTTGCGGCGGGTTGTGCTCCTTTGCGCGGCGTCCTGCTTTCTCGCCTTCGCCGCATCGGCTGGTTCTGCCGCAGTTCGAGAGGGCTCTCCTCCTTCGCCCGACGCTTCGATCGCATCAGGCGATTGCTCGACGGCGACAGCGCTTCAGCTCGTTGAACAGAACCACCTAAACGATTTCCTCTTGCCGGACCCGGTCCGGCAGGTGCTCTGCGGTCCGTTCGCCGGCGCTGGCAGCGAAGCGATGGCGATCACGATCGGTGCACCTACATGTTGGGGGGTCCAGCGCTGGGCGGTCTTCAGCTTCACTGGCGGCGCCTGGCAGCTTGTGCTCGACCAGCACGAGTTCATCTTCCCCTTGGTTGCCGTCGGCGCCGATATCCGCGAGACGACGCCTGTCTTCCGGCCAGGCGACGCGCGCTGCCTACCGAGCGGTGGCACTCACGCGCGCATCTGGCACTGGAACGGCACGCGCCTTGTAGCCGGTGCATGGAAGCAGGTGACGGCCGGGACGCCGGTAAAAGTTGCATCCTTCTATTCGCCGAGTCGGAACCTCAGCTGCGAGATGGGCGACGACCCGGGCGTCCGCGGCTCCTACGTGTACTGCCAGAGCTTGAAGCGCCCCCACAGCGTACGCATGGGCCTCGATGGACGGCTCAAAATCTGTCGCGGTGGGACGATCACGACAACCCACTGCCTCGGCAACGCTGGTGTGAACACCCCGACGCTCGGCTACGGCAGGCAGATCACTGTTGGGCGCTTTCGCTGCCGCTCCCAACAATCTGGCGTCAGGTGCACCGTGATCCGCTCCGGGAAGGGTTTTCTGATCAACAGCACGGGCGTAACTCGAGTCGGTCCTTGACGCAACGTTCGCGAACGAGGAACTGAAGCGCTAGCTCCGGTTACTTCTTGCCGTTACCGTGCCCGTTGCCGTTGCCATGACCGTCGCCTTCGCCCTTCCCGTTACCGGGAGAATCTGAGGGCGGCGTAGGTGCGGCGGTCTGCTCGGTCGGCGCCGGGGATGTGTCCTTCTGCTTCGGCGGCTTGTTGGCCTTCGCGGGCTTGTTCGGCTTGGCCGGCTTCGAGTGTCCGGGCGGAACCGCCGGAATTGCCGGCGTCCCCGGCTTGCTGGTCGGAGGTTGTGCGGGCTGCGCGGGAACAGCGCGGACCGCGTGTCCGTGCGAGTGGTGCACCTTCTTCGTCCGGCCGTGCCCGTTGGAGGTCGGAGTAGCCGGAGTAGCGACGGCCAGTGAGGTCCTGGACGTCTGACTACTCGAGGTCGACGGCGCGGACGTCGGAGTGCTCCCACCGGCGGTGGGTTGACCAGGTGCCGGCGTGCCGGGAACCGGCGAGCCCGGGATAGGCGATCCCGGTGTCGGAACCCCTCCCCCTCCCCCGAGCGCCGGAGCCGGAGCCGGAGCCGGAATACCGCCTCCAAGCGTCGCCGGGCCAGACGAAACGAAAATCGGGGTGAAGCCCGTAAACGGCGACGGCGACACGGGCGCCTTCGCGCTCGGCGGCCTCGCCGCCTCGACGAGGGCCGGCACGCTCCGTGCCTGCGTTCCGGGCAGGGCGAGCTCGCGAATCGCGGTGTGCTCGTCGACCATCAGCGCCTGCATCCAGAGCTGCGCCGACGCGAATGCACCCGCGGTGATCGCGCCCACGTAGCTCCCCCCGATGAGGATGCGCCTCATACCCGAAGTATGGCCATCAGGGCAGACGCCGAACCACTCACGGGGTGTCCGGGTTGACCGTGACCACACGGTCCTTCCCGTGCCGCTTGGCGCTGTAGAGAGCGAGATCGGCCGCAGTCATCAGCTCATCGGCGCTGCGGCTCTCCGGAAATGCCGCGACGCCGAAGCTCGCCGTGATGTGAATCTCCACCTCTCCCACCGTAACCGCTAGCTCGGCAATTGCCAGACGCAGATTCTCCGCGAGCGCCTCGGCCCCCAGAGCATCGGTCTCCGGCAGCAGGATCGCGAACTCCTCGCCCCCGAGCCGGGCCGCCTGGTCGATGCCGCGGATGCGCCCGCTCAAGACCTCCGCGAAGGCCCGCAGCACCTCGTCTCCGGCCTGGTGCCCGAATTGGTCGTTGACGTCCTTGAAATCGTCGAGGTCGGCGAAGATCAGGGCGAGCCCATTCCCGAACCGCTCTGCACGGAGAAGCTCCGTGTCGAGCGACTCGCGGAAGGAACGGCGATTCGAGAGGCCCGTCAGCTCGTCGGTCACGGCCTGACGCTTGACGATCCCGTGCAACCTCGCGTTGTCGAGCGCGACCGCGGCCTGGGCAACGAGCGAATGTCCGAGCGCGATCGTCCGGTCGTCGAACCCGGTCGGCAGCGGATGCAAGATCAGGGCCAGCTCTTCCCCCGCCACCTCCGCGCTGGCGAGCTCCAGCCGCAGCAGAGGCCCCGTTCGCTCGAAGCTTCCCTCGCGCGCGACCTCCTCACCGCCCCGGATGGCGACGCCGGCGACCGCCCCGGTCGCTTCCATCGCGGCGTGGAGGATGACCGGGAGGAGCCGGTCCGGCTCGTGCGTATACGCGAGCGCGTCTCCGAGAAGAGCGACGACCTGCCTGACATCTCGCCGACGCGGGCGCATTCGAGGTCGACCGGTGAGTACATACAACCCACGGATCGCGGCGGCGAGTGTTGCGAGCGACACCAGGGTCGCGAGGGTCAGCCACAGGATCCGTCTGCCCGTGCCCTGACCGATCCCCGCTCGCGGTGTCGCAGCCTCCAGAACGACGGCCTGCGGCGCGTCGACGACCTTCGTGGCGAAGACCCGGTACTTCCGGCCTCCTTGGACAAGATCGAAGGCCTTGCCAAGAGGTGCACTCGTGGCGTCGCTGCCGGTGCGTACCCAGAGCCGGTCGCGCGACGCAACGTCGACCGCTTTGCCGAGACTCGCGACCAGCGTGCTGTCCACCGGGATGAACGCAACGACGCGGCCGACCGTCTTCGAGCGAGCGACGACACGGACCGTACGCGTGACCGCCGAGGCCGGAACCTGCCCGCCGAGGACCTTCGATCCTCCGTAGACGGCGAGGTCCGGTCGGCCCTGCAGCAGCCGCCTGACGGCGCCCCGGTCCCCTCGGAGGACTGCCCGCTGCAAAACAGGCGAGGCGGCGAGCGAGCCGGCACGCGCATCGGCCGCGCCCACGAGCCCGCTGAAGCCGGCCGCCGCCCCGCGCACCTCGCTCGCGAGGCGGGCGTCCGCCCGGTCGAGCTCGGTCGTTCCAGCACCCAGGGCAACAGCCCACGCCGCGACCAGGAGCGCCAGTAGCGCTCCCACTACGAGTAGGCCGGACACCGCAGTCCCGCTCCCCCTCCCCGGGGTAACAGACAAGGACCCGATCCTCCCCACGTAGGATCCCTGGCTCATCCCCCGAAAGGGGTAGCCCAACGATGAATGCCGTCGTCGCCAAGCTGCGTGAGCTCGAGGACCCCGGGGACGGAAGGGCCTATCTCCGGCTCGCCGGGCTCGTCGACCGGCTCGAGCTCAAGGAGGGGTACCCCGGCGAGCACACGGCCGCGGTCAGCCGGCTGGCCCTCGCCATCGCGAAGCAGCTGAACCTCCCTGCGGCCGAGTGCCGCTGTGTCGAGCTGGGAGCTCTCCTTCACGATGTGGGCAAGCTGTCGATTCCCGATCGGGTCCTCACGAAGCCTGCTCCCCTCAACGAGCTGGAATGGGAGGCGATGCGACGCCATGCCGCCCTCGGTGAGCGTTTGCTCGCTCACATTGTGCAACAGGCGGACGTCCTGGCGGTGGTCAGATCGCACCATGAGCGGTGGGACGGCCACGGCTATCCCGACGGCAAGGCCGGTGAGGAGATCCCGCTGGCGGCCCGGATCGTCGCCGTGGCGGACGCTTTCCAGGCCATGATCGAGCCGAGGCCGTACCGCGAGCCCCGGACACGAGCGTCCGCGCTCGCAGAGGTCGTCTCACAGGCGGGCGGCCAGTTCGATGCGGCCTGTGTCGAGGCCTTGCGCGCCGTGATCTGAGGCAGGGAGCCGCGCGCCGGCCGCGAATGGTCTGCGAGCGGCGGTGCCTTCCGAAGTTCGACGGTTGCAGGATTGCACCGCCGCTTTGGATTGCGGCGAAATCACCCTTCTGCCATCTGGTAACCCCCTTTGCGGGGTGCGCTCCCCGATTCGACGTACCGACATCCCCCTTGGAGTGAGTTTCACCGGTCTGCTTGGGCCGGACCCGGGAAGGTCGATTTGGAGATCGCACTTCTCGGAAGCCCAGGTGTAGTCGGGTCGGTGACCTCAAATGGCGAGTTTTCCCGACCTGCGTCCAAACGCGGGCGGCCCAAGGAGGAAAGAACCATGCAGATTTTCAAGTTGAAGAACACTAAAAGGCGTGTGATTGCGATCACTGTCCTCGTGGTCGCAGGCTCGGTCATCGGCGTGGCAATCGCGGCGTGGACGACCGGTGGCAGCGGCTCGGGTCAGGCTTCGGCCGGCACGGCGACTTCGATGACGATTTCTGCCGGGACACCGAGCACGAGTCTCTACCCGACCGCCTCGGCAGATGTCGCTGCGACGATCAGCAATCCGAATCCCTACAAGGTGCACGTCAGTTCGATCTCGCTCGGCGCGATCAGCGTCGACGCCGGCCACAGCGGCTGTAACACCGCCACCGTGACCGTCACTTCACCGCAGGACAACAGCGGTACAGGTTGGGACGTGCCCGCCAAGGTCGGGGCCGTCAACGGCAGCGCGAACGTCGACCTGGCGAGTGCGATCTCGATGACGAACTCGGCGAACGACTCGTGCCAAGGCGCGACGTTCGCCGTCGCCTTGACCGCTACCGGCGCGAGCAGCAACTAGCCGGATCGCACCGACACGGGCGTGGGGTCGTCGAACGATGCCTCTCGCGGGAATCGTTTCGAGCAGGGCCAGCTGGATGCACATCCTGGCCCTGCTCGCACTGCCGCTCACGCTCCCGGCCGCTGCTTTCGGCGAAACGACCGGCGCCGGTGGCTGGCAACTCGTACCCAGCAGAACCTCACCTCTGGTCCGGATCACAGGGAACCGCATCAGTGGCCTCTATCCCGGCGTCAGCAAGGAACTCATCTTGACACTGCAGAGCTCCGACCATAGACACAGCATCCTGGTTCGTCGCGTACGCGTCCGCGACATCGCGACGACGAACAGACGCTGCGCGCCGACACGGCGGAACCTGGCGATCCGGCAATACAAGGGTGCACCGATTCGAATCCCGCCGGGGCAGGCACGCAGCGTGACCGTGCTCCTGTTCATGCCCAACACGGTTTCTGTCGCTTGCGAGCGCGCGATGTTCAGCCTCCGGTACACAGCACAGGCCCGGATCAAGGCGAGCCTGTAGTGACCGGGTTCCTCCGTGTCGCTCTCCGCGCGGCAGCACGCCGGCTGACACCGGTCGTTGTCGCAACGATCCTCGCCGGATCCGCTGCGACCGCGTGGGCGTTCTGGACGACGAACTCTGCTGCCGGGAGCAGCGGCGCCGCCACCGCCGCGACTGTCAATCAAGGCGCAACTCCGAGCGTGACATTGACCTCGATCGGCCGCGAGGTGAGCCTCAGTTGGGGTGCTTCGACGCTTTCGAACGGAACAGCCGTCACCGGTTATCTGGTCAAGCGCTATCCCGCCGGCGGCGGCGTCGCGACCATCAGCCCGATCGGAACGTGTAGCGGGACCGTCGCCTCGCTGAGTTGCGTCGAGGACGACGTCCCTCCCGGAAACTGGGAGTACACCATCACGCCGAGCGTGGGCTCGTGGAGAGGCAGCGAGAGCCTGCTGAGCGGCATCGTCAGCGTCGGGGCGGCGACGATGGGTGTCAACGGATCGCCGTTCGGCAATGCCGCGTTCACCCCCGCGTTCGCGACGACGACCGGTTCGATCAGCGGCTTCGCCGGCAGTGAAGGCGTGAGTTACCGCCTCGACGCTGCTACTGCGCTGACCGGATCACCGAGTGCAGTCGGCACGAACGGCGCGGCCGCCATCACGTCTCTTTCGATTCCGAAGACCGCGGGCGACGGAGCGCACACCGTGTACGCGCTCGGTAACGCGGCTTACGTCGCCTCACAGGCCAGCGCCGGCATCGTGATCGACACGACCGCGCCCACGGCAACCGCAACGCTTACGCCCGCGGCAAACGCCGCCGGCTGGAACAACACGACGCCGATCGGCGTCACGTTGAGCGCCAATGACGGCACCGGCTCCGGCGTCAACCAGATCAAGTACACGACCGACGGCTCGGACCCGACCACCTCTGGTACGGCGCAGGTCTACTCCGGCTCGCCGTTCAACATCTCTGCGCAGGGAACGACGACCGTGAAGTACTACGCAACCGACATCGCCGGCAATGCCTCCACCGTGCAGACGCAGCCGGTCAAGATCGACACCGCTCCGCCGACGAACAGCATCTCGCTCACCAATCTCGCAGGCGGCGTCTACCCAACGTCCGGCCCTCTGGCCAGCGGCTCGAGCGTCTACTACCGAGGCGCTGCGGCCGGTTCCTTCACGATCCAAAACGCCGTCGCCGACGCGCTTTCGGGCCCGGCATCGAGCTCGACCAGCGCACTCGAGGGAGGAGCTAGCGGCTGGACGCACACCTCCTCGCTCGTGGCGACGCCTGCAGGCGGTCCCTATGTCTCCAATCTCTTCAGCTGGAACGCCGGCACGACGAGTGGGCCGAGCGAGACGATCACCGGCCGCGACCTCGCCGACAACTTCGCCACCTCCACGCTCAACTTCGTCAACGACTCCACCGGCCCGAGCGGCGGCTCGGTCGACGCGAGCGGGCTCGCAGGCACTGGTGGCCGCTACTCGACGTCGACAACGCTCAGCATCTCGCTCGCCAAGGGCAGCGACTCCGGCTCCGGCCTCGCTTCGACCGGCGCGCAGCTGTTGCGCGCCTCGGCGACTCTCACCTCGAACGGGACGAGCAACGGCACGTGCGGAAGCTACGGCAGCTTCAGCCAGGTCGGCTCCAACGATCCGAGCGCACCGTTCACCGACAACGCGGTAGGCGGGATCGCGACGGGACACTGCTATCAGTACGAGTACGTCGTCTACGACAACGTCGGCAACTCGACGACGTACACGAGCCCCGACATCAAGGTCGACACGACTGGCCCGTCGGCGCCGTCGGTGACCTTGTCGTCCGCGTCGGGTAACACGTTCGTCAGCGGCACAACGGTGTACATCAACGCGCAGGCCGGCAAGTCCGGCAGCTTCCAGGCAGCCGCCACCTCCACCGATGCTGACTCCGGCATCCTCAAGCTCAACTTCCCCACCCTCACCGGCTTCACAAGCGGCGGCGGCGACACCAGCAGCTCCCCCTACCAAACCACCTACAACTGGAGCGGAGCCGTCGCAGCCTCAGGCAACCAAACAATCACCAGCAGCAACAACTCAAGCCTCACCAACACCAACACCTTCACCGTCACCCCCGACACCACCAACCCCACCAGCGGCGCCCTCACCGTCAACGCAACCAACGCCACCGGGCCAGGCAACAGCAGCTACAGCTCGAGCGGCAACTTCAACATCAGCGCGATCAGCGACTACACCGACCCGGGCTCCGGACTCGCCTCCTCCACCCTGACGCGCCAGAGCGCAACGCTCTCCTCCTCCGACGGGATCGCAGCCGGCACGTGCGGCAGCTTCGGCTCCGCCACCACGATCAGCAGCCGCGCCACCCCGATCAACCAGACCTTCACCGGCCCCTACTGCTACCTCTACACGCTCACCGGCACCGACAACGTCGGCAACACCACCAGCATCACCACCCTCGTCAAGGTCGACACGACTGGCCCGTCGGCGCCGTCGGTGACCTTGTCGTCCGCGTCGGGTAACACGTTCGTCAGCGGCACAACGGTGTACATCAACGCGCAGGCCGGCAAGTCCGGCAGCTTCCAGGCAGCCGCCACCTCCACCGATGCTGACTCCGGCATCCTCAAGCTCAACTTCCCCACCCTCACCGGCTTCACAAGCGGCGGCGGCGACACCAGCAGCTCCCCCTACCAAACCACCTACAACTGGAGCGGAGCCGTCGCAGCCTCAGGCAACCAAACAATCACCAGCAGCAACAACTCAAGCCTCACCAACACCAACACCTTCACCGTCACCCCCGACACCACCAACCCCACCAGCGGCGCCCTCACCGTCAACGCAACCAACGCCACCGGTGCGGGGAGCACTAGCACCACGTCGAACCCGAACTTCGCGATCGGCACGCGCACCAACTACACGGACGGCGGCTCGGGACTCGCCTCCTCCACGCTGACCATCCGCTCGGCGACCTTGACCAGCAACAACACGTGCGGCGCCGCAGGCTCAGGCGGCCCCTACACCTCCGCGACGACGATCGTCGGAACGACCAATCCTGCGATCACGGTCGGCTACTGCTACGTGTACACACTCACCGGAACCGACAACGTTGGCAATGCAACGAGCGTCAGCACGACTGTGAAGGTGACCTTCGCCGGCATCGACTGGACGAGCATCAGCACCACCAACAACAAGACGGTCACCTGTATCTACACCACGATCACAGCCGTCACGTGCACGGTCAGCGGGGTCGGCAACGGCGGAACGTTCACTGCCGCCGTCGAGTTGATCGACGCGAACCACAATCCGCTGAGCAACACGACCGGGAGCGCGATCACGGTCAGTCAGACCACGACGGGCCAGGGCACTGGCGCACCCGCGAGCGTGACACTGGCACAGAACGGCGCTGCGTCGGGCACGTTCACCCTCACGCTCAGCAACGGGCTGAACAAGACGGCGACGATCGTCGCGAGCATCACCGTGAACGGCGTCACCTACACGGTCAACTGCGTGGTGAGCAGCTGATCTAAGGGTCGCGCTGGGCTTTTACTCGGGCCCGTCGGCCTCGTATGACGTTTCCCAGCGCCCGTTCACCAGGCGCTTGCAGAGCCGGCCGGCGTCGGAGGTCTTCGCACCGTTGGTCAGCCCTCCGCCGGGTTCTGGTCGATACCGGCGGATGCCGTCGGCCATCTCGACCAGGTCGGATGCGTCGGGATCGGCCGCCGGCTGCTCACCTTGTTGCACCGCGGGAGCCTGCCGCCAATGCTGCTGGGCCTCGAGTCGTTTGCTGAGTTCGCGTGCGCCGTTGACGTCCATTTGCCTGCCTAACTGTTGAAGGGGAGCGCCGCCGCCAGCACTCCCCTTCTGGATAAGCCCCCCGTTTTCCTACCTAAGGTCTTTGTTCCCGGTTGGGGGAGTGCCCGTTGGTCGCTCCCCCAATCATTTTTTACCCGTTACTTCAGTCCGAAGGTGATGTTGAAGCCTGCGCCGCCGACAAGAATCACCTTGTAGTAGTACGTCTTGTTGCTTGAGAGGTTCTTCGTACTGAGGTTGAAGATCCACAACTGGTCAGTCGGCGACCACCTGAACGCGGTGTCGGGCGTGGTCGAGTCGACCGTCTCGTTGACGCCCGGTGCTCCTGACGTCGTACTGGCGAGAACGAACGACGTCACGATGTTCGGCACAGCAGTCGTGGGTCCAATAGAGGCCCCGTTCGCATCACAGGCTCGGAACTTCAGAGGCACCGTGCTGCCCTGCTTGAACGCGCTCGACCCATCGTTGTTGACCGGCTGGAGAATCGGATTCCCAATCGGTGCGCCTTGGCAAGACGCGGCGTAGCTCACCGTCAGCGTGCCCGGCGAGAACGAGAAGCTGTAGTTGTTCGAGCTCAACGTCCCGGCCGTGCAGTTGACCGGGAAGGTGCCGGCGACCGTTCCGTTTGCCGTGGAGCAGCTCGCGCTGCCGGTAACGTCGCTTGTCGCCAAGGTCTCGCCGCCGACAAATCCGCTGATCGTGGTCGTGAGCGGGGGCACGGTGCCGTTGACCAGCATCGTCTTGTTGTCGGCCGTCACCGTTAGCGGCGCCTTCGTGATGTTGGCGGTTGTCGCCGCGGTCGCGCTGGTCAAGTGGTAGTTGCCGGCCGCAGTTCCCGTCAGTGCGACGTCACCGGTGACCGGCTTGCCGTTGGCGGCGTTCTTGTTGTTGAAGTGACCGTTCGATCCCGAGCAGCCGACGCTCCCGCTGTCACTCGAAATCACGCCGGTGTTGCCACTCTGGGCGTCGAGCGAGCAAGTGCTGATCGTGGCGGCATCGTTACCGTCGTACGTCTTGGACGCCGCTGTGATCGATGCAGTGACGTCTCGTTTACCGATGTTGGCTGTTGTCGCCGCGGTTGGGCTGGTCAACTGGTAGTTGCCGGCAGCCGTTCCGGTCAGGGCCACATTGGCGGTCACGGTCTTCCCGTTAGCGGCGTTCGCGCTGCCGAATTGACTGTTCGAGGTAGAGCAGCCCACGGCGTCCGGGGACACCACCCCATGGTCAAGGCTCTGCGCCTCCAGCGAACAGCTGTTGATCGTGGCCGCGACCGTACCGTCGTACGTCTTATCCGCAGCCGAGATCGAGGCGGTCACATTCCGCCTGTTGATGCTGAAGTTCTTCGAGTCGCTGCTGCCGGTGTGGTTGGCATCCCCGGCGAAGGTGTAACTCGCCGCCGCCGTACCCGCATTCGTGTTGCCGCTGTAAGCCGGACTCGGAGTCGAGCTCAGACCACCAGCACCCGTCACCGAGGCCGTACAAGGCGTCTGCGCCGAACCGTTATATGTCACGCTCGCTGGGCAGCTCACCACGGTCGTCGAAGCAGCCTTCTGAATCGTGAAGGTTGTCGAGCCGCTGCTGCCGGTGTGGTTGGCATCGCCGGCGAAGGACGCGCTCGCCGTCGCCGTACCAGCATTGGTGTTGTCGCTGTAGCTCACCGTCAGCGTGGCGCCGAACCCGCCTGCGCCCGTCACCGAAGCCGTGCAAGGCGTCTGCGCCGAACCATCGTAAATCACGCTCGGCGGGCAACCCACCGTCGTCGTCGACGGAGCCTTGTCGATCGTGAAGGTCTTCGAGTCGCTGCTCCCAAAGTGGTTCGCGTCGCCGGCGAAGGTGTAACTCGCCGTCGCCGTGCCCGCGTTGGTGTTGTTGCTGTAGGCCGGGCTCGGAGTCATGCCCAGACCACCAGCACCACTCACCGAAGCCATGCAAGGCATCTGCGCCGTCCCGTCATACGTCACACTTGCCGGGCAGCTCACCGCGGTCGTCGACGACGCCTTATCGATCGTGAAGGTCGTCGAGTCGCTGCTCCCGGTGTGGTTGGCATCCCCCGTGTAGGTGTAACTCGCCGTTGCAGTACCAGCATTGGTGTTGTTGCTGTAGTCCGGGGCCGGAGTCAGGCTCAGACTGCCCGCACCGGTCACCTGAACCGAGCAAGGTGTCTGCGCCGATCCGTTGTACGTGAACGGCCCAGCACTACACGTCACCGTCGTCGTCGAAGACGCCTTGTCGATCGTGAAGGTCTTCGAGTCGCTGCTGCCCGTGTGGTTGGCATCCCCGGTGTAGGTGTAACTCGCCGTCGCCGTGCCAGCATTGGTGTTGTTGCTGTAGTCCGGGGCCGGAGTCAAGCTCAGATCACCAGCACCGGTCACAGCAACCGAGCACGGCGTCTGCGCCGAACCGTCATAGGTGAACGGCCCGGCAGCACACGTCACCGTCGTCGTCGTCGTGGCCTTACCGATCGTGAAGTTCTTAGAGTCGCTGCTCCCAAAGTGGTTCGCGTCGCCGGCATAGGTGTAGCTCGCCGTCGCCGTACCAGCATTGGTGTTGTTGCTGTAGTCCGGGGCCGGAGTCAGGCTCAGAGCGCCCGCGCCCGTCACCGAGACCGAGCACGGCGCCTGCGCCGACCCGTTGTACGTGAACGGCCCAGCACTACACGTCACCGTGGTCGTCGACGGAGCCTTGTCGATCGTGAAGGTTGTCGAGTCGCTGCTGCCGGTGTGGTTGGCATCGCCGGTGAAGGTGTAACTCGCCGTTGCCGTCCCAGCATTCGTGTTGTTGCTGTAGTCCGCGGCCGGAGTCAAGCTCAGATCACCAGCACCAGTCACAGCAACCGAGCACGGCGTCTGCGCCGACCCGTCGTAAACCACGCTCAACGGACAGCTCACCGCGGTCGTCGAGCCAGCCTTATCGATCGTGAAGGTCTTCGAGTCGCTGCTCCCAAAGTGGTTCGCGTCGCCGGCGAAGGTGTAACTCGCCGTCGCCGTCCCAGCATTCGTGTTGTTGCTGTAGTCCGGGGCCGGAGTCAAGCTCAGCGAGCCCGCGCCGGTCACAGAAACCGAGCACGGCGTCTGCGCCGACCCGTTATATGTGAACGGCCCAGCAGCACACGTCACCGTCGTCACCGAGGCAGCCTTATCGATCGTGAAGGTCGTCGAGTCGCTGCTCCCGGTGTGGTTGGCATCGCCGGCGAAGGACGCGCTCGCCGTCGCCGTACCAGCATTGGTGTTGTCGCTGTAGCTCACAATCAGCGTGGCGCCAAACCCGCCAGCACCCGTCACCGAAGCCGTGCAAGGCGTCTGCGCCGACCCGTCGTAAATCACGCTCGGCGGGCAACCCACCGTCGTCGTCGAAGACGCCTTGTCGATCGTGAAGGTCTTCGAGTCGCTGCTCCCGAAATAGTCGGCCGACTCGGCATACGACGCGCTTGCCGTCGCCGTGCCCGCGCCCACATTGTTGCTGTAGCTGACGGTCAGGGCGATGTTCAGCCCGCCGGCACCGGTCACCGAGGCCGAGCAGGGGGTCTGCGCCGACCCGTCATACGTGAACGGCCCGGCAGCACACGTCACCGTCGTCGTCGTCGTGGCCTTACCGATCGTGAAGCTTTGCGGAACGCTCGAAGCAGGGTTGTAATTCGCGTCTCCGGGCTGCGAGGCGGTAATCGTGCAGCTGCCAGCACCCATGATGTGGACCATCCCGCCCATGCTCGAGGTGCAGCTTCCAAGCGCTGTGAATGACACACTCAAACCGGAACTCGCCGTCGCGCTGACTCCGAAGTCATCGTCGCCGAAGGTCTTATCGGGCAGCGCGGCAAACGTGATCGTCTGATCAGCCTTATCGATGGTGAAGTTCTTGGAGTCGCTGCTCCCGAGATAGTTGGCCGACGCGGCATAGGACGCGCTCGCCGTTGCCGTGCCCGCACCAACGTTGTTGCTGTAGCTGACCGTCAGCGGGTCGTTCAGTCCGCCGGGACCCGTCACCGCGGCCGAGCAAGGCGTCTGCGCTGACCCGTTATACGTGAACGGCCCAGCACTACACGTCACCGTCGTCGTCGTCGCCGCCTTACCGATCGTGAAGTTCTTCGAATCGCTGCTGCCGCTGTAGTTGGCATCGCCGGCGTAGGTGTAACTCGCAGTCGCGGTGCCAGCGTTTGTGTTGCCGCTGTAATCCGGGGCCGGAGTCAGGTTCAGACCACCAGCACCAGTCACAGCAACCGTGCAAGGCGTTTGTGCAGACCCGTTGTACGTGAAGGGACCAGCACCGCACGTCACCGTTGTCGTCGTCGTCGCCTTACCAATCGTAAAGTTCTTGGAGTCGCTGCTCCCGAAATAGTTGGCCGTCCCGGCATAGGACGCGCTCGCCGTCGCCGTGCCTGCACCCACATTGTTGCTGTAGCTGACCGTCAGCGCTGAGTTGAGCCCGCCGGCGCCCGTCACTGCGGCCGTGCAAGGCGTCTTCGCCGATCCGTCATACGTGAACGGTCCTGAACCACACGTCACCGTCGTCGTAGCCGTCGCCTGACCGATCGACAGCGTTCCGGTCGCGTTCGAAGCTTGATAGTTGGTATTCGATAGCGATGCGACCACGGCATAGCTGCCCGCGTTCGTCGGTGCCGTCGCCGAGCCGTCATACGTAGTGCTCACACCCGTAAGCGCCGCAGGACTCGTCGTGACCGTAGCGGGATGCGGCGAGCCGTCATACGTCGCTGAGAGATTCGACAGCGACAACGTCGCCGACGCTTTCCCTATCACCAATGTGCCGGTCGCATTCGTCGCCTGGTAGTTCGCATTCGACAACGACGCCACTACGGCGTAGCTCCCCGCGTTCGTCGGCGCCGTCGCCGAACCGTCATACGTGACGCTGACAACGGAGAGACCCGAAGGACTCGTCGTCACCGTAGCTGCATGCGGCGAGCCGTCATAGGTCGCCGAGAGATTCGAAAGAGACAACGTCGCCGACGCCTTGCCGATTGAAAATATCCGAGATACTGAGGTGGCCGCGTTGTAGTTCGCATTCCCGTTTTGAGCGGCCGTAACGGTGCAGGTGCCTGCGCCGGTAATCGTGATTGTGGCGCCGTTCGTGCCACCGCTCGTGCAGTTATCAGTCGCTCCGACCGAGAACGTCACCGGAAGTCCCGAGCCACCTCCGGTAGCGCTCACGGTGAAAGGTGGATCATTGAAAGTCTTCCCTGCCAAAGGAGCGAAGGTGATCGTCTGGCTGGCCTTGGCGATGGAGAACGACTGCGAGACAGGCGCTGCCGCGTTGTAGTTGGTGTTGCCAGCCTGATTCGCGGTCACCGTGCAGCTGCCCGCACCGGTGATCGTGATCGTGGCGCCGTTCGTGCCCCCGCTCGTACAGTTATCCGCCGCGCCAACTGAGAACGTCACCGGATTCCCCGAGCCACCTCCGGTCGCGCTTACGGTAATCGGCGAATCGCCAAACGTCTTGTTCGCCAGAGCACCAAATGTGATCGTTTGATTAGCCCTTACCACGGAGAACGTGGCGGTCGTCACCTGATTGCCGCCGGAGCACTTTCCGGGGTTCGACGTCTTGCAAAAAACGACCGTCCACGTCCCGAGCGTGGGCGGCACGAACGTGTCGTTACGCGTGACGTTTGTGGTGCCAGCGGCTTCGGTGAAGCCAATATCGCGAGTCGGCGTTCCCGTCGCAGGGTCGATCCCCGGCGCATACCACTGGAGTCTCCAGTCGGTGGTTCCCCCGCCCATGATCGTTGCCGTGACGTGCGCGCAGGCGGTCGAACTGAACGAAAAACTAGTTTGAGCGGTCGAGCAAGTGCTCTCGCGCATGTCGATCGTCGCACCGGTGATGTTTCCGTCAGTGAACGTCGTTCTAGCTGTCTCGCCGACAACGCCGGTGGCGGTTGCCGTGTACGTTGCGATGAAGTAATTCGGAAGCTGGAACTGGTACGTGAAGTTGCCAGCGGTGTCGGCAAATACATCGACATCGAGCTTCCAGGTTTGGCCGACGTCGTCATTGACGAACAGGTGAACCTTCTCACCCGCTCCCCATCCGGAGCCGTTTAGGGTGACTGTCGAACCGGGCGCGTAATCGACCTGGTCACTAGCAATAGCCGGCGCGAACGCAGTCGAGGTCGTCGTGGTCGAAGCTGTCGTGGTTGTGGTGGTTGAATCTGTCGTCGTAGTTGTGGTGTCTACCGTGGTCGTTGTCGGGGTCGTATCGGTGGACGCCGAGGTGGTCGTCGTGTCCGTGGACGACGGTGCTGTATCGGTTGGAGGTGGCGCGGTATCAGTCGAAGCCGTCGTCGTGTCAGTCGCTGTCGACGTGCTGTCCGTGGTCCCCGTGATGCCCGAGACCATTCCCATGGCGCCGGAAGCCAGCATCCCCGCGCAGAGCAGTGCACCAAATCCGAGGACGATCCCTGCCCGCCGCAGTGTCTTGCGACCCTTCATCTCGCCAGCTCCCCTCTTGCTCCAGATGCGCCGCATCAACTGACCCCTTAAGTCGCTGTCTCAGACGCGACGCATCGGGTGGTCGAGCGGGACCAGACTGGCGTACACAACTTCCCCCTGTACGCCAGTGTCATGTCCCGTCGCCCTCCCCCAACTTGCCGCAGAAACTTCCGCATTCAGATCGTGCTCCGACGGGCGAGGTGAGTGAGTAGACGCCCGTCGGGTTGAGCCCCCTCGAAAAGTTCGGTTGTTCGTTCTCCCTCTCTTGCCGCAAAAGCCGGGCAGCCCGCAGCGCCCGGACACTCAGTCTTGCCTCGTTCAACTCTGGTAACAAGGGCCACGAGACCTATCTTCCGTTCACACGAGTGAACGCTCACAAGCCGCTTTCGTCCTGCCGCGCCGGCGACAATGAGAGGACGCTGAGGCCGAGAGGACTACCCGGCGCTGACCCCTCTCAACGCTCGAGCAGCTCGATCGCTGCTTCACGCGTCGGCACGTGGAGCTTGCGCAGGATCGCCGAAACGTGCGTCCTCACCGTCACGGCGGAGATGAACAAGCGCGAAGCGATCTCTTCAGTCGACGCTCCGTGGCGCATCAGCTCAAGCACTTCCCACTCCCGGTCGGTGAGCTCGGCGCTGTGCCGGCCGCGCAGTGGGATCCGTCGCCGGCGCTTGCGCTCGCGGAACTCTTCGATCAGTAGCGTCACCAGGTGCCGCGGCAGCGCGGCCTCCCCCCTGAGCACTCCGTGCAACGCGAGCGGCAGCCTGGCCGGATCGATGTCCTTGAGGAGATAGCCGGACGCTCCCGCGCGAAGTGCGTCGAAGAGATCCGCGTCGGTCCGCGAGACGGTCAGCATGACGACGACCGTGTCCGGAAGATCATGGGCGATCGCCTCGGCGGCCTGGATGCCGTTGCCGGGCATGTTGATGTCTAGCAGGCAGACGTCCGGACGATCGCGTCTGGCGAGAGCCACCGCGGTCGTCGCGTCGGGCGCCTCGCTGCAGACCTCGAAGCCGCCGCGCTCGAGGGCGAGGCGAACGCCGGCCCGCGTCGGCGGATGGTCGTCGGCAATGAGAACGCGCATCGCCGTCACGGTAGGACGACCTCGATCTCTGTTCCCTCGGACGTCGACGCGACGAACAACTGACCGCCGAGCGCGACTGCTCGTTCACGCATTCCGATGAGCCCGAAGCCGTTCGGGTGGACCGCTGCCGGATCGAACCCCACGCCGTCGTCTTCGATCCGCAGGTGCAAGCCTTGCCCGTTCGAGAAGTCGACTCGCACGACATTCGCTGATCCATGACGGACGGCGTTCGTCACCGCTTCTCGGACGATGCGCAACAGTTGCTCTTGACGTTCCTGCGTCAGCCGCGGTGCCGGGTCCGCCGTGACGAGGACTTGTGCGCCGAGCCGGTCCGCAACTTCTTCGACCGTCTGAACGAGAGCAACGTCGAACGGCTGATTGTTTCGCTGGGTCAGCGAGGCGATCGCGCGACGAGATTCGTCGAGGCCGCGTTCAGCCGCCGACGCGAGCTGCGCGAGCTCGGTGTCTCCATAGCGTGCATCGACCAACTTGCGAGTCGTCGTGACCATGAAGGCGAGCTCCTGCGCGAGACCATCGTGAAGATCGCGTGCGATACGGCGTCGCTCTTCGAGCACACGCGCCTCGGCGAACGCGCGCTGGTAAATGCCGATCTCCCGGGCCGCGCCGACGAAGAGCAGCAAGGAGAAGGACAGTCGAAGCGCGTCGCCCGTGTACACCCATTCGGAGTAGAGCGAAGGGAAGATAAAATAGTTCACGCGCGCGAACGCAGAGACGGCACAGCCCGCGCCGAGCCAGAGCAGGAACTCGTCCCGTGAATGCTCCGCGAGCTGCGTGAATCCCAACGAGGCTGCCACGAAGAGCGCGGCGATCAGGAGCTGCGAGACGGCGACGACGGCGTTCCCCGCGATCGGGCCGGGGATGTCGACCGGCGACCGCGAGGGATTGATGCCGAGCGGCAGCTTCGTGACGAACGCTCCGATGACGACGCCGATGAGGATCAGGCTCACCGCGATGCCGGTCACGGCCAGGCGTCCTGCGCGTTCGTAGTCGCGTAGCTTGCGGTCGCGCACGAATGCTGCGGCCGTCAGCAGCCCCGCCGCCAGCGCGGTGGACGCGAGCGTCGTCCAGGTCGAGAAGGGATGCGGCACCTGCCAGATCGCCGCCGGGATCGTGGCGAAGAGGAAGTTGGTCAAGGCAAGCACGCCGACGGCGATGAAGAGGAGCAGGTCGCCGAGCATCTGACGGTGTTTCAGCCTTCCCCACAGGAGAATGGTCGTGAGGAACCCGATCAGCGAGGCCGTCGCCTCCAGCATTGCGTGGAGGGGCACGCTCCGGTAGGCGAAGTGGAGCGTGGGCACCATGATCACGACGTCCGTCAGGATGGCCGCGACCAGGGCCGCAAGCAGCGTGACCGATCGGGGCTTCAGCCTCATGGGCCAATCGTCCCTCGCCCGGCCCGGGGTTTGACCTAGCGGATGGGCTAGTCGCGCCGCCTGCGCGGTCAGGCGCTGCGGAGGAGCTCGAGCGCCTCGCGGCGGCTCTGCACGTGCAGTTTCTTCAGCACGGCCCCGATGTGCCTACGGACCGTCACGTCCGCGATCAGGAGGTTCGTGGCGATCTGCCGGGTCGTGAGGCCTTCGCGCATGCAGTCGAGGACCTCCCACTCCCGGCTCGTCAGATCGACGCCGCGCCCACCCGGAACCACCAGGTGGCGCTTGGCACCGCCGCCGCGGAGTCGATTCATCAGGACGGCCACCATCGGCCGGGGAATCGCGGGCTCGCCGAGGAGCACGGCGCGAACGACCGCGGGGAGGCGCTTCGCCGAGATGCTCTTCGGCAGGTAGCCGATCGCGCCCACCGCCATCGCCTTGAGGAAGTCCTCCTCGTTCAGCTCCGAGGCGAGCATGACGACCGCGACGGTCGATCTCCACGCGCGCATCTCGGCTGCGGCGATCAGTCCGCCGCCGGGGATGTCGACGTCGACGAGGCAGACGTCCGGCTCGAGGCGGCCGACGGCCTCGATCAGCTCCGGGGCGCTGGCGACCCGGCCACACACCACGATGCCTGCGTCCTCGAGGGCAATCCTGATTCCGTTGAGCGTCGCCGAGTCGTGCCCGGCAACGAGAACGCGTGGAGCCGGCCGCGAGTCGGGACGCACCGCGGTCACGCAGCGGCCCGCCTGGAAAGCAGGCGCAGGCTGGAAGCCGGTGAACGCAGATGCCGCAGCACTAGATAGATCTCAGGAAACAGAGATTCTTGCGCTGAATCTTCCTTCCTGCAATCCCTCAGCCGGGGGGAATGCTCTGACCCGGGCTGCTATACCGTTTGTAGGAACGCGGTAAATCGGCCGCGGCGATGCTGAAAGGAGCGGCGATCGTGCGGGTCCTGATCGCAGACGATCACAGGCTGATGGTCGAAGGAACGAAGCAGGCCCTGGCCAAGGCGGGCGGATTCGAGGTCGTGGGCGAAGCTTCGAACGGTGCGCAGGTGCTGCCCTTGGTGCGGCGGCTCAAGCCCGATCTCGTGCTCCTCGACCTGCGAATGCCGCAGATGGACGGCCTGACCTGCCTGGCGAAGATCCGTAAGGAATTTCCGGACATGAAGGTCGCGATCCTCTCGGTTTCCCAGGAGCCCGATCTGATCCAGACCGCTCTCAAGCGCGGCGCGAACGCGTACATCGTGAAGACCGTGGATCCCGACGATCTCGCAGCCGCGCTACGACAGACGGTCGAGGGAACCGTCTTCACGACGGCCGGCGTCTCGGACGAGCCGGGAGAGCGGGCGGCGAAGGAAGCCGGGCTGACCGAGCGAGAGCTCGTGATCGTGCGGGCCGTTGCGCGCGGTCTCTCAAACGAGGCGATCGCAAAGGAGCTCTGGGTCGCGGAGCAGACCGTCAAGTTCCACCTGACGAACATCTATCGCAAGCTCGAGGTGTCGAATCGCACCGAGGCCGCTCGCTACGCATACGAGCAGGGCCTCGTCGAGCACAGCCCCGGGCACTAAGCGAGCGCGGGCTCTTCCGTCGCGACCGGTTCAGGTCCGCGCGTCAATAGATACGCGCCGCAAGCGACGGTGACAACCGCCATGATCACGACGAGCACGCGATAGTCGAGCACGCCGATCAACGCAGCGCCGAGCGCGATCGAGATCGTCTGCGGGGTGCTGACGAGCGTGTCGGAGGCGGAGAGCACGCGGCCCTGTAGACGCAACGGCGTGCGAACCTGAATTGCGGTGGCATAGCCCACGATGAACCAGGCGATCCCGGCGCCCGCGACCGCGATTCCCGCGAGCACGAGCGGCAGGCTGTGCGAGACGAAGGAGAGCTCTCCCAGAGCGAACAACCCCATGCCCAGGCCGACGAGCTTCACGTCCCCGAGACGTCGCATGGTGCGCGCAGCCGTCACGCCGCCGACGATCGCTCCCGCACCCTGGACGGAGCTGAGCACCCCGAAGAACGACGTCGGCCGGTGTAGGCCCTGATCGAGCACCGCGAAGATCAACGTCTCCGAGAAACCGACGACCAGGAGGCACGCGCCCGTCGCAAGCACGATCTGACGGAGCGGCACGATGGCGAAGACATGGCGTGCGCCGGCGAGCAGCTCGGTGACGAAGTGGTGCTCCTCGCGCTCGAAGCGCGGCTCCTCGACGCGGATGAGCAACAACGCGATCACGACAGCCGCGAAGGTCGCTGAGTCGAGAACGGCCACCGCTCCGCCACCGACCGATGCGTAGAGGACAGCGCCGACCAGAGGGGCGACGAGCCGAAGACCTTCGCGCAGGGTTTGCAGCACTCCGTTCGACTCGGCGAGGAGGTCATGCGGCACCATCACGGTCAGCAATGCCGATCGAGCTGAAGCAGCGAAGGTCCCTGCTGCACCGTAGAAGATCGTGACTGCGTAGATGATCCAGACGTCGCCGCGATCGTGGACGAAGAGCAGGGAGAGGACGGCGACGGCTTCGGCCGCATAGGTCCAGATCAAGAGCGGGCGTCGCGGCAGCCGGTCGACCACGAGACCTGCGAGCGGGGAGAAGAGCGCCGGCGCCGCCAGCGCGAAGAAGACGAGCCCCGCGGCGGAGTTGCTCTTGGTCAAGTCCTTCGTCCAGACGCCGAGCACGATGAACATCGCCCAATCGCCGAAGACCGATGCCGTCCAGCCCGCGACGAACACGCGCATGTTGCGGATGCGGAAGAGCTGCCGCATCAGACGTGCTGTGGAGGCACGGTGGTTGCCTCCGTGTCGGCGAGGAGCACGTCGAGCACCGGCTCTTCCTCGAGCGGTTCCGGCATCTCGCGGACCGAGCGAACGGGCGAGAAGAGCACCGGCAGGAAGGCGATGCAGCAGCCGGCCCCGCCGATGATCAGCGTTTCCTTGAGCCCGACCCAGGACGCGAGCGCGCCACCCGTCAGCGATCCGAGCGGGATCGTCCCCCAGACGATGAAGCGCATCACGGAGTTCATCCGCCCCTGGAGGCGTTCCGGCGTGATCGCCTGGCGCAGGCTGAGCTGCGCGATGTTGTAGACGACGTTCGTGAACCCGCCCACAACCATGGCGGGCACGAACACGAAAAGTGCCGCGTTACGGTGCGGCGCGAACGGAAGCAGGAGGAACATCGGGCCGCCGAGGATGGAGGCGACGATGATCGTCTTGCCTACGCCGAGCCGCCCGGAGATCTTGTTGGCCGAGAAGGCTGCGAGCAGCGGCCCGATGTTCCCCAATGTGAAGGCGAGACCGATCGCCTGGGGGCTCAGGTGGAGCTCGCGGCGTGCGAAGACGAGCAGGACGGCAAACCCCATGTTGCCGAACAAGTTGAACAGCGCCGTGGAGGCGGCGATGTTCTTCAGATAGGGGTGGTGCAGCACATAGCTGAGCCCTTCGCGCAGCTCGGTACGCATCTTGCGGCGGGGCGCGCGGTCGACCTGTGCGGTCTCGGTCTTTTCGATCCGGAAGATGAAGAGCGCGGAGCCGAGGAAGCTGACGGCGTCGAAGAGAATCGCCACGGGCGCTCGCAGAAAGCCGACGAGCAGTCCGGCGAGGCCCGGTCCGCCGAGTTGCGCCGCCGAGCGGCTGATCTCGAGCTTGGCGTTGCCGTCGCTGATCTGCCGGCGCTCCACCAGGGACGGCAGGTACGACTGGTAGGCGACGTCGAAGAAGACCGTTGCGATCCCGACGAAGAAGCCGACGCCGTACAGCTGCCAGATCGTCAACGCATCCAGCGCGTATGCGATCGGAATCGATGCGAGCAGCCCGGCGCGCGCGAGGTCTCCGGCAATGAGGATCGGCCGCCGTGGCAGGCGGTCGACCCAGACACCGGCGGGAAGGCTCACGAGCAGGAATGGGAGGAACTCGACCGTGGTCAGTGCGGCAACCTTGAACGCGCTCACGTGGAGCACGTCGATCGCGGCGAGCGGCATTGCCAGCAGGCTGATCTGTGTGCCGAACTGGCTGACGGTTTCGGCAGACCAGAGCTTCAGAAAGTCGGAATGCCGCCAGAGACCCCCTTCTGGCCAGAGCCTCACGACTGTTCGGTCAACTGCACTGCTGCGAGCGCGCGCTCGATCCGGACGTCCCCGCTGACCGTCTTGACGAACAGCTCGACGAGCGGGGCATCGGCGGCGGGCGCCGGCGTCGGGGAATCGGACAGCTCGAGCTCGGAGCTCGTCGATCCACTCACCGTGTTCGCGTCGACGTAGAGGCGAGAGCCGCTGCGAACGCCGACGATGACGTCGCCGGAGATCGCCTTGAGCTCGACCCGGCCGCGCTGCACGGCTTCGAAGCGCTGGTCGCCCGAAACCGTGTTCGTGCTGATCGAGCCGCGCGCGTCGCGAACGTGGACGTCACCGGAGACGAGCTGGGCGCGAATGTCGCCGTGAACCGAACCGGCGTGCAGGTCGCCGGAGACCGACTGCACCTCGAGGGACGAGCCCGCCTCCTCGATGTGCACGTCCCCGCTCGCCGTCTTGATCCGCGTCGTGTCGCTTGTCTTCTCCACCTCGACGTCTCCAGACGCGGTCTTGAAGTCGACGCTGCCGTATTCGCCGCGGGCGCGGAGGCCGGCGGACTTCGTCCGCGCGTCCAGGTCGGCGCCGTGCGGGCACGTGATGCACAGGCGGACGTCGGGGCCGCCGAAGCGGATGTCGGGCCCGCGGTTGAGCGAGATGAAGATGCCATGGCGCGACTTCGCCTCGACGACGACCTCGTGCCCGTCCCCGCGAGGGATCAGCTCGATGCGCGAATTCTCGACGAGGTCACGGATCGCGTCGTTGTTCGCGATGGCCTCGAGCTCGACGCGCGTCTCGTCCGTGTTCCCCGTCTCGATCTCGATCTCCCCGGAGGGGATCTCGAGGTTCAGGCGGAGCGGCCCGGGAGTGGAATACGTCTCGCTCCGCATTAGAGGATCGGGCGAATCGCGTTGAGGTGCTTGACGTCGCCGAGGATCTGTTCTCGCGCGTGGACCGTTTTCTCGAACTGGACACGCATGGGCTCGTCATCGCGGAGCTTGTAGGCCTCGCGACGCGGGATGAGTGCGAGCGCCAATCCGAACGGGAGAGGAAGGACGTGCATCGTCGCTCCTTTCAGCTTTGGCCGTAGCCGGTCATGCGACGGCCACCAGGTTGGTTGCGCCGCTTGGGGTCCGCACTGCGGTGGATCTGCTGCAGAAGCCACGTGTTCGCAGACACGCCTGCCTCCTGGGCGGCCGCGTCGACGATCGTCTTGAGCGTCTCCGGCAGCCGCAGGGTGATCCGGGCAGTGAGGTCTTCCAGGCCCGACGGCGGAGGCGCGCCGGGATCGGGGACATAGACGAGCTCGGGCTCGCCGGCGGAGACGCGCACTTCCACGTGTCCGTCCGGGAGCTGGTTCGTGAGCTCCGCGGCGGCCTCGCCGAGGGCATCCGTCAACCGGAGCCGGAGGGATGACTCCAAGGCTGCGGCAATCCGGCGGGCGGCTTCAGCCACCGCCTCGTCGCCGATCCCGGCGACGTTCGCCAGATCCTGCTGGAGTGCCTCGACATAGGCCGCCACGTTCATGGACGGCACTGTGACATCATCGTGATGTCATGTCAAGTCAGATTTAATGTCGCCGCAGCGTCAGCGTGACGCAAAGCCCGCAAATTGCACGACTTTTGGCGCTTAGGGGCACTAGCGCGGGAGCAAAAGTCGCACTCTCGGCACGCTTTCCCCTTGCATAACGTGAGAATCTATGCTGGCCGGCCCCCACTTTCGGACCTGTCTCTCGGGTCAGACCCCAGGACACGACCAGTTGCGACGGGCCTTAGAGTGGCGCGTCGAAGACGCCGAACCAGCGGCTCAGGTCTTGCTCCACCGGGAGCTCCTTCTCCAGCTTGGCCTTCAGCTCCAGCTCCTCGGCGTTGTCCCGCTTCTGGTCCTCGCCCGTCGGGACGAAGGGCCAGAACGCGCCCCGCTTATACCCATAGATCCAGTAGACCGGGTGCTTGCCGCCGTCGAACTTGAACACCGCGGCGAGGAGCTGCGCCCCGAAGCCCTGCTCCTCCAGTCCCTGGGCCACGGCATGGATGGTGGTCACCTGATCCTCGAGATCTGGATCGCGGACGATGATCCACGTGTAGCCGAACGAATCCTCGCGCCGCTCGAGCTTCGAGCCGGAGTCGCCTGCAACTCCGTCGAGGAGCTGCTGCAGATCGGTCTCCGCCCGCACGAAGTCTCCGGCCGACAGCGGCTTGAACATGATTCCGCCCGCGCCGGCGCTGCGCAGACCGAGCTCGGTGTCCAGTGTCACCGCGGCCGTCGTCAGGGCGAAGAGCCGTTCGCGCGCCGGCCCTGCGAGCTTCTTCTTGCCGAACAGAACGTCGCGAAGGCCCACGCTGGGGCTACGCGACCGGCCGGCCCATTTCTCGGGCGATCTCGGCCAGCGCCGCGAGGCGCTTTTCGAGCGGCGGATGCGTCATGAACAGCGTCCGCGCCGTGCTCTTCACGGACGTCGGGATGATGAAGAACGCGTTCATGCCCTCGACCTGGCGCAGGTCCTGAGTGGGGATCCTGAAGATGTCGCTCGTGATCTTCTGCAGCGCGCTCATCAGATGCTCCGGTGCGCCGGTGATCAGCGCCGACCCGCGGTCAGCGGCGAACTCGCGGTAGCGCGAGATCGCGAGGATGAGGATCTGGCTCAGGAAGTAGGTCACGACGGACACGAGCAGGACGATCAGCCAGACCGGAACGCCGTTGTTGTCGCGGTTCCGGCCGCCGCCGCCGAACATCCCGCCGTAGAGCCCGAAGCGGGTCAGCAGGCCGGCGAGCATGGCGAAGAAGCTGGCGATGGTCATGATCAGCACGTCGCGGTTCGCGACATGGGAGAGCTCGTGCGCGAGCACGCCCTCGACCTCCTGTGGCTCGAGGCGCTGCCACAGACCACGCGTGACTGCCACCGCAGCGTGCTTGGGGCTCCGCCCCGTCGCGAACGCATTGGGAACGTCCGTGTCGATGATCGCGACCCGCGGCTTCGGCAGGTCGGCCATTGCGCAGAGGCGCTCGATCATGGCGTGCAACTCCGGGGCCTCGTCGCGCTCGACCACCTTGGCGCCCGAGGCCGCGAGGGCGACCTTGTCCGATGTGAAGTACTGGAAGAAGGCGATCCCGACGACGATCAGGATCATTGGGACGAGGCCGACGTTCAGGACGTTGAAGAGGACGACCGCAAAGACGACGTACAGGAGCCCGAGCAAAGAGCCCGTGACGATCATTCGCAACGTCAGACCGGCGTCACGACCGTACGACTTTCGTTTCATCGAGAATCGCTCTCCTTGAAGGTGGGGCTGATAAGAGGAATCGTAGCCGGGGGCCTCATGACTGCGGGGTTCCTAGGCGCGAGCGGGACGGCGCAGGCAAGGCCGAGGGTCTACGTCATCCCGTCCCAGGGCGCCTTCGCGACCCGCGAGCACGGGGCGGTCGGCCTGTATGTCCCCGGGGCCGGGGGGACGGTGAGCCGTGCAGGAGCGATCGCTGCCATCAGACGGGGGCAGGTCGAGAACGCTGCTCTCGGGGAGACGCCGCACGGGCAGATCCTCGTCGACGTCGTCTTCGGCGTTCCGGGGCCGCAGATCAAGAAGGCGGTCCTCGTCGAACTCCCGCCGCCGGGGAAGCATCCGAACACGAAACGCTACGGCGTGATCATCTTCGGCGCCGGCTACCAAGGCATCCTCACCTCCCACTCCACCCGCATCCGCGGGCTCGTGTCGATCGCCGATCTCGCTCCGACTGCGGTCGCGTTGCAAGCGGGCCGCGCACCGCCAATCAGGGCCGACCTCGATCGAGACGCGCCCGACGATCTCCGCGCACTCGACACTCGTCTCACGCGCGTGCACCACGACCGCGGGTGGGTGTTCCTCACCGTAGTGCTGACGATCATCGCGATGACGCTCTTCGCGCCGCGCGCGGCGGCGCTCGGTGGCGCCGCGGCCTTCACCGTGTCGCTGCTCCTTTCCTGGGCCGGTGTCACACGACTAGGCGCAGCGATCGCAGCGATAGCGACGCTGACGATCGTCCTCGCCGTTGCCGGCTCGTTTCGGCGCAGCATCGTCCCGCCCGTCATCGCAGCATTTCTTGTCGTCCTCACGATCGTGCTCGCGGTCGATCCCGAGCTCAACTCGCTGGCCGTGCTCGGCGCGCGGCCCGACGGCGGCGGCCGTTTCTACGGCATCGGCAACCAGGTCGAGACACTGCTCCTGGCTCCGGTCCTCCTGGCCGCCGCGATCGGCGGGCTGCGCTGGCTCGTCCCACTCGCGGCCCTCGCGCTCGTTGCGATCGGCTGGAGCAAGACGGGAGCCGACGGCGGCGGCGTGGTCGTCTTCGCGACCGCGCTCGGGGTGCTGGCGTTCCGTCTCCGCGGGCTCGCGGTAACGCCGCGGCGTCTTGCTCTGGTTGCGGTGACCGTCCTCGTGGTCGCGCTCGCATTCGTCGGCCTCGACGCTGCGCTCGGGGGATCGAGTCATGTCACCCGCGCGGTCGGCAGCGGCCCCGACTCGCTCGTCGGCGGGCTCGGGCATCGCCTCCACCTGTCATGGGCGGCCGTGACCGACCGCTGGATCCACGGAGTCGTCTTCCTCGTCCTGCTCGCGGCGCTCGTGTTGATGGGCACGATTCGGCCGCGACGCGCGACCGTTGATGCGCTGCTCGTCGGTCTCGCGGTCTCGCTGGTGGTGAACGACACGCCGGTCGACGTGATCGGCCTCGGCGCACTTGGCTGCTGGGCTCTCCTCCGTTGGGAGTCAGTAGACTCGCGCCCGATGCGCCGGGGAGCCTTGATCGCCGCCGCTGCCGCCGTGGCCGTGCTCGTACTCGCGGGCTGCGGCAAACAAGGCATCACCCGCCCGCTGCCGATCACGGTTGTGGGAACCGTCAAGGCCGTGGCGCCGGGCAAGGCGATCTTTGTCAGCCAGGGTTGCGGGGCCTGTCACACCTACAAGCCGGCCGGTCCCGCGGCGAACGGAAAGATCGGGCCCGACCTGGACAAGCTGGCCCAGTACGCGAAGCAAGCTCATCAGCCGCTCGCGACATTCGTCCACGACTCGATCGTCGATCCGAACAAATACATCCAGAAGGGCTATCCGAGGGGCGTCATGCCGCACTCGTACAAGAGCTTGCCGAAGACGGACCTCACTGCCCTCGTCGACTTCCTGACCAAGCCGCAGGGCTGAACCTCCCGGCGGACTTCCCGCGCGAGGTCGACGCCGTTGCGTGCGATCTCGACCGCACTCTGATCGGGAAGGACACCGTGCTGCAGCCGCGGACGCTCGCCGCGATCGCTGCAACGCGCGCTGCCGGCATCCACGTCGTGCTGGTGACCGGACGGATGTTCCAGTCCGTTCGCCGTTACGCGCTGGAGGCCGGGATCGACGATCCGGTCGTCTGCTATCAGGGCGCCGTCGTGGCGGACCCCGTCACCGGTCGCTGGCTGCGTCACATTCCGATTCCGCTCGAGCTGGCACGCGAGACGATCGCCGCGCTGAACGAGGAAGGCTTCGGAATGAACTGTTACGTGAACGACGAGCTGTACGTCGCCGAGGTCACCCCCGAGGCGAAGCGCTATGCGGACTTCCAGGATCTCGAGCTACATCCGGTCGGCGATCTGCTCGAGTGGCTCGACGAGCCGCCGACGAAGCTCGTCGTCATCGACGATCCCGAGGTGCTGGACGGGCTGAAGCGGCGAATGCTCGAGCGGTTCGATGGCCGTCTCTACATCTCCAAGTCGCTGCCGTACTTCCTCGAGTTCGCGTCGCCGGCCGTGACGAAGGCGAGCGGGCTGGAGTTCCTCGCCGACCACCTCGGCTTCGCGCGCGAACGCACGGTGGCGTTCGGCGACGGCGAGAACGACATCGAGCTCGTCGATTGGGCCGGTTACGGGGTGGCTGTCGAGAACGCCCACGACCTCGTGAAGGAGGTCGCCGACTTCGTCTGTCCCTCGGTCGACGAGGAAGGCGTGGCTCAAGTGCTCGAGGCGTACCTAGACTCCCGCACATGATCGATCTCCGCGCTGCCCGCAACGATCCGGACACGTTCCGCGCGGCGCTGGCGCGGAAGGGAGCGGCCGACGTCTTCGACGAGCTGCTCGAGGCGGATCGTGCAGTGCGGGAGATCCAGCCACGCGTGGAGGAGCTCCGCGCCGCGCGAAAGGTGAAGGGCAAGCCGACCCCGGAGCAGCTCGAGGAGCTGGAGCGGCTGAAGGAGGAGTTACAGCAACTCGAGCACCAGTTGGCGGCGGCCGAAGGCCGACGCAAGGAGCTCCTCGACCGCGTGCCGAACCCGCCGGACGAGTCCACACCCGATGGAGACACCGAGGACGACGCCGTGGAGATTCGCCGCTCGGGCGATCCGCCGTCGTTCGACTTTCCCGTCAAGGATCACCTGGAGCTCGCACGCGCAGGCATCGACCTCGAGCGTGGCGCGAAGGTCTCGGGCTCGCGGTTCGCCTTCCGCAGCGGTGACGTCGCGTTGCTGGAGCTCGCGCTCTACCGCTTCGCACTCGACCGGCTCACGAGTCGCGGCTTCACCCCCGTCTTGCCGCCCGTGCTCGTCCGCGAGGAGTCGATGCACGGGACCGGATTCTTTCCGACCGACGAGGTGAACATCTATGCGGTCGAGCGCGACGAGCTCTACCTCGTTGGTACGTCCGAGGTTCCGCTCGCGGCGATGCACGGCGCCGAAATCCTGGACGCCGACGACCTGCCGCTTCGTTATGCCGGCTACTCCACGTGCTTCCGTCGCGAGGCCGGCGCTGCGGGGAAGGACACGCGCGGCATGTTCCGCGTCCATCAGTTCGACAAGGTCGAGATGTTCGTCTTCACACGACCGGAGTGGTCACGCGAGGAGCACGACAGTGTGCTCGACATCGAGGAGGAGCTCGTGCAGGAGCTCGAGCTGCCATACCGCGTCGTGAACGTGGCTGCCGGCGACCTCGGCGCATCGGCGACGAAGAAGTACGACATCGAGGCGTGGTTCCCGTCGCAGGAGCGCTATCGCGAGATCACGTCGACGTCGAATACGACGGACTATCAGGCGCGCCGTCTCGAGATCCGCTACAGGCGCGACGACAAGCAGCTGGAACCGGTGCACACGGTGAACGGAACAGCCGTGACGGGGCGCGCGATGCTCGCGATCATGGAGAACTTCCAGGAAGACGACGGCTCGGTCTCGATTCCGTCGGCGCTGCACGAGTTCGGCGCGCCTCAGAAACTCGGCGCTGAACGCTCTCGGGCCTGAGTCTCACCGCCGGGCGCGGCGCTACCGTGTGCCCACGGCGGGATGCCGGAGCGGCCGAACGGGGCGGTCTTGAAAACCGCTGACCGTCGCAAGGCGGTCCGTGAGTTCGAATCTCACTCCCGCCGCTACATAGGCTGAAATAGGGCGATTAGCTGCGTCTTTTCCGGGGCGGCGATAGGGTAGGCGTTGTTTCTCCGGGACGTCGGTGAACGATCGCGCGGAGGGATTCCGATCGCGCGGACCGGTTTGCGGACTTGCTGTGTGGCGGCGGATCGAGCTAGTGATGTGGCTCAGATGTTCGACTCTCTGGGGGATCGGGGCGCGGGGTGCGAGCGACGCCACGTGGGGGTGGTGGTGCGGCACTCCCGCCGCTGCTCAACCAGGGCGGGTGGTTCGTGTTCGTGCCGGCCGAGCTTCCAGGCGCAGGTGTGGTCGGCTCGCGATCAGAGGACGATCCGGAAGACATTCCCGAACCCGGCGGCTGCTCAGGCGTGGCGGCAGGAGAGCCAGGTCGCCCTTCGCCGCGGGGCGTTGCGCGCTGCTTCCCCGCTCACGCTTTCGCAGGCGGCCGAGGAGTGGCTTGCTGCTGCGGAGGCGGGGATCGTCCGAACCCGTTCCGGCGATCCGTACAAACCGTCGGCACTTCGGGCCTACCGGCAGGCGCTGCGGGCCACTCTGTTGCCGGCCTTGGGCCAGCAGCGGCTGAGCGCGATCACGAGCAACAGACTGCAAGAGCTGGCAGATGAGTTGGCGGCGGCGGGGCTTTCCCCGAGCACAGTGCGCAACACGCTGATGCCGCTGCGGGCGATCTACCGGCGCGCGCTGCGCCGCGGCGATGTTGCCGTCAATCCGATGGTGAGCTTGTCGTTGCCGGCGGTGCGGGCGCGGCGGGAGCGGATCGCACGTCCGGATGAGGTGGCGGCGCTGTTGGCGGCGCTGCCGCCGGCAGACCGGGCGCTGTGGGCGATCGCTTTCTACGCCGGTCTCAGGTTGGGTGAAATCCAGGCTTTGGATTGGGAGTGCGTCGATTTCGACGCTGGTCTGATCCGTGTCGAGCGTGGCTGGGATCGCATCGCCGGCTTTATCGAGCCGAAGAGCCGCTCGGGCAGACGTCGCGTTCCGATCACTGAAACGCTCCGTTTGTATCTGCTCAGCCACCGGCTGCAGCAAGGGTCGGGCGGACAGGGGCCTGTCTATCCGAACGCCCGTGGGGATCGCCCCTTCAATCCTGGGGCGGTGAAAGAGCGGGCCTGTGTCTGCTGGGCGGCCGCGAAGCTCGAGCCGCTGACGCTGCATGATTGCCGCCACACCTATGCGAGTTTCATGATCGCCGCCGGCGTCAATGCGAAGGCGCTCAGCAGCTACATGGGCCACTCGAGCATCACGGTCACCCTCGACCGCTACGGTCACCTTCTGCCGGGCAACGAACAGGAGGCGGCGGCCCTGCTCGACCGCTGGCTCCAAGATGCCGCTCGCAGCGCGCGCTGACGACGCTTCGGTATCGGGTCGCAACGACGCCGGCCGTTGTGTTTCGGACGATTTCGGGTCCAGCGTGTGCTCGATCGGTGCATCCTGAGCTCGCGCGGATCGTTGCCGTAAGCGAGCGGTTGACCTCGTCCGGGGCCTTGGCTAGCTTGGCTGTGTAAGCGATGGCGGCCTGGCCGCTGGAGGTGACCTGACGACATAACCGCAGCGCCATGCAGGTCGATGGCGCCCTCAATTTAGGGGAGGTTGTGTTGTGAGTTCGCCTAATTCTGGGAGGCGCGCGAGCGCCCGAACGAGTACGCCGGGGACCGCGAGGACCACCGTCGGAGACGTCGCGCCGGCTGCGGTTGAGCTGGTGACGCTCGAGCGGTTGCGGCCGTGGGCGGAGAATCCGCGCGCGATCGCTCCGGCGCGGTTGGAGCAGTTGAAGGCGGCGTTGGTCGCCGATCCAGAGATGTTGTTCGCGCGGCCGTTGGTCGCGTTGGCGGATGGATTGGTGATGCTCGGCAATCAGAGGTTGCGGGCGGCGCAGGAGCTGGGCTGGGAGTCGATTCCGGTGTTGTTCGTCGATCTCGACTGGGAGCGGGCGCGGCTGTGGGCACTCAGAGACAACAACGCCTATGGCGAGTGGGAGGAGCAGGCACTCGGCGAACTGCTGGCCGAGTTGGTCGGCGACGGGGTTGATCCGCTGCTGACCGGGTTCTCGAGCGGCGAGCTCGACCGGCTGCTCGAGGGTCTCGTCGCGGAGAACGATCCCGATCTGGTGCCGCCGCTTCCGACTGGCGAGCCGGACTCGAAGCTTGGCTGTGTGTATGAGTTGGGCCTGCATCGGCTGCTCTGCGGCGACGCGACCGACTCGGCGCAGGTCGACGCTTTGATGGGCGCGCACGCGGACCTGTTGTTGACCGATCCGCCCTACGGTGTCTCGTACACCGGCAGGACGAGCGCGGCGCTGACGATCGCGAACGACGGCTGCGAGGGGTTGCCGCTCCTGCTGGAGGGTGCGTTCGCCGCCACCGACCGAGTGCTCGCGCCGTCGGCGCCCTTCTATATCGCTGCGCCGGCTGGTCCGCAGGGAACCGTCTTTCGGCTTGCGCTCGAGGGGGTTGGCTGGCGGTTCCATCAGTCGTTGGTCTGGGTGAAGAACACGCTTGTGCTCGGCCACAGCGACCACCATTTCCAGCATGAAGACATTCTTTACGGGTGGAAGCCGGGTGAGGGGCGGCCGGGGCGTGGCCGTCATCCCGGCAGCCGCTGGTACGGCGGCAACGTCGCCTCGAGTGTGTTCTTTTGCGACCGGCCGGCGCGGAGCGCTCAGCATCCGACGCAGAAGCCGGTCGAGTTGGTTGAGGCGATGCTCCGCAACTCCAGCCGCCGCGGCGAGCTTGTCTTCGATCCATTCGCCGGCTCCGGTACCACCCTGATTGCCTGTGAACGCCTCGGCCGGCGCTGCGTCGCGATCGAGCTCGACCCAGGCTACTGCGACGTCATCCGCCAGCGCTACCGGGAGTACGTCGGTGGCTAGCCCGGGACGACAGCCAGGCTCGGATCTGGGTCGGCCGCTGATCGATTGGGAGCAGGCATTCGCATTCTTCGCCTCGCTGGCGCCGGAGCGCCGTTCCTACGCCGCTGTGGCGGCCGAGTTCGGGGTGAGCGTTCGCACGGTCGAACGGCACGGGCGCAGCGAGCAGTGGCAGCAGCGGCTGCGGCTGATCAACGCGCAAGCAGCGCAGGAGACGAACAGCATGCTCGGCCAAGCCCGCGCCGAGCAGATCGGCAAGCTGGTCAAGCTGATCGACGCCAGCCTCGTCGCGTACGCCGACCGGCTGCGCCGCGGCGACGTGCGTATCGGCCCCGCCGACCTCGACCGGCTCTACAAGCTCTGGCAACAACTCCAGCACGAACTGGCACAGCCCCCCGAACCACAGGCGGCCGACGAGCAACCAGCCGCACCGGCCCGTTCGCCCGAACACACCGCCGCGGTGATCGAAGCGCTGCGCGAGACCGGCACGCTCAGCGCGCTCGGAATGCATGCGGTTGATCCCAACGACACCAGCACCCCGATAACCGCGATCACCAACAGCACGGAGGAGGACTAGATGACCGCCGCACCGATCACGACGCTGACGAAACTCCAACAACAAGCCGCCGAGCCGCTGCTCGAGCTGATCGGGCCGCTGCGGCTGCGCTCCTGCCCGCTCCAGCCGACGCCCAGACAGGAGGCGTTCCTACGCCTGCAGCAACTGGAAGTGCTGTTCGGCGGGGCAGCAGGCGGCGGCAAGTCGATCGCGCTGCTGACCGCAGCGCTGCAGTACTGCGACGTCCCCGCCTACCACGCCCTGCTTTTGCGTCCCAGCCTGACCGAGTTCGAGCTGCCGGGAGGGCTGATCGAGATCGCCCACGACTGGCTCGCCAACAGCAAGGCGAGCTGGTCGGGAGAGACCAGAACCTGGCGCTTCCCCGGACCCGGCAAAAACGGTGGTGGTGGAGCGTCGCTTCGCTTCGGTTACCTCGACGCGCTCAAGGACGTCAGCCGCTACGCCGGCAGCAGCTTCTCCTTCGTCGGCTTCGACGAACTCGTCCGCTTCGACCAACGCCATTACCAACGCATGTTTCGCGTCCTCCGCCAACCTAACGCGGCGGGCGCAACGAGCGAGTCCGCACGGGATGGAACCCGACTGGCCGACGTGCCGATCCGCGCCCGCGCAACCAGCAACCCCGGCGGCCCGGGCCACGGCTGGGTGAAGAGCTATTTCGTCGACCCGGATAGCCGCCACGAGGGCGCTGTCTTCCTGCCTGCCCGGCTAACAGACAACCCGTATCTCAACCACGACGACTACATCACCTCGCTCTCGGTGCTGCCACGCTCCGAGCGCGAACGGCTCCTCAACGGCGACTGGGACATTCCCGACGAGGGCGAACTGTTCCAACACGGCTGGTTCGAACAGATCGACCGAAACCAGCTGCCAAACACAACCCGGGCCGTCCGCTTCTGGGACCTCGCCGCAACCGAACCGAGCGCCGCCTCCCCCGACCCCGACTACACAGTCGGCCTCAAACTCGAACTCAACGCTGCCGGCACCTACTACATCACCGACATCGTCCGCGTCCGCAAACCCCCCGGCACGATCGAGGAGATCGTCGCCGCCACCGCCCGCAACGACGGCCGCGAAGTCGAGATCACGATCGAACAAGAACCCGGCGCCGCCGGCCGTGCCGTCACCGACCGCTACAAACGACATGTCCTGGCCGGCTACATCGTCCGAAGCCAACGCGCCACCGGCGCCAAGAACGTACGCGCAGACGGCGCCGCCGCCGCAGCCGAAAACGGGCTGATCAAAATCGTCCGCGGCCGCAACAGCGACGACCTCCTCGACGAACTCTGCGCCTTCCCCCACGCCCCCCACGACGACTGCGTCGACGCCCTCTCCGGCGCACACGAAGCACTCAACCGCCGCCTCGGCACCATACGCAGCTTCCTCCCCCGGGGAAACATCTACGACATCGCCGAGCGCAACCCAAGCCGGCGCAGACATACAGGCACCAGCCTCGACCCCTCCCGCCAACTGCTCCAAAAACACGACGCCCAGCTCGCCGCCGCCCTCAACCTCCCCCTCTACGACCCGCACCAGATCCGCTACTAACCCGCGCCATTCGGCACCGGCCTGAAGGCACGCGGTCTTGTTTTGCCACGGAATTCCTCACGCGATAGCCCAAACCCGACAGTCTGTTGTCTTTTTAGAAAACAGAGCGGACGGGAGCGCACTCCCACCGAACCACCAGCGGTGCGCTGGTAGTACGCTGCTTCTGCGCGCCCGGAGCAGAACAGTCGCGCGCACAATCGCGCACGATCCCCCGAAGCGGCCGCACACGAGCCGGAAACGCTCACCATCCCGTCTCATGACGACGCCCGGACAGTCGCGCGAACGATCGCACAGCGCCATCACGGCCTCAAAAGCGCCGCACACGCCGACAAAACAACAACACTCGTCTCATCTTGAAAACCGCTGACCGTCGCAAGGCGGTCCGTGGGTTCAAATCCCACCCCCGCCGCCTACGAGGTCCATTAGTGGGCGAGGCTGGCGACGATGTTGATCGTGATCGCGATGATCACGACGCCGAACATCCACGAGATCAGTGCGTGCCGGACAGCCGCCCGACGGATCAGCTTGGCCTGCAGATTGGTATCGGACACCTACCGAAGAGGGCCGGACCACTCACTCCCAGCCCGCTTCACCGGCTACGGCAACACTCCTCTTGCTGTTGCCTGACCGAAATGCGCCTAAGGCGCTTTGACCCGCGAGCCGACTCGCGGAGCGGGTTCGCCCACATATGCGAACGGGTGGCGGAAGACCTCGAGAGCCTCGTCCGCCTCGACGTAAATCGTCACGGTCTCGTCGCTCATCGCATCGTGAGCCACCACCGAGAGCCCCTGAGTGCGGGGATCCCAGAGGAGCTCGACGTCGATGCCTCCGCCGTGCCGAGCATCGATCTCTCGCGGGCCGTCCATGCACTGACGATGGCGCGTTTCCGCTCGAGTGCCACCGGACGATGGGAGGGTCCACCTAGCCCTAAGGTCCGTGGGATCACCGCGGCGGCATAGATTTCACCTATGGAGATCTGTCCTTCCTGCGGTCACGAGAACCGCCCCGGTGCACGCTTCTGTGACTCGTGTGGCGGACGGCTCGAGGTCGCGGACGAACGCAAGTCGCGGAAGGTCGTGACCGTGCTGTTCTGCGACGTGACCGGATCGACGGCACTAGGCGAAGATCTCGACTCGGAGTCGCTACGCAAGGTGATGGAGCGGTACTTCGATGCAGCACGCAGCGTCGTGGAGAGTCACGGCGGTACCGTCGAGAAGTTCATCGGCGACGCGGTCATGGCAGTGTTCGGCGTTCCGGTTGTCCACGAGGACGATGCGTTGCGTGCGGCCCGTGCGGCCGCGGAGCTCCGCGACGGCCTGGGCCAGATCAACGACGAGCTGCGGCGCGAATTCGGAATCGAGCTCGCCGTTCGGATGGGCATCAACTCCGGCGAGGTCATGACGGGCGCCGGCGGCACGCTGGTCACCGGCGACGCCGTCAACGTCGCGGCTCGACTCGAGCAGGCCGCGGGCGTCAACGAGATTCTGATCGGCGACCGCACTCGTGAGCTCGCAGAAGGTGCGTTGGAGCTGGAACGGGCGCAACCGATCGATGCGAAGGGAAAGTCCGAGCCGGTGGTGGCTCACCGGTTGCTGAGCGTGCGCCAGGACGCGCCGGCGTTCCTCCGCCGATTCGATGCGCCGTTCGTCGGACGGTCCGACGAGCTCGCCCAGATGCGACAGGTCTACGCCCGCGCCGTCGCGGATCGCTCGTGCCATCTCTTTACGCTCCTCGGGACGGCCGGGATCGGCAAGTCGCGTCTGACCGAGGAATTTCTCTCGACTCTCGACGAGGCGATCGTGCTGCGCGGGCGCTGCCTCGCCTATGGACAAGGGATCACGTATTTCCCACTCGTCGAGATCATCGAGAAGCTCGCGCTCGACGCGGAGCTGATCCAGGTCATCGAGCGCGACCCGGAGGCGCGACGGTTCCTCAACATCGTCTCCGGCGCGATCGGTACTGCGGAAACGCCGGTTCACTCTCGCGAAGAGATCTTTCAAGCCGTGCGGAAGCTGTTTGAGATTCTCGCGCACGCGCGCCCACTCGTGGTGGTGCTCGACGACCTGCACTGGGCCGAAGAAACACTCCTCGAGCTCGTTGACCACCTCGCCGATTGGAGCCGTGGCGCACCGATCGTGGTCCTGTGCATCGGTCGGCCGGAGTTGCTCGACGGCCGGCCCGGCTGGGGAGGCGGCAAGCTGAATGTCACGACGACGTTGCTCGAGCCGCTTCCCGAGGGCGACGCGGAGACGCTGGTCGACAACCTCCTGCACGGCCATCACCTCGCTGACGACGTGCGCGTCCGAATCACAGCTACGGCCGAAGGCAATCCTCTCTTCGTGGAGCAGATGCTCGCATTGCTCTCTCAGAACGGCGGCAACGGTGACGTCAGCGTCCCGCCGACCATCCAGTCGCTCCTCGCCACCCGGCTCGAGCAGCTTCCGTCGGTAGAACGCGTCGCGGCCGAGCGTGCCTCCGTGATCGGCAAGGAGTTCTGGGCCTCCCCTCTCTCCGCGCTCGGTGCGGACGTCTCCACCTTGCCGGCGCTAGTGCGCAAAGAGCTTGTCCGACCGCATCGATCAGCGACGTTTCCGAACGACGACGCGTTTCGCTTTCGGCATCTGCTGATTCGCGACGCCGCGTACGAGGCGATGCCGAAAGAGCTGCGGAGTGAGCTGCACGAACGCTTCGCCGATTGGCTGGCCGACTCTCGTAGCGGCTTCGACGAGATTCTCGGCTTCCATCTCGAACAGGCGTATCGGCTGCGCGAGCAGCTTGGACCGGTCGGCGACGATGCGCGCGCGCTCGCCGAGCGTGCTGGCGAACACCTTGGTATCGCGGGAGGTCGGGCGTTGGAACGAGACGACGTCTCAGGCGGCATCAACCTGCTGAAACGGGCAACCGACCTGCTCGCGCCCGAGTCTGCGTCTCGCTGCGCGCTGCTGATCGCTCTCGGCTATGCGCAGTGGGACGCCGGCAAGCTCGAACAGGCGCGGGGGTCGTTCGGCGCTGCGCTCGAGGCCGCGCAGGGTGGGGACGATCACGCCGTCATCGCACGGGCTCGGTTCGGACTCGGACGGATCGACGCGTCCGAGGCGGCCTCGACCGACAAGCTCTTGCTTCACGAGGTGCTGGAGTCGGTCGCGGCCCTCGAGCCACTCGGCGACGACGCCGCGCTCGCCGAGGGCTGGGCGACTGCGGCCCAGTTCCAGTCGTGGCTCGGACACTCCGCTGAAGCCGAGAGGTCATTCGATCGGGCCGTCTTGCATGCCCACCGCTGCGGCAATCAGCGGCTGGAACGCGACACGATCGGGACCCAGACGGTCCACGAGGCCTGGGGGCACCGCTCTACGGACGAGGGCCTCGATCGGTGCGACGAGCTCCTTCGCCGTGAAAGAGGAACGGTCCTCGAGGCTCTGGCGCTCGGCGCGCGAGCGCTCTACGGGACCTGGCGCGGCGATGTGTCCGGCTCGCGTGCCGATGTGGCGCGCACGCGAGCGCTGCTCCGGGATTTCGGCAACGACCTCATGGCGCACGCCTCCGCGATGATCGAGGCCGTGGTCGAGCTGGAAGCCGGGGATGCGGCCGCAGCGGAAACGATCGCTCGAGAAGGGTACGAGGGGCTAGAGCAACTCGGCGAGCGCGGGTTCAGGTCGACGGTCGCATGCTTCCTCGCCGAGGCTCTCTATGCACAAGGACGGCTCGACGAGGCCGAGCAGTTCGCCGTAGAAGCAGGCGAGCTCGCCACCGCCGACGATTTCGTCTCACAGAATCGTTCGCGGGCAGTCCAGGCGAAAGTCCTCGCACAGCGGGGCGAGACCGACCGCGCCGAGAAGCTCGTACGAGAGGCTGTCGAAATCGTGGCGAGGACAGACTCCTACGGCGAGCATGGCGAGGCGCTGCTCGACGAAGCTGAGGTTCTGCGACTTGGCGGCAAGCTGGACGAGTCACGCTCGGCCGTTGAGTCTGCGCTTGTGCTCTTCGAGCGCAAAGGCGCGACCTCCCCCGCCTCGCGAGCGCGTGCGCTCCTCAGCGAGCTACCCCATCAGGCGGCGACGACGGAGAACTCTTCGTAAATGCGGTGCAGCTGTCGCTCGCGTGTACAGAAAGCACGCACGACCTTCGGGTCGAACTGCGAACCGTCGTGCGACAGAATCTCGTCCGTCGCCTTCTCCCAACTGAGCGCTGCCCGATACGGACGATCGCTCGTCATCGCGTCGAGCGTGTCGGCGAGGGCAAAGATCCGCGCGCCGAGTGGGATGCTTTCGCCGGCGAGGCCGGCGGGATAGCCGCGGCCGTCCCAGCGTTCGTGATGCGACAGCACTACGGCGAGTCCCTCGCCCTCGAGCAGGGCGACGCCGGACAGGATCTCGGCGCCGACCTCGGGATGCAGCTCGATTAGGTTGCGCTCGGCGTCACTCAGCGGCCCCGGCTTGTTGAGAATCTGATCGCCCACACCGATCTTGCCGACGTCGTGGAGGAGAAACCCGTACTCGAGGCTCGCGTCGTCAAGCAGGCGAGGCTCGACCATCTCGGTGAGGGCGACCGCGTAGTGCTGCACGCGTTGCGCGTGCAGACCCGTCCCGGGATCCTTCGCCTCGAGCGCGTCTGCGAGGGCGGCCACGGTCTGCCGATAGGCGTGCTGGAGTAGCCGCCGCTGGGAGCGCTCGAGCTCGACGATGCGGCTCAGGTCCCGTGCATAGACCAGAAGCTGCTCGGCGTCGCCTTCGCCGAGTGAGACGAGACGCTCGGTGGGCGTCTCGTTGAGCCCGTCGATCAGCGCGATCAGGTCCAGCGGACTGAACGGCTTGTGCAGGATTGCCCGCGCACCGGCCTTCTTCGCTTCTGCCGCGGGCGTTGAGGTTCCGGTCAGCAGAATGACCGCCGGCGGATCGTCACGTCCCGCCGTGAGCTGCCGGCAGAACGAGAGCCCGTCGAGCCCGGGGAGCTGCACGTCTAGGAGCACAACGGCCGGACGCCAGAATCGCGCGACCTCGCGCGCTTCTTCGGCCGACGCGACCTCCTCGATCTCGAACTCGTCGGCGGCGAGTGTCACGCGGAGCAGCAAGCGCAAAGAGGGGTCGTCGTCCACGACGAGGATCCGGCGTCGACTGCCGGGCCAGAGATCTCGGTAGAGCTGCGGCGTTTCCATCACGAGTAGAGCGGCGGCCGCAGCAGACGCCGGTCCACATCCAAGCGTAGCGCCGAAAAACCCGATTTGGTGGGAAATCCCTCGACTGAGCGGTCAGTGGGTCACGTAGACGGCGAGCGTGGCGATCGCGAAGACGAGCAGAACAAGCGCCGCATAGCGCACGAACCGCGGATCCCGTGGCGGCGGAAGGACCTTGACCCGCACGAGCAGGTCACCCGGGATCGAGCCCGCGCCGACGTCGTTGCCGTCGCCGCCGACGCGCAGCTGCGCACCGTCCTGGACCCCGGGGGGCACGAGCAGGCGGATTCGGCGCTCGGCCGTAACCGTCCCTTCTCCGCCGCACTGCGAGCACGGCTCGGCAATGCAGGCTGGACACGGATCGATCTGAAGCAGGTTGGCGACGTCCAGGCTCGAGACCGTGCGCTTGCGCCCTGTGCCGCCGCAGTAGTCGCACCGCGGGTCGGGCAGGCCGACCGATCCCCGCCCCATGCACGCCTTGCAGCGCACGGCGGCCTCGTAGGTCACGATGCGGCGCGTTCCCTCCTCCGCCTCGAAGCTCCTGAGCTCGATCCCGACATGGATGTTCTCTCCCCGGGACGCCGCTGCTGGCCGGGCTTCCCAGAGCGCCTCGTCGAAGCCCTGGTTCCCGCGACCCCGGTACCCGTAGCGGTCGTACAGGAGCCGCGCCTCGCGCTTGGAAAGGACCGAATAGGCCTCGGCGAGCTCCCGGAATCGGACTTCGGCATCGGGAGCAGCGGCGACGTCCGGATGCCAGTCACGGGCCAGCGAGTGGAAGGCGCGCTTGATCGTCTCCTCGTCGGCGTCGCGGGCCAGTCCCAGCACCTCGTAGTAGTCCCTCTTGACCGCGGCCATGTCCGGATTGTCGCGCACACGACAGACACCGCAACCATTTCGGCCGGCTCGCGGTGCTACGCGCCCCACCAGAAGCTCGCCGCAATGACGACATAGAAGCCGACGAGGATCGCGCCCTCCTCCCAGGTGCTGTCGCCGTCGTAGACGACGACCGCGAGGATCCAGGCAGACAGCAGCAGGACGATCGCGAGCAGCGTGGGAAAGACGAGCGTCAGCGGAGTCGCGAAGAAGAGACTCACGAAGACGAGGATCGGCGTGAGCAGCAGGGCGACCTGCAACGCCGAATTGATGATCACGGAGATCGCGAAGTCCGGACGGTTTCTCGCCGCGAGCTGAACACCGACGACGTTCTCCACCGCGTTGCCTGCAATCGCGACGACGATCAGCCCGGCGAAGATCTGACTCATGCCCAGCGCCTCCGTCGCCGGCTTCAGGGCGGTGACGAACCAATCGCTGACCAAAGCTGCGGCGACGCCGGCTCCGCCCAGGATGCTCACGGTGATCGGAAGCGACCAGCGCGGAGGATCGGGCTCGGATTCGTCGCCGACCGCGAGCAGGCCCGGGAGCGTCAGGAAGAAGAGAGCGATCAGCACTCCGGCGCAGATGAGGCTCAGCGACTTCTCGTGGGACGCCGCCTGCGTGTGGACGGCGTGCGAGAGCGTCGGCACCGAGAGGATCGCGGCGGCGAGGATCGTCAGCGTGGCGATCAGGCGCGCGCGCGGAGAGTCGAACGTCTGCGTCCCGTGCCGGATCCCACCGGCGATGAAGGCGAGCCCGAGCACGAGCACGCTGTTTGCGATCACGGAGCCAACGAGCGCCGACTGAACGACGAGCGTGAGCCCTTGATGCAGAGCGAACAGCGCGATGAAGAGCTCGGGCAGGTTGCCGAGTGCGGATTGGATCGCGCCGGCGGCCGACGATCCCACTCGGCTGCCGAGCTGCTCGGTCGCGCTGCCGACGAGCCGGGCGAGCACCGCGATCGCAAGCGCCGTCAGAACGAAGGTCAGCACAGGGGTCGCGTCGACGAAGTGGGCGCTCCCAGCCGCGGCCATGAGCACTCCCGCCAGGGCAATCTCGATGACGTCCCGCCTCGTCACGTCCCTATCATCGAGGGCATGGAGGGCGAAGAGCTGAGAGAAGTGATGCGCCGCTTTCCGGCCCCGGTCGCCGTCGTCACGACAGCGCTCGACGGGGAGCGGTTCGGCCTGACCGTCGGCTCGCTCGTGTCGTTGTCGCTGGAGCCACCGCTCGTCGGCATCTCGATCGGCAAAGACTCGTCTTCGCACGAGCCGATTCGCCGCGCACGAGGGTGGTCGGCCAGCCTGTTGTCAGGCGCGCAGGCGGACATCGCCCAGCATTTTGCGCGCAGTGGAATTCCGCCGGTCGCGCTGTGGAACGGCGTCGACGTGCGCGACGGCTCTCGTGGGCCGCTCGTGAACCAGTCCCTCGCCTGGCTCGAGTGCCGGACGGCGTCCGAGCACGACGTCGGCGACCACACGATCTTCGTCGGCGAGGTCGAGTCGACGGAGCTCGGCCTGCCCGGCCCGGGGCTCGTGTACCGCGGCGGCGTGTACCTCCCCGCGTGATCGACGCAGTCGTCTTCGACCTCGACGGCGTCATCATAGACAGCGAGGAACTGTGGGACGAGGTGCGCGAAGGTCTCGCTCGCGAACGCGGAGGCCGCTGGAGCGCGCAGGCGCAGGCGGACATGATGGGCATGAGCTCGACCGAGTGGTCGCGTTACCTGCACGAGGTGGTCGGCCTGCCTGAGCCGCCTGACGAGATCAGTCGCGAAGTCGTCGAACGGATGCTCGCCCGTTACTCCGAGAGTCTCCCGCTCGTCGACGGTGCAGTCGACGCAGTGAAACGGCTGGCCGCTCACTGGCGGCTCGCCGTCGCCTCGTCGTCGAATCGCGAGCTGATCGACCGTGTGCTCGAGGTGTCGGGCCTCGCGCCGTACTTCGAGGCGACGGTCTCGTCCGAGGAAGTCGAACGCGGCAAGCCCGCTCCCGACGTGTACCTCGAAGCCGCGCGCCGCCTGGGCGTGGAGGCGGCTCGGAGCGTCGCGATCGAGGATTCGGCCAGCGGCATTCGCTCTAGCCATGCAGCCGGTATGCACGTCGTGGCGATTCCGAATCGTGCATTCCCGCCGCCGGCCGACGTGCTCGCCCGTGCAAGCGTCGTGCTCGAGTCGATCGAAGAGCTCGACCCGGAGGTGATTACGGCGGCGGAGCGCCCTTCGACTGCCAGTAGCGGTTGAGCGCGCCCTGAACCTTGACGAACCAGACGATGTGCCCGATCAGCGGCAGGAGGAACCAGAAACCGGTGACGCCGCGCACCGGACTTCGCTGTCCATCGAGATCCTCGTACATGTAGCGCACCTCGGACGGCACGAGGAAGAACGTCACCGGCGAGAGCACGAAGTAGATGACGAACCCGATCACGCCGCCGACGCCGTTGCCCGAGTAGCGCTTGATCTCCTCCTGCGTCTTGTACGTCCAGACGAACGTGTAGATGCCGAAGGTCAGTAAGGCCCAGAGAATCGACAGCCCGATCGAGCGGGTGTTGCCGACCGGCCCGCGCTGAGTCTGTGGTGACGCCATCGCCTGGACCATGTGGCGATCATGTCATGCCCGCCAGACGAGGTTCATTCCGTCGCGGACGGTGAGGAGCACGTTGTCGACACGAGGGTCCGCCGACACATGGTCGTTGAGCGCACGAATTGCACGCGTCGACTCCTCGTCGTCGTCCTCGTCGACCACCTTGCCCGACCAGAGCGTGTTGTCGACGACCATCACGCCACCGTCAGCCAGCAGCGGGAGCGTCGCCTCGTAGTAGTTGACGTAGTTCGGCTTGTCCGCGTCGATGAAGACGAGGTCGAACGGGCCGTCGAGTTGCGCGATCGTCTCGAGGCCGGGACCGAGGCGGTAGTCGACGCGATCCGCGACTCCGGCCTCTTCCGCGTAGCGCCTCGCGATCGCGGTCGTCTCCTCGTTGACGTCACAGGTGACGACCCGGCCTCCCGACGGCAGCGCGAGCGCCATCGAGATCGAGGAGTAACCGGTGAACGTCCCCAGTTCGAGGACGCGCCGCGCGCGCAGGCTCCTGACGAGCATCCCGAGGAAGCGGCCCTCGAGGCGGCCGACCATCATCTGTGGCGCGGTCGTCTTCTCGCGGGTCTCCGCCGCCAGACGCTCGAACAGCTCACCGTCAGGTGTCGTGTGCTCCTCGGCGTACGCCTCGACCGCGGGGTCGACGATGAAGCTCACTCGACGCGCCCCAGCAGGACGCAGCCGTTGTGGCCGCCGAGCCCCATCGCGTTCGAGAGCGCGACGTCGACCTTCACCTCGCGGGCTTCGTTCGGCACGTAGTCGAGGTCGCACTCCGGATCTGGGTGGCGGTAGTTGATCGTGGGCGGGATCACTCCTTCATGCAGCGCGAGGACGCACATCATCGCCTCGATCGCTCCTGCCGCGCCGAAGGTGTGGCCCATCATCGACTTGGTGGACGAGACCGCCAGCTCGTAGGCGTGCTCGCCGAAGACGTCCTTGATCGCTTTCGTCTCCGCCAGATCTCCGAGCGGAGTCGACGTGCCGTGCGCATTGATGTAGCCGACCCGCTCGGGCTCGACTCCGGCGCGGCTGAGCGCGGCGCGCATCATGTCGGCGACGCCGGTCGCCTCGGGCTCGGGCTGTGCCATGTGATGCGCGTCGTTCGACGCTCCGTAGCCGAGCACCTCCGCGTACACGTGCGCGCCCCGAGCGTGAGCGGCTTCCAGCTCTTCGAGGACGAACACGCAGGCACCCTCCCCCATCACGAAGCCCGCGCGTGTGGCGTCGAACGGCCGCGACGCGAGCGGCGGGTCCTCGTTCTCCACAGCAAGGCCGCGCATGGCCGTGAAGCCGGCGAGGATCAGGGGGTTCAGACACGCCTCGCCGCCGCCGGCCAGCATCGCGTCGGCGTCCCCGCGCTTGATCAGCTCCGCAGCCTCGCCGATCGCATGCGAGCCGGTCGCGCAGGCGGAAACGACCGCGTAATTCGGGCCCTTGATCCCGAGCGAGATCGCAAGCTGTCCGCTCGCAGAGTCCACCAGGACATTCGGAAGGAAGTTCGGCGACACGCGGTCCGGCCCGCGCTCGCGGCGGATGTCCTCCTGTTCCAGCAATCCGTTCACGCCCCCGATCGCCGTGCCGAACACCACGCCGACCCGCTTCGGATCGAAGCCGTTCAGGCCCGCATCTCCCATCGCCTCCCTGCCTGCGCCCAGGGCTAGCAGGACGTTCCGCTCGAGCTTGCGCACCTCCTTCGGCGAGGCCACCTGCGTCGCGTCGAAGTCCTTGACCTCGGCGGCGATCCGCACCGGCGCATCGCCCGGGTCGAACGAGCGAATCCAGTCGATGCCGCTCTCGCCCGCGACAGCGGCCCTCCAGGTCGACTGCGCGTCGTTGCCGAGCGGCGTGACCGCACCGAGCCCTGTGACCCCGACCCTTCTCATCACGTGAGCTTAGACAGGCGTGTCCGATCCGAGGTTACGAAAGGACAGTTTCTGGGCAGAAATCCGCTCGTTCCTAGCAAGTGCAAGGGCCAAGTCCTCGCCCTTCCAGATTCAACGGAGGTGCGATATGGCAGTGGCTATCCCCCCACTGGTAGTGCAGCCGAGGCTGGTGTTCTTCCATTCGGCGCTGTCGGGTCATTGCAGGCGCGTGGAAGGCTTCCTCGCCCAGGTGTTGCAACGGCGGCAAAACCACGGCACGTTCGACGTCGTCAGGGTCGCGGAAGAGGAGCATCCCGCCCTCCTCGAGCGCTTCAAGATCGAGACGGTGCCGACCCTCGTCGTCGTCGAGAACAAGGCTGTCGCGGCCCGGCTCGAGCGCCCTCGCGGCTGCCGCGAGATCGAGGGCTTCCTGGCGCCCTGGCTCAACTAGCCCGTACTAGCCGGAACAGCCACGGCCTGGTGTCCGACACCAGGCCGTGGCTGTAAGTGACTAGACCGTTATGCCCTCTTCCTCGAGGGAGAGCTCGGCGAACCTGTCCCAGTTCAGCTCGATGAGTTTCGCCATTGCTCGCTCTTCCACGATGATCTCGCGGGCTGCGGTCGCCGTCTCCTCGTCCCCTGCCTTCTGCGCGATGCGGCTCAGCAGCTCGTAGCTCGCGATCTCGAGGTGCTCCGTGGCATAGCCGTCCCGCGCGTTCCCGCCGGCCTTTTCGCCGCGGACGAAATCGAGCGGCAACTTCGCGAGGGCTCCGATCACGCCACCAAGCTGTCTGACCGTGGACGGCGCGACGTCGTGCGCCTCGAGCCGCTGTGCCATTCGATCCGCGTGGCCCTGCGTCTGCATCTTGTGATGCTCCAGGGCGTCGAGGATCTCCGGATCGTCGGTCGTCGCGATCATCCCGTCGAGCATGCGCAGCACGTTGTGCTCCATCGCATGCGCTTCGTCGATGTGCTTGATCAGCTGCTCCTTCAACTGTCCCATTGCGTCCAACCTCCTCATGGTGAATTGACCGAGCTCATGGCCGAGCAAAGTCGCCCGCCCGAGGTAGGCGCCGTTGCGCGGCTCGAGCCTGTCGATGAAGAGCCCCAATGGATAGTGCAGCTCCCGCCCGCGGACCTCGAACGGAACGCCCGGAACGTGCGGGAATTCCGTCGTGCCGCGTGAGCCGTGGATGCGCTTCACGCATCCGAGCAGCGGCGGGAGCGCGCCCGAGACGCGCTCGACAGCCCAGACCCCGTCCAGTTCACCCACGCCAGTAGGGTTCCGCGCGGTGCCTGGACCAAACGTGCCCTTCCCGCCCATGGAGGCTCAGCTCGTCAAGGAGCTTCCGGACACCGACGGCTGGCAATTCGAGCCGAAATGGGATGGCTTCAGGGGTGTTCTCGAGAACGACGGCGACGAGGTCGCCCTCTGGTCGCGAAACGGCCGGCCGCTGCTCCGCTATTTCCCGGAGTTGCGACCCCTGGGTGACCTCTTGCCGCCCCACTCCGCTCTGGACGGGGAGATCGTCATCGCGCGTGGCGGCGTGCTCGACTTCGACTCGATGCAGCTTCGGCTCCATCCTGCCGAGTCGCGGGTGCGCAAGCTCTCGGCGGAGATCCCAGCGGACTTCATCGTGTTCGACCTCCTGCTCTGGAAAGGCAAGCCCGTCCACGAGCTGCCGCTCGAGGAGCGCCGCGCGGAGCTCGAGCGAGTGCTCGGCGACGACTTCCACCTCTCGCCGACGACCGGCGACGCCGCCAACGCCCAGAGATGGCTCGACAGCTTCGAAGCGGCCGGCCTCGACGGCGTCATCGCCAAGCGGCTCGGACTTCCTTACCTTCCGGGCTCGCGGGACGGCGTGCTCAAAGTGAAGCCGCACAAGACCGCAGACTGCGTGATCGTCGGCGTACGCTGGAAGGAGAAACCGACGCGGATCGCGACGCTGCTCCTCGGGCTGTACGGCGACGGCGGCAAGATCGACTATGTCGGCTCGGCCGCCGTGGCGGCGAGCCGGCACAAGGAGATCTTCGACCGGATCGAGCCTCTGTTGAAGGACGCGCCCGACCGTGGCTTCTCGGAGCCGAACCGCTGGGGGACAGGAGAGCTGCAGGAGTCTGCGGTGCGACCCGAGCTGGTCGCCGAGGTGCGCTACGACAAGGTGCAGGGCCACCGCTTCCGCCACGGCTCGCGTTTCATCCGCTTCCGCGACGACAAGGATCCGGAACAGTGCACGTGGCGCGAGGTCAGGCCAACGCACCGCAAGGACGATCCGACTTTCGAGAGCCTGCTGGCGAGCTAGGGCCGATCGAGCCCGAGCTTCGCGAAGAGTGGCTCGAGCGAGACCTTGCGCTCCCACATGCCGGCGGTGAGGTCGCCGACCTCGGCCACTCGGTCGCGCATCGTCTCGACCGTGAACGCAGCCGGATCCACGCCTGCGACCTCGCCCCAGCTCAAAGGCGCGGACACGCGAGCATCCGAAGTCGGCCGCACCGAATACGCGGCCGCGATCGTCTTGTCGCGGGAGTTCTGACCGAAGTCCACAAAGACCCCGCGGCGATCGGCGACACGCCAGGTCGTCGTCGCCACCTCCTGGTCGCCGACCCGCCGTTCCACCTCCTCCGCGAGCGCTTTCGCCAAGCGCCGCACCTCCGGGAACGGCAGTTCCGGCTCGATCGGCGCCAGCACATGGAGCCCCGTCGCGCCGGACGTCTTCGGAAACGCGGCGAGACCGAGCTCCTCCATCACGTCCCGCACGACGAGCGCGATCTGCCGCACGTACGGCCACTGCCCGTCGGTCGTCGGGTCGAGGGCGATGAGGAGGTAATCGGGCTTCTCGATCTCGGGGACGCGCGAGTGCCACGTGTGCAGTTCGATGCAACCGAGATTGATCACCCAGGCAAGCGCGGCCGCATTGTCGATCACCGCGAACACCGTCGAGTGGCCGCTCGGAAACTCGACGTACTGCTCCCCGACGTACTCCGGGTGCGGGGGCACCCGCTTCTGGTGAAAGAAAGCTCCGTCCACCCCGTTCGGGTAGCGCACCATGTGAAACGGCCGGCCCCGCAGGTGCGGGAGGACGGCATCGGCGAGATCAGCGTAGTACTGAACCAGATCGCCTTTCGTCAGGCCTCGCTCCGGGAAGAAGACCTTGTCCGGATTGCTGATCGGGACCTGCACGGACCCGAATCATGCTGAGTACGCTGCTGTGGCGATGAACGAGGTGGCGGCGCAGCTCTTCGGCGGTCAGACGATGGTGGCACGCCTGCGACGGGTGCTCGTCCGCCCGCCCGATCCGGGCTCGCTCGCACACTGGTCTCGGTTCGCCTGGCGCGCGGCTCCGGATCCCGGCCGACTGCTCGTCGAGCACGACGAGTTCTGCAACATCCTCAGCGAGTTCGGTGCGGAGGTCGTCGTCGGAGAGGCTCCGATCGAAGCGGACCCGGATGCGATCTACACCCATGATCCGAGCCTGATCTCGGACGAGGGCGCGATCGTGCTGCGACCGGGGAAGGAGCTTCGTCGCGCCGAGGTTCCCGCGGCCGCGGCCGACCTACAGGCAGCCGGCGTCCCGATCCTTGCGAGCCTGGATGCGCCGGCGTGCGCAGAGGGCGGCGACATCGTCTGGCTGAACGAAGAGACGCTCCTCGTCGGCTGGAGCTATCGAACGAATGGCCCCGGGATCGCGGCGCTGCAACAGCACCTGCCGCGCGTTGACGTCATCGCACTGGACCTGCCGCACTACCGCGGTGCTGGCGAAGTCCTCCACCTGATGTCCGTCATCAGCATGCTCGACCGAGATCTCGCTCTCGTCTACCCGCCGCTCGCACCGGTCCGCCTGCTCCAGCTGCTCTCGGAGCACGGCGTCCGCACGATCGAGGTGCCCGACGACGAGCTCGACACGCTCGGGCCCAACGTCCTCGCACTCGCGCCGAGAGTCGCCCTCGCCGTTGAGGGGAATCCGCAGACCCGCCGGCGTATGGAGCAGGCGGGAGTGGATGTCACCCTCTACGCGGGCGCCGAGCTCTCAAAAGGGGACGGCGGCCCGACCTGCCTCACCCGGCCCCTGCTCCGTACTCCCTAACCCGCGGGCCCGAGCGCGCTACATTCCGTCCCTGCCGGGTATTTCGAACGAGGGAGGATCCATGAAGCGAGTCCTGCTGGCTGCAAGCATCGCCGCTCTGGCGATGACCGCGACGGCCGGCGCCGGGCCGCTGGCTGCACCGACCAAATCACCGGGAAAGCTCATAATCGGCTTCGACCTTCCCGCCCCGGCGTTCTGGAACGGTCGAGCCACCGGATCGACAATCAAGCACCCCACCGGCTTCGAGGCCGCGCTCTCGCAGGCGATCGCCAAGAAGCTGGGGATCAGCAAGGTCCAGTACTTGCGGGCGCCCTTCGGCGGGCTGTTCTCACCCTCGCCCAAGAAGTACGACGTCGCGTTCGAGGAGGTCACGATCACCACGGAGCGCGCGAAGGTGGTGTCCTTTACGGCGCCGTACTTTGACGCCAATCAGGGGGTGCTCATCCGCAAAGGCCTGAAGAAGCCGACGAGCCTCGCCGCTCTCAAGAGTCTCCAACTCTGCGCCCAGTCGAGCACGACGGGGCTCGCGTACATCCAGCACAAGCTCCGGCCCAAGAAGAAGCCGCTCGTCTACTCGGCGTCGTCGACCGCCGCATTCGACGCCGTCCAGGCGGGGAAGTGCGACGCGCTGATTCTCGACGTCCCGATCGTCGCAGCGCAGAGCAGGAAGAAGCCGGGGGCGTACGGCGGCATCGCCGGTCAGATCGTCACCAAAGAGCATTACGGGGGGGTGATGGAGAAGGGAAGCAAGCTGAAGCCCTTCCTGGACAGCGCGATCAAAGCGCTCACCGCGGACGGAACGATCAAAACGCTGGTGAAGAAGTGGCTTCTCAACCCGATCCCGCCCGTCCTGAAATAACCGGTTAGTTCACCGCGGCGGAGGCCGAGATGGGCAAGTTCCTGCACGCCTTCTTCAGCCCACTCGGCTTCCGCCACGCGGTCCCGCAGGTCTGGGACGGCTTCCAGACGAACATCAAGCTGATGGTGATCGCCGAGATCCTTGTCTTGATCTTCGCACTGGGGCTCGCGATCGTCCGCGGACTACCGGGACGCGCAACCCTGCCTCTCCGCATTCTCGCCGTCGCCTACACCGACTTCTTCCGTGGGACCCCTCTGATTCTCGTCGCCTACGTCTGGGGTCTCGGAATTCCGGCAATTCACGCCGGCATCGTCTCGAATCAATCACTCTTCACGTACGGAGTCATCTCGCTCACGCTCGTCTACACCGCGTACGTGACCGAGGTCTACCGGGCCGGAATCGAGTCCGTGCACCCGAGTCAGCGAATGGCGGCGCGCTCGCTCGGTCTCACGTACGCGCAGACGCTGAGGCATGTCGTGCTCCCCCAGGCGATCCGCCGCGTGGTGCCACCGCTCCTGAACGACTTCATCGGCCTGCAGAAGGACACCGCGATCATCACGGTCATCGGTGTGACAGAGGCACTTGCGCAGGCCGGGTTCTACTCCAGCGACTACTTCCTCTACGTCGGCTACACGGTCGCCGCCGTTTTCTTCGTGATCCTGACCATCCCGTTCGCCCGCTTCACGGACCGCCTGATCAAGCAGCGAGAGCTCCGCGAGCGTGCCCAACTCGTGTGAACAGTCCCAACGGACATTTCGTCACTCTCGAGGGCGTCACGAAGCGCTTCGACGAGCTCACCGTGCTCCAGGGAATCGACCTGACGGTCGATCTGCACCAGGTCGTCTGCCTGATCGGCTCTTCTGGGTCCGGCAAATCGACGCTCCTTCGCTGCGTGAACCTGTTGGAGGTCGTCGACGAGGGAACGATCGTCGTCGACGGCGAGACGATCACGAACAACGACGCAGACGTCAACGCGCTGCGCCGCAAGATCGGCATCGTCTTCCAGGCCTTCAATCTCTTTCCGCACATGACCGTGATGCAGAACATCACGCTCGCCCCCCGCAAGGCCCGCGGCCTCTCCAAAGCGGAGGCGCACTCGCAGGCTGAGGAGCTCCTCCGGCGCATCGGCTTGCTCGACAAGGCCAACGAGTATCCCGACCGGCTCTCCGGCGGCCAGCAGCAGCGGGTCGCGATCGCCCGCGCCCTGGCGATGAACCCGACGCTCATGCTTCTCGACGAGATCACGAGCGCGCTCGATCCCCAGCTCGTGAGCGAGGTCCTGAGCCTCGTCCGCGAGTTGGCCAAGACCGGGATGACGATGATCATCGCGACGCACGAGATGAGCTTTGCCCGCGAAGTCGCGGACAAGGTCTGCTTCCTCGACGGCGGCGTGATCCTCGAGGAAGGCCCGCCCGAACAGATCTTCTCGGCCCCGAGCAAGGAGCGGACGCGCGAGTTCCTCGCGCGGATCATCGAGGCGGGACGCCTGTGAGGCGGCTGCGGAAGGCGCCCAGGGCTCCGCTTGCGGTCGCAGGCATCCTGGCGACGCCGCTCTTCTTCGTCGGGCTCATGGCGATGTCGCTCGCGATCGAGAAGCCGTCCGTCCACCACGTCCTCGAGAAAGGGAAGATCGTTGCGAAGCTCGGCGATCCAACGGGGTCGACCGAGCGAACGATTTGGCTGCTTGCACTCGTGCCGCCTCTTGGACTTGCGCTGATCGGCGTCGCCGGCATGTTGATCGGCCGTGCGGGCGTGATCACCTCGTCTCTCACCGCGATCGCCGGGGCTCTCGTGCTGCTCCTGCCGCTCGATACCTGGACCAGGCAGCACACCGCGCGGTATCCCGTCGGCATTGACCTGATCCCACGGAGCTCGACCTCCGACCTCTATCTCCGGGGCGAGTGGGAAGGCACGGCACGCCACACCGC
>DAITAW010000009.1:31806-54063 GCA_036824055.1 Gaiellaceae bacterium | reverse complement strand
TCTCGGGCTCCGACTTCGTCGAGATGTTCGTCGGCGTCGGCGCCTCGCGCGTGCGTGACCTCTTCGAGCAGGCCAAGCAGGCTTCCCCTTGCATCGTGTTCATGGACGAGATCGATGCAGTCGGCCGTCATCGCGGCGCCGGCCTCGGCGGCGGTCACGACGAGCGCGAGCAGACCTTGAACCAGCTCCTCGTCGAGATGGACGGGTTCGAGCTGAAGGACAACATCATCCTGATCGCGGCCACCAACAGGCCGGACATCCTCGATCCGGCGCTCCTGCGTCCGGGTCGGTTCGACCGCCAAATCGTCGTCGACCGGCCCGACCGCAACGGACGCAGCAAGATCCTGTCCGTGCACACCAAGGGAAAGCCGCTCGCGTCGGAGATCGATCTCGACACGCTGGCCGCCGGGACGCCGGGCTTCACCGGCGCCGACCTGGCGAACCTCGTCAACGAGGCTGCGCTGCTCGCGGCGCGCCGTGGCAAGAAGGTGATCGAGCAGGAAGAGCTCGAGGAAGGGATCATGCGAGTGATCGCCGGGCCGGAGAAGAAGACGCGTCTCTTCTCCGAGGAAGAGCGGAAGATCACCGCGTATCACGAGCTGGGCCACGCGATCGTCGGCCACTATCTCGACGGCGACTCCGACGTGCACAAGATCTCGATCATCGGCCGCGGCCAGGCGCTCGGGTACACGATCTCGCTGCCGCGTGAGGATCGGTATCTGACGACGAAGCAGACGTTGATGAACCAGCTCGCGATGACCCTCGGCGGCCGCGCTGCCGAGGAGATCGTCTTCAACGAGGTCACCACAGGCGCTGCGAACGACCTCGAGAAGGTCACGCACACCGCCAAGCAGATGATCATGCGCTTCGGGATGAGCGAGAAGCTCGGCCCGCGCGTTCTCGGCCGCAACCACGACATGCCGTTCCTCGGCCGCGAGATGGGCAACGAGCCCGACTACTCCGAGGAGATCGCGCGCGAGATCGACGACGAGATCCGCCGCGTGATCGAGGAGGCGCACGAGACGGCGACGCAGGTCCTCAAGGATCACAGCGACGAGCTGCACCGGCTCTCGCTGATCCTCATCGAGCGCGAGACGATCGACAAGGATCAGTTCGAGCGCCTGCTCGCCGGCGAGGAAGAGGAAACGGTCTTCGCAGAGAAGACGCCGGCACCGAAGCCGGAGCCCGAGCCGGAAGCCGAGAAGAAGCGCAAGCCAGAGCCCAAGACCCGGCCGTTCCCGATCCCCGGGGCGACCATGCAGCCCCCGCCGCCCGAAGGCGCCAAGGGCTGATCCCGAGCCGGGTACCCCCTCGGGGTATCATGGCTCCATGACTCCGGTCGAGGCTCCCAGCCGCATCGAGCTCGACGTCGGCGGCATGACCTGCGCCTCCTGCGCGGCGCGGGTGGAAAGGGAGCTCAACAAGCTCGGCGGTGTTTCCGCGAGCGTCAACTACGCGACCGAGCTTGCATCGGTTGCCTACGACCCGCGTGCGGTGCGCCCGCCCGATCTGGTGCGCGCCGTGGAGGAAGCCGGTTACACCGCCGCGCTTCCGGCCGACGCCGGCGCAAAGATCGACGTCAGTCGGGCGCTGCAGACCCGCATGCTCGTGTCGAGTGCGCTGACCGTTCCTCTCCTCCTGCTGGCCATGGTGCCTCCGTTGCAGTTCAACGGCTGGGAGTGGGTCGCGTTCGCTCTCGCGACTCCAATCGTCTTGTGGGCCGGCCTCCCCTTCCATCGCGCGGCCGTGCTCAACGCCCGGCATCTCACCGCGACGATGGACACGCTCGTCTCGCTCGGGACGCTCGCCGCCTGGGGCTGGTCGGTAGTCGTCCTGCTCGCCGGCCTCGACGCCGACGTCTATTTCGAGGTTGCCGGGGTGATCACCACGCTGATCCTGGCCGGCCGTTTTCTCGAAGCGCGGGCCCGCAGGCGTTCGGGTGCCGCCATTCGGGCCCTACTCGAGCTCGGCGCCAAGGAGGCGCGTCTTCTGCGTGATGGCGCTGAGCTGCTCGTGCCGGTCGATCAGCTGCAAGTGGGCGACAGTTTCGTCGTCCGGCCGGGAGAAAAGATCGCCACCGACGGCGCAGTCGTCGAGGGGGAATCCGCCGTCGACCAGTCGATGCTCACCGGCGAGTCGATGCCGGTCGAGGTCGAGCTGGGGGCGGAGCTCGCCGGCGCAACGATCAACACGTACGGCCGGCTCGTCGTCCGCGCGACCAAAGTGGGAGCGGAGACGGCCCTCGCACAGATCGCGCGCCTCGTCGCGGAGGCGCAGGGCGGTAAAGCGCCGATTCAGCGGCTGGTCGACCGGATCTCGGGCGTGTTCGTCCCCGTCGTGCTGGTGATCGCATTCGGGACGCTCGCCGGCTGGCTTGCCGTCGGCGCGAGCGTCAGCGACTCCTTCACCGCCGCGGTTGCCGTGCTGATCATCGCCTGCCCGTGTGCGCTCGGGCTCGCCACGCCGACCGCGCTATTGGTCGGGACCGGGCGGGGAGCGCAGCTCGGCATCCTGATCAAGGGCCCCGAGGTCCTCGAGCAGACGCGGCGGGTCGGCACGATCATCCTCGACAAAACGGGCACGGTCACGGCTGGAAAGATGGCGCTCGTCGACGTTGCGCCACTGAACGGCGCGTCGCGGCTCGATGTGCTGCGTTTCGCGGGTGCGGTCGAGGCCGCGAGCGAGCATCCGGTCGCTCAGGCGATCGTGTCCGTTGCACGCGCGGAGATTGGAAGCCTGCCGCCTGTAACCGGTTTTCGGAACGTTCCCGGCATCGGCGTGCAGGGAATCGTCGAGGGACACGCCGTGGATGTGGCCCGCCGTGGCGGAGCGATCACCGTGTCCTGGGATGGCGAGGCCAGAGCAAGGCTCGTCGTCGAGGACACGCTCAAGCCGACGAGCCGCGAAGCGGTGCGCGAGTTGGAGGAGCTCGGGCTCAAGCCGGTGCTCTTGACCGGCGACGACGAGCGCACGGCGCGGCGCATCGCGGGCGAGGTCGGGATCGAGCGGGTGATCGCCGAGGTGCTGCCGGAAGAGAAAGCAGACGAGGTTCGCCGCTTGCAGGCCGCGGGCGAGGTCGTCGCGATGGTCGGTGACGGCGTCAACGATGCACCGGCGCTCGCCCAGGCCGACCTGGGCATTGCGATCGGCACCGGCACCGACGTCGCGATCGAGGCGTCCGACCTGACCCTCGTCTCCGGCGACCTGCGCGGCGCACCGGATGCGATCCGGCTCGCCCGCCGGACGCTGCGCACGATCAAGGGGAATCTCCTCCTGGCCTTCGCCTACAACGTGGTCGCGATCCCGCTTGCGGTCGCCGGCTATCTCAATCCGATCGTCGCGGCGGCCGCGATGGCGTCTTCGAGCGTCTTCGTCGTCACGAATTCGCTCCGCCTGCGGCGGTTCCGCAGCACTCGGGAGGCACGATGAAGCACGGCTACGACAAGGAGGCCCTGGTCAAGCGTCTCCATCGCATCGAAGGACAGGTGCGTGGGATCGAGAGAATGGTCGAGGACGATCGTTACTGCATCGACATCCTCACGCAGGTTGCGGCGGTGAACACCGCGCTCGAGAGCCTGGCCTTCAAGCTGCTCGACGACCACGTGAATCACTGTGTGACGGGCGCCCTCGCCTCGGGAGATCCGAAGGAGGCCGCCGCCAAGAGCAAGGAGCTCATGGAAGCCGTCCAGCGCTTTGCACGAACACGCTGACCAGAGTCTGAACCGAGCAGCGATCTCGGCGACGACGCATTGCCTGACGGGCTGCGCGATCGGCGAGATCGTCGGGATGGTGATCTCCACCGCGGCGGGGTGGGGCAACCTCGGCTCGTTCACGGTCTCGATCGTGCTTGCGTTCTTCTTCGGCTACTCGCTGACCCTTTGGCCCGTAGTGCGTGCGGGGCTCTCACTTCTTCAGGCGACGAAGATCGCGCTAGCAGCCGACACGGTCTCGCTCGTGATCATGGAGGCGGTCGACAACGGCTTCGTCGCGGTCGTGCCCGGCGCGATCAACGCGGGCCTTGGTGACGCGACGTTCTGGTGGAGCATCGTCGTCGGCTTCGCGATCGCTTTCGGCCCGGCGTGGGCGGCGAACCGCTGGCTGATCGCCCGAGGCAAGGGCCACGCCGTGATGCACGAATACCACGCCGGCCACTACAACCACTGACCTGCCCGAAACGGGTCATGACGTGGCCGGTCGAGACGGAGAAATGTGCCGCAGCTGCTCCGGAAGTGAGTCGAAACAGCGATTCACCGACGGTTCAGGACGTGGTTGCAACGTTTTTGGGGTCAGACCCGAAAACGTGCCAGCTTCGCGTCACAAGTGAGCCGGGTTCGATAAGGATTCCTTCGTGGTGCGCGCCCTGCGTTTGGCGGCGGGACTTGTCCTCGTCGGTGTCGGTGGGCTGTTCATCCTCTACCGGCTCCTCTCGATCCTGTACCGCGATCACGGCGGGGGTAGCACCTATGTCACGCTGTTCGGCCACCAGAGAGACGCGCACCTGCTCGGCGCTGCCACTCTCCTGGTCGGCGCGGTCTTGATTGCCGCCGCCGTTCTTGTCCTGCGGCTACGCCGGCGCGGCGAGACCCGCTTGCCATGAGGCCCACAGGCGGGCATAGCGGTCGCCTTGCTCGACGAGCTCGTCGTGGCTCGCGACCTCAACCAGCCGGCCGTTTTCCATCACCGCTACCCGGTCCGCGCGTTCCGCGGTCGACAGCCGATGCGCGATCGTCACGACGGTTCGGCCCTCTGCCACGGCGGCCAGCGCTCGCTCCACCGCTGCCTCCGTCGCGGGATCCAGGCTCGACGTTGCCTCGTCCAGCACGATCACCGCAGGATCCGCCAAGGCGACGCGCGCGATCCCGACGAGCTGACGCTCGCCTGCAGACAGGCGCACGCCCCTCGTCTGCACGTCCGTCTCGAGTCCGTCGGGCAACGAGTCGAACCGGTCGAGCGCCCCGATCCGCCGCATCGCGCTCCGCACCTCGTCATCCGTGGCCTCCGGATGGGCGAGGCGCACGTTCTCTGCGATCGTCCCGCTGAACAGATGCCCTTCCTGCGGCAGCAGCACGATTCGCCGGTGCAGGGACTCCAACGTCGCATCCCTCAGGTCGATGCCTCCGAGCTCGATCCGCCCTTCCTGCGGGTCGTATTGTCGCGTCAGGAGCTTCGCAACGGTGGACTTCCCCGCTCCTGTCGCGCCGACCAGGGCGACGTGCTCGCCGGGCCGCAACTCGAGTGTCAGGTCTCGAACGACCGGACGACCGTCCTGATAGCCGAACGTCACGTCGTGCAACGCGAGCACGCCTTCGCGGGGAAGCTCAACTGCGCCGGCCCGCTCGGCGATCGGAGTCGGCACCTCCAGCAGGCCGACGATCTTGGCGAGGGCCGCCAGTCCCTGCCTGAACTCTCCCAGCCACTCCGTGAACCGTCCGATCGGATCGAACAGCTGGATCAGATAGAGCACGAACGCGGTGATCGTCCCGATCGAGATCTCACCCCGGCGGTACATCGACGCGGCCGCCAGCAGCACGACGATCAGTGCAGCCGCCTGCGCCAGTGGCAGGAATGCGAACAGCCTGATGTTCACGAACGACGCGCGGCGCCACGCCGTTATCTGCGCCTGGCTTCGCGGGCGGTAGCGGTCGAGCGTCTTTCCCTCGCGCCGGAACGCCTGCACGACCCGGACGCCCGCCAATCCCTCCTGCAACACCGTGAACGTCTCCGCCACCCGGTCGCGGATCGCGTGATACGCCCGGCCCGCACCGTGGTGGAAGCTCCAGCTCGAGGCGATCAGGATCGGCAAGGCCACCAGGGAGATGAGGGCCAGCTTCGGCGACAGGAACACCAGGGCCACGATCGTCAGGAGGATCTGCAGGCCGCTCCCGAAGATCTCGACGAGAGCGTCGCGCACCAGCTCGTTCAACGACTGGACGTCGGAGGTGAGCCGCGACACGAGCACGCCGGCGCGCTCACGCTCGAAGAAACCGAGCGGGAGCGCCTGCAGCTTGTCGAAGGCCGCGACGCGCAGGCTGTCGAGGAATCGCTCTCCCGCCCGCGCGGCGAACAGGATCTGCGCACGCACCACGAACGGCTTCGACAGAGCGAGCCCGAGGAAGATCAGCCCCGCAACGTTAAGAGGGTGTGTGTTGTGCTTGCGGATCCCTGCGTCCACGGCGTACCGCACGAGGGCCGGACCCGACAGCGTGATCAACGTCGAGAGCGTCACGGCAGCACCTGCACCGATGTAAAGCTTCCGCACCGGTAGCAAGAGCCCACGCGTGTGGCGCCAGACGGCCTTCGGCGAGGCCAGTTCCATCAGGCCGCGTTCTCCAAGGCGAGCAACGCCCGATACCGCAACGACGACCGCAACAGCTCCGCATGCGTTCCCTGTTCGACGATCCTCCCGCCCTCCAGCACTGCCACTCGGTCGGCGAGCGCGATCGTCGCCGGGCGATGCGCGATCACCAGCGTCGTGCGGCCGGACATCACCGTCGTCAGCGCGGCCCGAATCTCGTGCTCCTTCGTCGCGTCCACCGCCGACGTCGCGTCGTCCAGGACGAGCACCGCGGGATTGGCCAGGATCGCCCGGGCGATCGCGACCCGCTGGCGCTGGCCGCCCGACAGCGAAAAGCCGCGCTCGCCGAGCAACGTGTCGTAGCCGTCGGGCAGATCGGAGATGAACCCCGCCGCGCCGGCCAGCTCCGCCGCGCGCGCGACGTCCTCGTCGAGCGCATCAGGCCGCGCGAAGCGGATGTTCTCCCGCACCGTATCCGTGAAGAGAAACGTCTCCTCGAAGACGAGCGCGACGGCACCGCGCACATCCGAAATTCGCAGCGCGCGAACGTCGTGCCCGTCCAGGGAGACGCTGCCGGCATCCGGGTCGTACAAACGCGCCAGCAGCCCTGCGACGGTGCTCTTGCCCGATCCGGTCGCCCCCACGAGTGCCACAGACTCTCCCGGAGCGACATGCAGGTCGAGGCCGTCCAGCACCGGACGCCCGCCTTCGTGGCCGAACTGCACACCCGACAGGCGCACGTCGCCACGGACGGGACGCTCCAGCTTCTCCGGATGCCGTGGGTCGCGCAATTGCGGCTCGGCGTCCAGCACCTCACTGATCCGCGCGCTCGCGCCGACCGCCTTCTGCAGCGTCGTCACACGCTGCCCGAGCACGCGCAACGGCCACACCAGCATCGCCACGTAGGCGTTGAACGCGACGAACGAGCCGAGGCTGAGATCCCCGGCGATCACGCGCCGGCCTCCGATCCAGAGGACGGCTAGCAGGCCGAGCAGCGGCAGGAACTCGAGGGTCGGCATGAAGACCGCATCGAGTCGCGCGATGTCGAGCGCGCGGTCGACGATCGAGCGACTGCGAGTCCGGAACTCGGCGGCGAGCGGGCCGCCGGCGCCGAGGCCCTTGACGACCCGGATGCCGCTCACCGTCTCCTCGACCAGAGTCGCGGCCTCGCCCCAACGCTCCTGCAGGCGCTCGGTGCGCGCGTGATAGCGCCGTGAGTACGCCCAGGCGGCGAAAGAGATCAGCGGCAGTGGGATCAGCACCACCAGCGCCAGCCGCCAGTCGAGTACGAGCAGCACGATCGCGACCGCGAACACCGTCAGGACGTAACCGATCGTGTGGCCGATCGAATCCATCATGCGCGCAACGTGCTCCGAATCGGACGATGCGCGCGACATCAGCTCGCCGGGCCCGACGCGGTCGTGGTAGCTCGCATCGAGCCGCAACGCGTGCGCGAAGATCGCGTCGCGAACCCGCGCATCCGACCGGGCCCGGTTGCGGATTGCGTACAGGTGCCGCACCGCGCCGGCGGTCATCTCCAGCAACCCGACGCCGAGGAGCGTGCCGAGCCAGATCAGCAAGGCATGCCGGTCCTTCGTCAACACGCCGTGATCGATCGCGTACTTCACCATCAGCGGTGCCGACACCGCCCCGGCCTGCCAGAGCAGGCCGGACAGAGCGGCGCCGACGACCCCGCTTGCCTGAGAACGAATGACGGCACGCACGAACCTCCACGCCGCGCGCCGACGCACGTCGTGTTCGCCCATCGGTGAAAGTATCCAGTGGTGTCAAACGAACGCCCTCCGATCGAGCAACGATTCGCGCGCCCGTCGGTGATGGGAGTCGTCAATGTGACGCCCGACTCCTTCTCGGACGGCGGTGCCCACCTGCAGCCCGCGGCCGCCGCCGCGGCGGGCTGGCGGATGGTCGACGAGGGCGCAGCGATCGTGGACGTGGGGGGCGAGTCGACGCGCCCGGGCTCCGCCGGAGTCTCGGTGGAGGAGGAGCTCCGCCGCGTGGTTCCCGTGCTCGAATCGCTCCACGGCGCCCCGATCTCGATCGACACCGCGAAGGCGGAGGTCGCGCGCCGGGCGCTCGAGCTCGATGCCGAGCTCGTCAACGACGTCACCGCCCTCAGGGCGGATCCCGAGATGGCTCAGGTCGTCGCCGAGTCCGGCGCCTACGTCTGCTTGATGCACATGCAGGGAGAGCCGCGGACGATGCAGCAGAACCCGACCTACGAGGACGTCGCGTCGGAGGTCGCCGCCTTTCTCGAGCAAAGGCTCCGCTTTGCCGTCGACGCCGGCATCAAGGAGGAAAGAATCGCCCTCGATCCCGGCATCGGGTTTGGCAAGACCGTGCGGCAGAACTTCGAGCTCGTCCGTCGGCTCGATCTCCTCACGGCGCTGGGCCGCCCGGTGCTCGTCGGCTTCTCGCGCAAGAGCTCGCTCGGCCGGATCCTCGGGGACTCGACCGCCACCACCGGCTCGCTGGCGGCCAGCATTGCCGCTGCTGTCGCCGCCTACGAGCGCGGCGCGACGATCCTTCGCGCGCACGACGTCCGCGAGCACGTCGAGGCTCTGACGGTCGCTGCGGCGGTGGCCGGATGATCGTCGAGGTGCACGGCCTCGAGCTCGTCGGCCGTCACGGTGTCAACGAGGACGAGCGTCGTGAGGGCCAGACGTTCGTCTTCGACGTGACGCTCGAGATCGCGGAGCCAAAGGAGGATGCGATCGACGAGACGATCGACTACCGGCTGGTGCGTGACATCGTCGGCGGGATCAACGAGGGGGAGAGCTATCAGCTGCTCGAGACGCTCGCCGCGGCGGTCGCCGACGCGCTCAACGCCGAGCTGCGGGTCAAGAGAGTGCGCGTGACCGTACGAAAGACCGGAATCGCGTGGGCGGAATGGACGGGAGTTACCTGCGAGCGGCCGTAACGCGGAGTCGGTAATCGGCGTCGCGCACGGCCGGACGAACCTCCGCGTAGACGTACGAGCCTTTTCCCTTGTTGCGGTACGTCGCGACGCCGTGCTTCCCCACGGCAAGCGCCCGCTCGCGGGTCGTGCGCTCCAGCAGGCGGACGAGGACGGAGCCCGCCACCTGCGCGCGTAGCGTTCGTCCCGCCGGCGCCCAGACGCGATACAGGTCGATCGGGTCCTCGCTGCGATCGACGCGCGCCGAGATCGACCCGGTCGTGCGTCCAGGGGCGGTCAGCGGCGGCGTTCCGGCTGCGAACAGGCCGTGCGGCTCGATCTGGCGTGGCTTGTCGTTCGGCTCCTGCGGGTCCCGTGACGGAGCCTTGAACGCGAGCGCGGCCGGGAGGTTGAGCAGACCGTAGCCTGAGGCGTTGTCGAATCCCGGCGCAGCGATGTCTGTAGCCGACCGGCGCATGAGCTCGAACAGCTGCGTGTTGTCGAGCTCCGGGCGGACCGTCCATACCCACGCGGCGGCCCCGGCGACGAGCGGTGAGGCGAAGCTCGTGCCATTGCCGTCCGTGGTGTAGCCACTGGGATCCATCGCCAGGGGCTCTGCCACAGGAATGTGCACACCGGGCGCAGCAAGATCGACGGTCGGAGACAACGACGAGAACGCGGCGACCTCGTTGCTCTCGTTCGTGGCGCCGACAGTGAGAACGTGGGCGTAGTCCGCCGGGAAGTTCGGCGGGTTTCCGCTCAGCGCGTCGTTCCCGGCTGCAGCCACGACGAGCGAGCCGGAGCGGAACGCGAACTGGATCGCGTCGTCGAGCAGCGGGTCGTCGTCCTCACCCCCGAAGCTGAGATTGATCACGCCGGCCCCGTTTCGCGCCGCTTCGTAGATTCCCTGGATCGCAGAGCCTTCGCTGAGAAAGCCGAACGGGCTCGCGTCCCACACGCGGAGAACCGCATCGGGATAGATCCCGACGATCCCGACGCCGTTGTTCGGCGCCGCGATGACGGAGCTGACCTCGGTGCCGTGGTCCTCATCGACTTCCGTCGTCGTCTGCGCGTTGAGTGCAGTCGTGTTCGGCCGAGTTGCGAATTCGGGATGGGTCAGATCGACACCGGAGTCGACGACCGTCACGGGCTTGCCTGCTCCGGGAGAGTCGACACGATCGGACCCGATCGCGGCGCGCCACCACTCCTGAGGGACCAGCGGGTCGGTCGCATTCTGCTGTGACGCGGCAAGGGTCGGCAGAAGTCTCTCCGGCCGACTGACGCGGACGACACCCGCCCGGCGAAGCTCTGCGACAGCGTACGAGGGCACCCGCCAGATGCGCAGCTCGTGTGCGAGCTCGGTCCCGCCCGCGGCGCGGGCCAGCTGCGCTCCCTTGTGCGCGTGCGCCCAATTGAGCTCTAGGAGGTCAGCCCGGGCCGGAGCCGCCGTCACGAAGAACAGGGCCAGGACGATCAGGAGCCTGGGCGCCACGTGTTCGCAGAGTAGTCGCGATTCCCTATGGTCCGGGCATGGTCCGTGCGTTCGTCGGCCTGGGATCCAATCTCGGTGAGAGAACGGAAACGTTGCGGGCGGCAATCGGCCGCATGCGTGGCCTCTCGGAGGTCGAGGTCAAGAGCGTCTCGAGCTTCCGGGACACCGAGCCCGTCGACTATCTCGACCAGCCCCGTTTCCTGAACGGAGTCGTCGAGCTCGAGACGGATCTGTCGGCCCGCGCGCTGCTCGGTGCACTCCTCGAGCTGGAGCGCGCCTTCGGGCGGGACCGAAGCACGGGACCGGCGCAGGGCCCGCGCACGCTCGACCTGGATCTCTTGCTGTACGGCGATGCGACGATCGACGAGCCGCTCCTCAAGGTTCCGCATCCTCACCTGCACGAGCGTCGGTTCGTCTTGGAGCCGCTTGCAGAGCTGGATCCAGACCTGGAGGTACCGGGCCAGGGCTCGGTCCAGGCTCTACTGGCAAAGCTAGACTCAAGCGCATGAGTCACCTCGACGAGCTCGACGAGTTCGAGGCCGAGCTCGAGCTCCAGCTGAAGAAGGAGTACACCGCCGTCTTCGGCCTCTTCCGCTACTGCGTCCTCACCCAGGACGCCACGTACCTCTGCAACAAGCTCGATCTCGCCCAGATCTCGCAGCCGAACTACCCGTTCTTCCACCTGAAGATGGAGGACGTCTGGGTCTGGGACAAGAACAGGCCCACCCGGATCATTCCGCGCGCCGAGGTCTGGACCTCGAGCGACGTGACGGTGGAGGAGCTTCGGACCGACGGCGACGAGCCGAGCCTCACCGCAGAAGCGCTGGCCGAGAAGATCGGCGAGTCGCTGGCCACGGACGACGACCTCTAGAACATCGTGCTGCTCGCGGTCGACGTGGGGAACACCCAGACCGTGTTCGGGCTGTTCGACGGCGCCGAGCTCGCCGAGCACTGGCGCATCGCGACCGAGCGTCACCGCAGTGGTGACGAGCTGGGCGCCCAGTACAAGGGCTTCCTCGACCTCGGGCGAGTGGACGGAATCTCTCTTGCGTCCACGGTCCCGCAGCTCAGTCGTTCGTACCAGGAGTTCGGAGCGCGCTATACGGACGCCGAGCTCCTCGAGCTCGGCCCCGGGGTGAAGACCGGAATCGTCGTGCGCTACGACGATCCGCGCGAGGTCGGGCCGGACCGCGTTGCGAATGCCGTCGCCGCGGCCGACCGTTACGGGGCACCGTGCATCGTCGTCGACTTCGGGACCTCGACGAACTTCGATGTCGTGTCCGCCGCGGGGGAGTACGTCGGCGGCGTGCTCGCACCGGGGATCGAGATCTCGATGGACGCGCTATTCGAGCGCGCGGCGCGACTGCGCAAGGTCGACTTCGTCGAGCCCCCGAGCGTGATCGGCAAGACGACCGTGGCGGCACTGCAGTCGGGCGTCGTGTACGGCTTCGCCGGCCAGGTCGACGGGATCGTCACGGCGATTCGGGGAGAGCTCGGCGCGGACGCAAGGGCAATCGCAACCGGCGGCCTGGCCGAGCTGATCTATCCGCATGCGAGCACGATCGAGCGAGTCGATCCCTTCCTGACGCTCGAGGGCCTACGGCTCGTGTGGGAGCGGAACCGTTAGGCCGGTCGGGGCGGGATCCCTACAGACCGGTGTCTGACACCTGGACGTGGCCTTCGTGGACGAAGGCGCGGAACTGAGCCCGCGCTGCCGCCGGACGTGTCCCAAAAAGGCTGAGCACGCGGTCGACCGAGAGGAACGGATGTGCGAGCTCCGTGCCCGCACAGGCGCGGTAACTGCTCCACGGCCAGTCCGCCGGCGATTGACAGAGGCCGGCACGCACCGGATTTAGGACGATGTACCGGATTGTCTCCATGAGGTGCGCGTCATCCTTCAGGTAGCCCGAGTAGAAGCGGTTCCTGACGAGGTGTCCCGTGCGGCCGTAACGCTTGTTGGTTCGCACCGTATAACCGGTGTTGAGCTCTTGCATCCCGCGCGAGAGGCCGCCGTGCGGGATCTGCACCACGAAGTGAAAGTGATTGCCCATGAGCACGTACGTCCAGCCGACCCAGCGGTACTTGAGGGCGACCTTGGCGAAGAGCCGCAGCCACTCCATGCGATCGACCTCGTCTCGAAACATCGTCTCCCCGTTGTTCCCGCGGGTACCGACGTGATAGATGCCGTTAGGCTCTTCGAAGCGGAGTTTGCGAGCCACAGATCGACGGTAGCCGCACAACATCGTTCTCTTAGTACGCTGCACGGTCTCGTCACACTCACGTCACAGAACGGCGACGGTGTCTGACACCACGCCTGTGAGAAAGCGCCCCGCCCCGAAGGACGTTGTTCGATGAGGACTAGCCGCCGCCGTAGATGGAGATCGGCATCGACTCGAGCAGGATCTCGTCCGCCGGATCGGGCAGCTCCGCCTCCAACCGCTCGACCATCTCGGCCGCGCCCGGCGCCGCGACGAACAGGCGCGTCACCACCTCGTCCGTCGTCTCGAGCTGCACCACTTCCTGCTTGAACGGTTTCGGGAACCGCCCGCGCCCGAGATACCAGCCGTAGAACTTCTTCAGGAATCCCGACGCTCGATGCTCGCCGAGCTCGCGCACCGTTTCCCGGATGAAGAGGATCAGCTCCGCTGCGACCTCCTCGCGGGACGGCTCCGCACTGTCTCCATCGATGATCTCGCGAAGCGCCCAAGGATTGCCCTGCGCACCGCGGCCGACCATCACGGCGGCAGCTCCCGTCGTCGCGAGGACGGTCTGCGCACGTGCGCGTGATGTCACGTCCCCCGACGCGATCACGGGAACGTCGACGAGCTCGACGAGCTCGGCCGTCAAAGCGTGGTCGGCGGTGCCGGTGTACATCTGTTTCGCCGAGCGCGGGTGCAACGTGAGCGTCGCCGCTCCGGCCTCGACCAGCTGCGGCCCGACAACGAGGCATGCACGCGAGCCGTCCTCCAGCCCGCGCCGCATCTTCACCGACACCGGCACGTCGACTGCAGACGCCACCGCGTCGACGATGGCGCAAGCTCGATCCGGATCCTCCAGCAGCGTCGCCCCGGCTCCGGTCTTCGTCACCTTCCGTACGGGGCAGCCGAAATTGATGTCGACGATGTCCGCGCCGGCCGCGGCCACCATCCGCGCCGCCTCCGCCATCACGCCCGGCTCCGACCCGAAGATCTGGATCGCCAGCGGATGCTCGTCCCGACCCACGCGTAAATAGCCCAAAGTGCGCTCGTTTCGATGCTCGAGACAAGAACCGAATAGGTCGTTTTGGCCCGTGTGCAGGCCATTTGCTGTCCTTGCTGGCGGTGCGCGATCGTCTGCGCGAGGGTCCCTGCCCGGGCAGGAAGCCGGATCGTGTTCGTTTCGGGGCCTTGTGCGGCGGCTTGTGGATCTGGTTCACGGCTCGTGGACGATCGTCCGCGCGATTGTCTCGCCTCTGATGACCCATCCCAGTTGACTTCGCTAAGGAAAGAACAGCGCAAAAGCAGCGTAGAAGGAGCGCAGGATTACCGGGGGTCGAAAGTCGGGTCGGAAGTCGCAGGTTGCCTTGATGTAGATGGTCTCGCCGGGTCGGTCGAGGGCAGCGGGCGCTGCTCGGGCTAGCCGAACGCGAGGACGAGGGTCGTCGTGGTTCTCGCTCCCAGCCAGGGCCCGTAGCTGTCGTGGCCGACGTCGCTGATAGTTACTCGGTAGGTGAGAAGCTCCTCGACGAGCGTGGAGGCGTTGGGGGGATCGTGGGTGCGATGCGCAGGCGCTGGTTTTGCAGCAGAAGCTGCTGGTCCGTTCGAGTACTCGGCTGAGCAGCAGCCGCTGCTCGTCGGGTGTGTTCCAGCCGTGCTTGTCGGAGAGGTACTGCTGCCAGTCATCAGTGCTGCTCGCGGAGCCACCGGTCGAGCTTGATGGCGGCGTCCCGCTCGTTGCCGGGAAGTAGGTGGCCGTAGCGGTCGAGCGTCATAGTGATGCTCGCGTGACCCATGTATGTGCTGAGGGCTTTCGCGTTGACACCGGCGGCGATCATGTATGCGGCGTAGGTGTGGCGGCATTCGTGCAGTGTGATTGGTTCGAGTTCGGCCTTGGCCCAGGCGGTTCGTGCCCTGTACATGATCGTGCTCGGGCTGAAGGGACGGTCGTCGTGGTTGTTTGGGTAAACGAGTCCGCATCCGCTGCTGCCTTGTTTGAGGCGGTGGTCGAGCAGGTGCGTGCGGAGGGTGTTGGCGATTGGCACGCGTCGTCTGGCGGAGCGGCTCTTTGGGGCGATGAAGCCAGCGACCCGGTCCCAGGAGCGTTCGATCCGGATCAGGTTGTTGTCGAGATCGACGAGGCTCCAATCGAGCGCTTGGATTTCACCTCGGCGGAGACCGGCGTAGAGCGCTATTGCCCAGATAGCGCGGTCGGGCGGCGGCACCGCTGCGATCAGTGCTGCTGCCTCTTGCGGGGGTGCGATCCGCTCGCGCCGCGTGCGGCTTGTTGGCAGCGAGAGCTCGAGGGTCGGATTGACGGCGACATCTCCATGGATTTTCGCGCGGCGGTAGATCGCTCGCAACGGCATCAGCGCGTTCCGGATGCTGCTGGGTGAGAGGCTCGTCGCGGCCAACTCGTCGGCGAAGTCCTGGAGCATGGGGGTGGTGATCGCGGCCAGCCGCTGCTGGCCGAGCGCGGGCAAAACCTTCAAGCGGAGTGCCTCCTGGTAGCTACGCAGCGAAGAAGGCTTATACGGATCACCGGACCGGGTGCGGATTATCCCGGCCTCTGCTGCTGCAAGCCACTTTTGAGCAGCCTGGTCGAGCGTGATCGGGGCAGGTGCGCGCAGACTTCCGCTGCGCAGCGCGACCTGGCTTTCCTGCCGCCAGGCGCGCGCGGCGGCGATCGTGGGGAAGGTCTTGCGGATCGTTCGCTGGTCACGGGCCGACCAAACCTGCGCCTGATAGCTCGGCGTGCACGAGCAGGCACCCCGGGTCCGCATGGCGCAGCGACGGGAATGGCGGACGACTACGCCCTCCGGGTGCCGTTCGCGCCCGGTTTCCCGCCGCCGCAGAACGTCGCCCTGCATGCCTAGCATCACTAGCTCTCATCACCGCCAGCGAGCAAGTCCCAAGATCGCCATGGGCCACCCTTTTGCGACCATCTGCCTCGAGCATGCCGCCCCAGCCCAGCGCCCCCATCCCGCCTCAACAGGGGACAATCTGGCCCACCAGGCCGAAGCGAAGTGTTTGAGCCTGCCTCGGAGTCAACCCCAAACGGTCAGCTCTATACCGGACACCCTCAATCGAGGGCCGCCCGGCAGACCAAATCGGATCCGATGCGGCTCCTCTTGGCCTTCGACATCGGCGACACCGATAGTCCTCCTCGCGATCGTCGGCGCCCGAGCCGAGCGAGCACCGACCGGTCGCGCTTCACACGACCGCGGCAGTGACGAACTCGCGCGCCGTACCGCGTTCTCGACCTCGCCGCCGTTCGAGGGGATCTGCCCCGGTGACGGGTCGCAATTTACTTCGCGTGTGCGGATTCGCTGCCCGTTACACCCGTGCGAGGTCGCGGGCGACGTGGGGTCGTGTGGGAACCCAATCAGGTTGCAAGACGCGGGTCAGGGCCCTATCAGCCGCCGCCGTAGATGGAGATCGGCATCGAATCGAGCAGGATCTCGTTGGCGGGATCGGGCAGCTCCGCCTCCAGCCGGTGGACGACCTCGGCCGCGCCCGGCGCCGCGACGAATAGGCGCGTCACCACCTCGTCCGTTGTCTCGAGCTGCACCACTTCCTGCTTGAACGGTTTCGGGAACCGCCCGCGCCCGAGATACCAGCCGTAGAACTTCTTCAGGAATCCCGACGCTCGATGCTCGCCGAGCTCGCGCACCGTTTCCCGGATGAAGAGGATCAGCTCCGCTGCGACCTCCTCGCGGGACGGCTCCGCACTGTCTCCATCGATGATCTCGCGAAGCGCCCAAGGATTGCCCTGCGCACCGCGGCCGACCATCACGGCGGCAGCTCCCGTCGTCGCGAGGACGGTCTGCGCACGTGCGCGTGATGTCACGTCCCCCGACGCGATCACGGGAACGTCGACGAGCTCGACGAGCTCGGCCGTCAAAGCGTGGTCGGCGGTGCCGGTGTACATCTGTTTCGCCGAGCGCGGGTGCAACGTGAGCGTCGCCGCTCCGGCCTCGACCAGCTGCGGCCCGACAACGAGGCATGCACGCGAGCCGTCCTCCAGCCCGCGCCGCATCTTCACCGACACCGGCACGTCGACTGCAGACGCCACCGCGTCGACGATGGCGCAAGCTCGATCCGGATCCTCCAGCAGCGTCGCCCCGGCTCCGGTCTTCGTCACCTTCCGTACGGGGCAGCCGAAATTGATGTCGACGATGTCCGCGCCGGCCGCGGCCACCATCCGCGCCGCCTCCGCCATCACGCCCGGCTCCGACCCGAAGATCTGGATCGCCAGCGGATGCTCGTCCCTACCCACGCGTAAATAGCCCAAAGTGCGCTCGTTTCGATGCTCGAGCCCGGCGCAGCTCACCATCTCCGAGCAGACCAGCCCGGCTCCGTAACGCCGTCCCTGGCGGCGAAATGCCTGCACAGAGACACCGGCCATCGGGGCGAGCGCGAGCCTGGTGGGGATCTCGACCCCACCGATCCACCAGGACTCCCGAAGATCTACCTGCACAGAGGCGAAAATAGTACCCGCGGGCCCGTGTTGACGACCCTCACGCGGATAGCTACCATTCCCGCCCGCGACGGCGCCCTTGCGCCGCGCTTTTTCTTCTGAAGGGGTGCATCAGCAGTGAAGGAAGTCATCCTCACACCCGAGGGTTACGAGAGGCTCAAGAGCGAGATCGAGGAGCTCTCGACGACGAAGCGCCGCGAAGTGGCCGAGCGGATCCGCATCGCGCGGGAGTTCGGTGACATCGCAGAGAACGCTGAATACGACGATGCCAAGAACGAGCAGATGCTGCTCGAGCACCGCATCGCGACGCTCGAAGAGCGCATGCGCGACGCGCGTGTCATCTCGAAGAAGGACATCGCGAAGGATGTCGTCTCCGTCGGCTCGAAAGTGAAGCTCCGCGACGTCGCCGCCAAGGAGACGATCGAGTACCACATCGTCGGCTCGGCGGAGGCCAACCCGGCGGAGAACAAGCTCTCCAACGAATCGCCGGTCGGCAAGGCGATCATCGGCAAGAAGAAGGGCGAGACCGTCGAAGTCACCGCTCCGCGCGGCAAGATGAAGTTCAAGATCATGGAGATCAAGGCAGCGTGACCGCCGAAGAAAGTCCGGCGTGCTGCGCACGCCATGATGACTTTCTTCGGATAGCGCCCTAGAGCCGACCCGGCCGAGCCGGGCAAAGCCGGCCTCGGCGGCGAAGGGTTAGCCTCTGGGGATGTTCGAGCGGTTTACCGACCAGCCAGGCAGGTGGTCGTCTTCGCTCAGGAAGAAGCCCGCGTGCTGCGGCACAACTACATCGGGACCGAGCACATTCTTCTGGGCCTGTTACGAGAGGGTGGCGCCGCGGCTCGTGCCCTCGACCCGTTCCACGTGACGCAGGACGCGGTGCAGGCGCAGGTCGCACGGATCATCGGGCAGGGCGACGAGGTTCTGACCGGACAGATCCCCTTCACGCCGCGCTCCAAGAAGGTCCTCGAGCTTTCACTCCGTGAGGCGATCGACAACAGCGACCGCTTCATCCGGCCTGAGCACATCCTTCTCGGGCTGATTCGGGAAGGTGAGGGCGTTGCCGCGCGCATTCTCATGGACTTCGCTCAACTCGAAGCGATTCGGTCTGTGGCCCTCGCAATCATCGCGGTCGGCCGGCCAAAGGAGGAACAGCCTTCGAGGTCTCAGCTATCGACGCTGGCGCCCGAGGTGATCGAGGAGCTGAAGCTGACGAGGTCTGTGGTCGGAAGCAAGAATGCCCTTTCGCTCCTGCTGGTCGGGTGGACGTTGTTCGCGGTCGCACTCGGCGTCGGCCTGCTGCTCGGTTGGGCGATCTGGGGCTAGTCACGTCCCGCCGGTCGCTCGTCCTCTGTTACCACGCCGTTTCTCCTACCTGGGAGCATCGGCTTTGCATCCAGCCGGACCTGCTGCGGCGACAGGTCCGAGCGCTGTCGCGGTCCTGGAAAGTGCACGCGACCTTCGACGACGCATTCCGCAGCGCCGCGACCGTCTTTCCGGCGCTCCAGCGGTTGGGAGTGACCGTCGAGATCTTTGTTTGCACCAAGTACGCGCTCGTCGGCGCGCCGCTGACGATTCCGGAGCTCGCCGGCGACGATCCGGCCCAGCTGGCGACCATGAGCTGGGACGAGCTCGGCGAGCACGCGGCGTGCGGCATCGCGATCGGCTCGCATGCGGTGTCGCATCCGCACCTGACGACGCTGTCCACCGACGAGCTCCGCCGTGAGCTGCGCGAGTCGAAGCAGGAGATCGAGCATCGCCTTGGCCGGCCGTGCGCCGACCTTGCGTACCCGTACGGCGAGCACAACGGGCGAGTCCGTGCCGAGGCCAGGGCAGCGGGATACGCACGCGGATACGCGCTCCGTGGCTCGAGGTCGGATGCGTACGCGGCGCCGCGGCTCGACCTCTATCGTCGACATAACGTGCCGTGGACGCTGCTCAGAGCGGTCTCGAGGTGAAGCTCCTGTGATCGATCTCCACTCGCACATCCTCCCGGGCCTCGACGACGGGCCCGACGATCTCGACGACGCGCTGGAGATCGCGCGCGCAGCCGTCGCCGACGGCATCATCGCCATCGCAGCGACTCCGCACGTCCGCGAGGACTACCCGACGACTGCCGATGCGATGGAGCGCGGCGTCGTGAAGCTGCGGGGTGCATTGGAGCAACAGGGCATCGACCTCGAGCTCCTGCCCGGCGGCGAGGTCTCGCTCGAACAGCTCGACCGCCTCTCGCACGACGAGCTGCGCCGCTTCGGGCTCGCCGGCAATCCGAAGTACCTGCTGGTCGAAACGCCGTACTGGGATTGGCCGCCGCCCTTCGGCGAGATCGTCTCGCGTCTCCGCTCGTTCGGCATGACTCCGGTGATCGCACATCCGGAACGGAACCCCGCGATCCAGGCGGACCTCGCGAAGGTGGCGAGCCTCGTCGATGCCGGCGCTCTCATCCAGGTGACGGCCGCTTCCCTCGACGGCCGGCTTGGATCTCGGACGCGCGCAAGCGCGCGCAAATTGGTGGATGCCGGGCTCGTGCACATGGTCGGCAGCGACGCGCACACTGCCGGCATCCGCGAAGTGGGTCTGTCCGGAGCCCGCAAGGTGATCGGCGACGAGCAGCTCGCGAGCTGGCTGACGGAATCGGTCCCGGAGGCGATCGTGCGTGACGAGCCGCTTCCTCCGCGCCCGACGCCCAGGAGAAGGCCCGGTCTCTTGACGCGCCTGCGCGGCGGCTAGGCTCTCGCGCGTGCTGCCGAAACGCTTTCCGGACCGGGAAGAGATCGCCACGGTCCGAACCGAGGCGGCCGAGCTCGAGCCCGGCACGGAGGGCGACCAGGAGCATCGTCTCGCGGGTCGCGTCCTCGCGCGGCGCGACATGGGGAAGCTCATGTTCCTCGATCTCGTCGACCGCAGCGGACGGATCCAGCTCCTCATCCGTCCGGATGACCTCGGCGGCGTGAACGTCGACCTCGGCGATATCGTCGGTGCCGCCGGCGTCGCGACGAAGACGAAACGGGGCGAGCCTTCGCTGGCCGTTCGCGAACTGACGTTGCTCGGCAAGATCCGCACGCCTTTGCCCGACACCTTTCACGGCCTGACCGACACCGAGGCCCGTTACCGCAAGCGCTACCTCGACCTGCTGATGAACGACGACGCGCGCCATGACACGCTGGTGCGCTCGCGGATGATCGCGGCAATTCGCGCGTACTTCGACAGCGAGGGGTTCATCGAGGTCGAGACACCGATTCTGCAGCCGCAATATGGCGGCGCCTTTGCCGAGCCGTTCGTCACGCATTCGAACTATCTCGACCGCGACGTCTACCTCCGCATCGCCGACGAGCTGTACCTGAAGCGGCTGATCGTCGGCGGCCTCGAGAAGGTGTACGAGATCTCGAAGGACTTCCGCAACGAGAGCGTGTCCTACAAGCATTCGCCGGAGTTCACGCAGCTCGAGTGGTACGAGGCCTACGCCGACTACAGCGACACGATGGAGCGGACCGAGGCGCTGGCGGAACGAGCGGCGCAAGAGGCGATCGGGACGACGAAGGTCACGTTCCGCGGGCACGAGATCGATCTGGCGCGACCGTGGAAGCGGGTGAAGTTCGTCGAGGCGCTCGACGAACAGGGAGCGTGGTCGCGCGATCCTGAAGAGCTGCGTGCGACGCTCGACGCCGCCGGCGTCGACACGAGCCATGACAAGACGTGGGCGCAGCTCGTCGATCACGCGTACTCGCACTTCGTCGAGCCGGAGCTGATCCAGCCCAGCTTCGTGATCGACTGGCCGATCGAGATGTCCCCGTTCGCGCGCTCGACCGACGCGGACCCCGCGCTCGTCGAGCGTTTCGAGGCGGTCGTCGCCGGAATGGAGTTCGCGAACGCGTTCAGCGAGCTGAACGACAGCGCCGAACAGGCCGAGCGCTTCACGATGCAGGCTGCCGAGAAGGCCGCGGGCGACGTCACCGCTGAGGCGGGCGATCCTGATTACGTCGAGGCGCTGTCCTACGGCATGCCGCCCACAGGCGGTTGCGGCATCGGCATGGACCGGCTCGCGATGGTGCTCACTGGCCGCGACACGATTCGCGACGTCATCCTCTTTCCGGCGCTGCGCGAGCGCGGATGAGCGCCGTCAACGTGGCCGCTCGGCGCTGGTGGCCGCTAGCGCTTGGAGTCGTGCTCGGAGTGCTCGCCGGTGTCCTCGTGTCGCTGCTGGGGTCGAGCACGAATCGGGCCGAGGCAGCCGTGTTGATCTCCTCACCTGCCGGACCGACGGCAGTGACTCCAATGCTGCCGAACCTTCGCGAGCTCGCTAGGAGTGGGGTTGTCGCCGCCAACGTGCAGAGCACGCTGCGCTTGAGAACCTCGGCCCCGGAATTGCTCCGGCGGCTGGACGCGACCGTGCGGCCGCAGTCGGAGGTGATCGCGATCTCCGCAACCGACAAGGTCGCCGACCATGCGCGCCAGATCGCGCAGGAGGCGGCCGTCGTCTTCGCGCAACTAGTGGACGTGCGCTTCGGCACGGGGAAGCCGGCGCTGCATGCGGCTGTGCTGGATTCGGCGCACGTGCTGGGCGGGCCCGATCGCCGCTTCGTGCGGAACGGGCTGATCGGCGGGCTCGTCGGGTTGTTGCTCGGCTCAGCCTCGATGTTCGTGCTCGCGAGCGGGAGGCGAGGGGTCGTTGCCGCGGGCGGAGGCGACGGTGACGTGAGCAACCGTGAGCGTCTTCTCGACCGGCGCGTGAAGGGCGTGACTGCCCGGGAGCGTGCGCTTGCAGCTCGAGCAGGAGAGCTCGCAAAGCGCGAACAAGAACTGGAAGCGCGCGCCCCCCAGATCGCAGCGAGCCAGGCGGAGTTGGAAGCGGTCGCTTCCGCTTCGCCGCCGGCGCCC
>DAITAW010000009.1:0-31548 GCA_036824055.1 Gaiellaceae bacterium | reverse complement strand
CCCGAACCCGAACCCGAACCCGAACCCGAACCCGAACCCGAACCCGAACCCGAACCCGTGCTTGTGCCCGCGCCTGAACCCGTGGCCGAGCCCGAGCCGGTCGTGCCCGCTCGCGTCGGAACATGGAATCTCAACGACCTGCAGAGGGCGGTCGACTCCCAGACGGGCGCCACGCCGGAGGAGGTCGAAAACTGGCGGACGTACCTGTACTTCGTCCGCGAGCACGCGTCGCCCGATGGATCGCTGCCGCGCTCGCTGGACGCCCTGATCGCCGACGTCTTTGCAGACGTTCTGCATTCCAGCGGCCCGTCCTGAATTTCTTGAGCAGGAAATGCTCCTCTATCTCCTCTTCCTCCCCGAACACGCGCGCCTCGACGGAAGACTGCCCCCGCCGATTCGATGGTCTCGTCAGCGAAGCCTTCGAGAGCTATCCGATGCTCAGTCGCGCTGACGCGGCCAGAAGGCCCGGCGGCCGCGATTACGCTTGGTTGGGACTGGTGGTAGTCCGCGCGTGTCAGTGATACCGAAGAGGGTCTCAACCAGCTGGATCGAGAGTTCCCGGATCTCGGCAGCCGTCTCGCGGTAGACGTTCCACGAACGGCCGAAGGGATCTCGCATCTCGTCGCTCCTTCGCGAATCAGACTCCGTGGCACGCACTTCCTCGAGCTGGTCCAATACACCACGCGCCCGCACGATGACGTCCTTCTGGGGAGAAACTTCCGCGGCGGGGAGCAACCGAGCGATCCCGCGCAGCGTGAACGCGCGAGTGCGAGGAGCCTTGGCGTCGACGACCGCCCGTCGGACATGAGCTTCCTCGAAGCCGAGCACGAGGTCGATCCGATCAAGAGAGGACTGTCCCACATGGCGCGTCCGGTGGTTCGAGAGATCGACACCGCACCGTAGCCCGATCTCAACCGCTTCGGGGAGTGCTGGGGCGTCCTCGAGTTCGAGCGTCCCGAAGGACTCCGTCGTCACCGGCAGGCCGAGGGCGAGCCGACGGACGAAGGCCTCCGCCAGAGGGCTTCGGAAGCGGTTACCGGTACAGACGAAGACGATCGAAAAGGTGTCCAAGACCAAGATTCACGGAAATAGACGCGCGGACGCTCACCCTAGTGTCGGGGCAGGTGCTGGCGCTTCAAGTACCGGCTGGGCGAAATTTGGAGCGTTCCATGAGGATCACCTCGTCGCCACTCGCCACCAAGGCGTCGGGCTCCGTGATCTCTTCCAGGGACTCCGCGCTGCTTTGCTTTGTTCCCTTCGCCAGCACCGGAGATCGGGCTCCAAAATGGACGAGAGCCCGCGCCCTCTGGGCGCGGGCTCTCAACTGAACGATCAGCTCGACTCGGAGTCGGTGTCCTCGCGGCGGCGGAGGACGATGCCGGTCGCGATCAGTCCGAGGCTGACAAGGACTGTCGCGAGCAACGAGAAGCCGGTGAACGGGAGTGTCCCACCCGCAGCGGCACCCTCGACACCGCCTGCAGACTGTGCCCCGGCGACCGTTCCGGATGGACTCGACGGCTCCGTCGGGTTGTTCCCGTACTGATCGGAAGCCGCAGAGTGTCGCACCGTTACGCGGTGCGTGACCACCAGCGCCTTGACGGTCTGGTACGTATGGTCCGCGCCGGACGCCGCATAGCCAATCCCGCCGAACGACGCGAACATGCCGACCATGAGGGTCGTCACTGCCCCGGCAAACGCGACGCGCGACCATGGCCGTACCGTACGCGAACCGCCGTTCGAGGCGATCTGTCGTGAAAGCCCGCTCACGAACTCGTCGGGCGCCTCGACCCGGGCTGCGCGAAGCTGAGCCTCGAGCTCAGATTCGCTGCCACGCCACCTTCGGATATTGAGCATCCTTGCTTTCCCTTCGTTAGGAATCACGTCTCTAGTCTCTTTACCAGGGGGAAGACGCAAACCCTTACAGGGTCCTGTGGAAGAGCTAGGCAGACGCTGCTACGCTCCAGACGAGCGCGTTCGCTGCCTCTGCGGCCAGCTTGCGGCGTGGGACACCGTAAGACGGACCGTCAAGAGAGACCAGTAGCTTTGCCGATAGTGGGGGACGAAAGGCGCATGACAGACGCATCCGCGAATAGACCTACGGGCCTGCCCGACTTTCTCGCCATCCTACGAAGGCGGGCCTGGATCATCGCCGTCGTGCTCGTCGTGACGCCCTTGAGTGCCGTCGTGTTCTCCGAGCTCCAGCGGCCGCTCTATCAGGCGACTGCCAAGGTTCTCGTCAATCGCGCGAATATCGTCTCAGCGATCACGAACGTGACCGATCCGTCGACCGTGGGGAACGACCCGACCCGCTTTCTCACGACCCAATCGGATATCGCTCGGTCACCCACGCTCGCGGTCCGTGTGGTCGCTGCGGCAGGGGTGCCTGGCATGACGGTTGACAGGCTCCTGGCCGACTCGAGCGTGACTGCCGCCGCGAACGCGGACATTCTGAACGTCTCGGTGTCCAGCACTCACCGGCGTGACGCCATCCTGCTCGCGGACAGCTATGCGCAGGAGTTCACGACGTTCAAGACTGATCTGGACACGGCGAGGATCAACGATGCACTCCAGACGCTGAAAGTGAGGATCAAGTCATTGTCCGCGGCTGGGGTCTCTCCGGCTTCGCCTTCGTACGCCACGCTGCTTCAGTACGAGAGCCAGTTGGAGACTGTCGGCAAGCTCCTGGCAAACAACACGCAAGTGTTGAATCGGGCCGTCGCTGCGAAGATCCGCCCACGGACAAAGCGCAACGCGCTGCTGGGCGGACTCCTCGGCGTCGTGATCGGCATCGGACTTGCGTTCCTTGCCGAGGCCATCGATCGCCGTGTTCGAATCGAGAAGGAGGTCGAGGAGTCGCTCGACCTTCCGCTCCTCGCACGCATTCCGCGGCCGCCCCGTCGTCTGCGGAACACGGATCAACTTGTAATGCTGGTGGAACCGACGAGTGCCGAGTCGGAGGCGTTCCGCAAGCTCCGGACCCAAATCGAGTTCGTAAACCTCGAGGGTGACGCTCGGACGATCATGGTGACGTCTGCGGTTGGACGAGAGGGCAAGTCGACTACGATTGCGAACCTGGCAATCGCGCTGGCCCGGGCCGGCCGGCGGGTCGCACTCGTCGACCTCGACCTTCGCCGGCCATTCCTCGACAAGTTCTTTCGCCTCGAGTCCGTTCCTGGGGTCACTGATGTCGTCCTGAAGCACGAGAAGCTTCTCGAGGCGATGCGCCCAGTCGCGCTCACACAGAGCGTCCGAGATCTCGACCCGTCTCTCAGGAGAGGCTTCAGATGGCGACCCCGAAGCCTCGCGAGCTCAGGCCTGACGCCGATCAGTGCGACGATCCAGTCGTCAAACGGCCGCTCCAACGTCGAGGGTGTCCTCAACGTGCTCCCGGCAGGAACACTGCCCTCCGACGCTGGTGAATTCGTCGGCAACGAAGGCATTGCGGCGATCATCGAGGAACTTCGTCACCAATTCGATTACGTCCTCGTCGATGCTCCGCCGCTTCTCGCCGTCGGTGACGCGATGACGCTCAGTACCGAAGTCGATGGGATCATTGCCGTAACGCGATTGAGGTTCGTGCAACGACCCCTTCTTCATGAGCTCGCACGCCACCTCGAGATGTGTCGAGCCGAGAAGCTCGGGTTCGTCCTGACCGGTGCGGAGCTCGAGGAGGGCTACGGCTACGGCTACTACGACTACGCCCCCCCGAAAGCCGAGCGCGGCAAGCAGCACATTCCCTAAAGCAGCGGGACATCAGACGTGGTGACGTGACGGTTGACGCGGCGAAAGCGGCCTCTCGCCACGCTGGAGAGCGGAGCGCCAACCGAGTTTCAGCGCGAGCGATGCCCGTCCTTCTCGCGGTGGTCCCGATTACGGCCCTCGCAGCGGTCCAGGGCGGTTACTTCTCGACGTCATGGGGATGGGTCGCGCTGCCGCTGCTCTGGGCCATCGGCATCGCACTCGTCGTCCGGCCTCACATCCGGCTGAGTAGAGCCGAGCGAACGTTCGTGGGAGCGCTCGCCGCGCTGACCGCGTGGCTGGCGGCCTCGACCGCCTGGTCGGTTGCCCCCGCAGACACTGTGCTCGAGCTTGAACGCACGCTTCTCTATCTCGCCGGAGCCGCCGCGGTCCTGCTCGTCGCTCGAGGGCGGTCGGTCCAGTGGTTACTCGGGGGACTGCTTGCCACGATCACAGGCGTCTCGGCCTTCAGCCTTGCTACGCGTCTCTTCCCCGACCGAGTGGGCGTCTTCGACAGCACCACCGTCTACAGGCTCTCCCAGCCCCTTGGCTACTGGAACGGCCTCGCCCTTTTCGTGGCCATGGGCGCCTTGCTCGCCCTCGGATTCGCAGCACGCGGCCAGATGATCCTCACCAGAGCCGCCGGCGCTGCTGCGCTCGTCCTCCTCCTGCCCACGTTCTACTTCACCTTCGGGCGAGCCGGCTGGATCGCGCTGGCCGTCGGTCTGGCCGCGGCGGTCCTGGTCGATCCGCGGAGGCTGCAGTTCCTCGCAACGCTTCTCGTGATCACGCCTGCGCCGATCTTCGGAATGTGGCTTGCCTCCCGCCAGCCAGGTCTTACACGCTCCGGGTCAGGGCTAGCACGGGCCGCTCATGATGGGCACAGGCTCGCGCTGACGCTGTTCGTGCTTGCGTTGGCCAGTGCGCTCGCAGCGTCGATCTTCGCTGTGGTGGAGCGTCGGGTCTGTGTCCCGAGGCGTGTCAGTGTTGGATTTGGCGCGGGGATGGTCCTTGCGCTCGTCGTGGCCATTGGCGCGGTGTTCGTCCACTACGGTGGGCCGACGACACTGTCACGGAAGGCCTACGACGCCTTCAAGGCACCGCCCCCGCACGCAACGAACCTCAATCGGCGGCTCCTGAGTTTCTCGGGAAATGGCCGGGCGGATCTCTGGCGACTGGCCTGGGACGACGCTCGAAGGCATCCCTGGCTCGGTTCGGGTCCTGGCACGTACGAGCGTTACTACCTCGCCCACCAGCCGAAGCAGATCGGACGAGTGCGTGATGCCCATGGGCTTTATCTCGAGACCCTCGCGGAGCTGGGCCCTCTCGGGCTCGGCCTTCTACTGGTGTTGATCGGGACACCACTCGCCGCTTTGGGAGTGGCGCGCAGACACCCGCTCGCTCCGGCCGCCGCGGGGGCGTATGTCGCGTACCTGATTCACGCTGGAGTCGACTGGGACTGGGAACTTCCAGCAGTCACGCTGACCGGACTCTTCTGCGGAGCGGCCATCCTCGTCGCGGGCAGGGAATATTCAAGCCCGCGACCGATCTCTTCGGCGGTGCGCTGGGGAGCCGTGGCAGCGACGGTAGTCGTGGCCGCATTTACGGCGATCGGCCTGATCGGCAACAGCGCGCTTAGCGCAAGCAACTCGGCACGCACGACCGGCAACTGGGCAAGGGCCGCCTCACAGGCTCGCAAGGCCCATCAATGGATGCCTTGGTCTCCTGCGCCTTGGTCGGCGCTGGGCCTCGCCCAGCTCGGGTCCGGGCTCGCGCCCGAAGCGAGGGCGACCTTCGACAAGGCGCTATCAATCGATTCCGGCGACTGGCAGCTCTGGTATGACCTAGCACGTGCGAGCTCCGGCCGAGTTCGTATGCGCGCTCTCCGGAACGCGGTCGCGCTTTTCCCGCGATCCGGGTTGAAGGTCGAGGCTGGCGCAAAACGTCGGAGCCCCGGACAATGACCCCCTCGACGTCTAGGCACCTCGATCCTAAAGTGCGGCTCCGATGAGTCGACACGACCCTCTCGAGAACCCGGCCCCCCTTATCCGTCGGGTCTACGCTTACATCGCCTACCGGATCGGGGACGGGCCTGATGCCGAGGATGTGACGAGTGACGTCTTCGAGCGCGCTCTCCGCTATCGCAAGAGTTACGACCCTGCGCGTGGGGCGCCGCTTCCGTGGCTGCTCGGCATCGCGCGTCGTTGCATCGGTGACCTCGGGCGGAGAGTGCCGCCGACCTTCGAGCTTGAGGAGAATGAACCCGCCGTACCCGGAGACGTCGCCTCGGAGGCCATAGAGAGGCTCAGCCTCTCGGCAGCCGTTCGCCGACTCGACGACCGGAGCCAGGATCTCCTCGCGTTGCGTTTCGGCGCGGACCTAAGTGCGCGTCAGATCGGCGAAGTGCTCGGTCTCCAGACCAACGCCGTCGAGGTCGCGCTCCACCGGACACTCGCCAGACTCCGCTCAGATTTCGAGCGCGAGAATCAGGGAGAGAGCCTAAAGGTGACCCCGAGTCCTGATATCTTGAACTGATCTGGACGAGGCGCGGAGTCCCGTTGTTGAGGGGTTGAAAAAGAGAATCAGTTGAAGGATTGCTGATCCTGACCTAAAGTCCCAGGAGGCCCCTCAGGACGGGGGGACCGGAAGACGGAATCGCGGCCTAAGGTGTCCCTCGTGGAGACGGGGACCGTGGGACCTCTGGGGAGGGGAGAGTAACTGTGGCAACTGCGGTACTGAACGGCCGACCTGTTTGGGCTGCGGCCATGGCCGGTAATGCTCTACGCCTCGGGAATTGCGGCCCGATCGTGGGCTGCCACCATGGCGACGTAGGCCCCGGAGCGGACTTTGGCTAAGAGGACATTTACAGACGCCGCGTGGGGAGGGCCCCTGTCCACGACCTCCCACGACCCCCAGGTGGCCACCCCAGGGCTCGGCGGCGACGGTCTCATTGACTTTTCGGCGGACGGGAGTGCCGCTTTTTCGTCCGTGGAAGCCGCCCGTCCCAAGGCGGAGCCACGCAGGATTCGCCGCGGCTGGCTCGTGCGTCGCCTTCTCCTGGCCGCCGACATGTTGGGTCTGCTCACAGCATTCATGCTCACCGAGTTCCTTGGCAAGCGTCCTGCTAACGGTATCGGGATCGGTGCGGAGGTTGTGATCATCGTCGTGGCGATTCCAGCCTGGATCGTCGCGGCGAAGCTTCGAGGCCTCTACGACCGCGACGACGAGCGCGCCGGGCACTCGACTGTCGATGAGTTCGCCAACGTCTTCCAGCTGATCACCCTCGGAGTCTGGCTCTTCTACGCCTCGTCGTGGGTCCTTGGGCTCTCCAGTCCCAGTCAGAAGAAGCTCACGTTGTTTTGGCTGCTTGCGATCGCGACCGTCACCGTCTCTCGTGCCGCGGCACGGACGATCGCACGCCGCCAGAAGGCTTACCTCCAGAACACAATCATCGTTGGTGCAGGCGACATCGGCCAGCTGATCGGCCGCAAGCTCCTCCAGCACCCGGAGTACGGGATCAACCTAATCGGCTTCGTCGACGCGCAGCCGAAGGAGCGTCGGCAAGATCTTGGCGATCTACAGCTCCTCGGGGAGCCGGACGACCTTGGCGAGATCGTCCGTCGAGACGATGTCGAACGGGTGATCATCGCATTCTCGAACGACCGACACGAGGAGTTGCTGGGTGTCGTGCACTCCCTGCGTGAATTCAACCTTCAGATCGACGTCGTGCCCCGTCTATTCGAGGCCGTCAACCCGAAGGTCGGGATCCACACGATCGAAGGCCTCCCACTACTAGGTTTGCCGCCATCGCGCATCTTTCGCTCGTCGCGCTGGTGCAAGCGTTTCCTCGATCTCGTGGTCGCGTCAGTGCTCCTTGTCTTGATTGCGCCGCTCATGGTGGTCATCGCATTTCTCATTCGGAGGGACTCTCCCGGTCCCGTCTTGTTCCGCCAAACGCGACTCGGGATGGACATGCGCGAGTTCACTCTCTTCAAGTTCCGGACGATGTGGGATGGCACCCTCGAAGAGCCTCACCGTGAGTACATCCGTGGAATCATGGACGCGAGTGCCTTACCCGCTTCGAACAATCTCTACAAGCTTCAACGCCCAGAAGCGGTCACTCGGATCGGCCGCTGGCTCCGGATACTGAGCCTCGATGAGCTGCCCCAGCTGCTGAACGTGCTCAAAGGCGATATGTCTCTCGTCGGGCCTCGCCCCTGTATCCCATACGAGGTCGGGTTCTTCGCGCCACCCCATTTCGAGCGCTTCCTAGTACCGGCCGGCCTCACCGGTCTCTGGCAGGTCGAGGCACGTGCACACTCGACGTTCGGCGAGGCGCTGCAGCTCGACGTCGCCTACGCGCGCGGCTGGTCTTTCGGCCTCGATCTGCGCCTCCTCGCGCGGACCCCTTTCGTGGCACTACGAAAGCTGGGCACCGACTGATGGGGCATGCCGAGAAGCAACCGGGACGACGGCCGGCGGACGTCGTGCGCGTCGGCGTGATCGGGCTCGGATACTGGGGGCCGAACCTGGTGCGCAATCTCTCTGAGCTACCGGCAGTCGAGATCGCCTACCTTTGTGACCTGCGACTCGAGGCGCTCGACCTTGTGTCGCGGCGGTACCCAGGCATTCCGTGTTCAGCGAACTTGGAAGCAGTGCTCGGGGATTCGTCGATCGACGCCGTGGTCATCGCGACTCCAGTTTCAACTCACCACTCCCTTGCACTTGGTGCCCTCGCGGCCGGCAAGCACGTTTTTGTCGAGAAGCCACTGGCGGCGTCGTCTCTCCAGGCCCGTCAGCTGATCGAGGAGGCCGAGCGGCGGGATCTCGTCCTGATGCCGGGCCACACGTTCTTGTACAGCCCCCCGGTGACTGCGATCAAGAGGCTGATCGACCACGATGAGCTCGGGGCAATTTTCTTCATCTCGACGAGCCGTGTGAATCTGGGGCTGCACCAGCCCGACGTCAGCGTGGTCTGGGATCTAGCGCCGCACGACTTTTCAATCCTCTGCTACTGGCTCGAGGAGTCACCGGCGCAGGTCTCGGCTCTCAGTCGTAGCTGCATGCTTCCCGGAGTGCCCGATGTCGCTTTCATCAATCTCACGTATCCGTCGGGTACGATCGCGAACGTTGAGCTGTCATGGCTTGCTCCAAGCAAGCTGCGGCGAACCGCGATCGTGGGGTCGAAAAGAATGGTCGTCTACGACGACACCTCGACTGAATCCGTGCGGATCTTCGACTCGGGCGCGACCTTGCCCGATCCCGAGAGCTTCGGCGAGTACAGATTCAGCTACCGGACGGGGGACATCGTTTCACCGAGGATCGAGGCAACGGAGCCGCTATCGATCGAGTTGTCCGACTTCTTCTCGGCGATCTTGAACCGGACACCGTTGCTGTCGTCCCCGGAGGTGGGTCTCGACGTCATCAGGATGATGGAGGCGGTCGATCGGTCACTCGCGTCGGGCGGGCACCCGGTCTCGCTCGATGGTAAGCCGTTGCCGATGCAGAGCCTGGATCAAGCGCTCTCGGTCAGCGCAACCGGGTAGGGAAACTCTGGCAGCAACCGCGGGTGTCGGCCGCGATCGCCACCTTTGGAATTAGAGGAAGCTCTCAGCAGTCGCTCGTAGGCCCTCTGTGAGATCGACGCGGGGTTCCCAGCCGAGAGCGTCACGCGCGGCGCTCACGTCAGCCCACGAGGACAGGATGTCGCCGGGGCGCGCGGCGAAGTACTCGCGTTCGGCCTTGCGGCCGACTACCGAACCGATGGTATCCGCGAGTTCGTTCACGCTCGTGGACCGACCAGTTGCGATGTTGAGCGCGAGTCCGTTTCCGCTGACGGTCTCACCGGCCAGGAGATTTGCCTCGACGACGTTGGCGATGTACGTGAAGTCCCGTCGCTGCTCCCCGTTTCCGTAGATCGGTGCGCTCCGACCGGCGGCAACCGCTGTGATGAAGCGAGGGATGACGGCTGAGTACTGCGAGTGTGGGTCCTGACGGGGGCCGAAGACGTTGAAGTACCGAAGCGCCACGGCCTCGAGCGGATACACCCGGCTGAAGCTGACGCAGTAACGCTCTGCCGCAAGCTTCGCCACACCGTACGGAGAAATCGGATCGGGTCGCGCAGTCTCCACCAGCGGCAGCGTGTCCTGCCGGCCATAGACAGAGGAGGACGAGGCGAAGACGACACGGCGCGCCCCGAGGTCGCGGGCCGCCAGGAGGACATTCAGCGTCCCCTCGACATTGACGGCGCTCGTGGTGAGCGGATCCTGCACCGAGCGGGGGACCGATGGAAGCGCACCCTGGTGGAAGACGAGCTCGATGTCCCGCATCGCGTTGTGGACGCGCTCATAACTCCGCAGCTCGCCTTCGACCAGCTCGACGTCATCCCCGAGCTCGCTGAGGTTCGCACGATTGCCCGTGGAGAAGTTGTCGAGGACTCGAACCCGGTCTCCCCGCTCCAATAGGGCGCGCACGAGATGCGATCCGATGAAGCCGGCGCCGCCGGTGACGAGAGTCTTCTGAGCCACGTTTACGGGGATTACGACCTGGTGGCGGATCGACAGCTGCCACGCACCGTCGGCACTAGACGCCTGAGTTGGCTGCCGACGGAGATGGTCCCTGCGCTCGTATCGATCATCGACTCGTCACCCGCCGAAGTATAAGAGCCTTTCCGCCCGATCGGGCTCGCACCACAGCGTCGCGCAGAAGGTCGGCATTACCCTGCCGGTTTGGGGATCGCGCGCCTCTTCCACGCAGTTCTGATGTTGTGGAAGAAGCCTCTCGCCAGGGCCGGATCGATGAGATAGACGACGGCGAGGTAGACCGCTGCTCCCAGCATTACCTCGGCCGTGAGGAGGGAGAAGCCCTGCGCAGTTCCCCGGTCGGCGGAATGAACCACGAGATGCTCCAGCGGATAGAGCACCGCAGTCATCGCTGCCGACGCCAGCGCCGATGGAGCCAACGCTCGGACGAGCTCCCCGGGCGCGATGCCCGCGATGCGGGTAGCGACAGTTGTTGCGTAGACGGCGACAACGGCGAACGCCGCCGACACGCCGGCGGCGATCGTCACGAGCCCGAAATGGATTCCTCCGAGCACCGCGAGCGCAGGCAGCACTGCCGAGAGCAGGTAGATGCGGGGAAGCCGCTGGGGGTTCCCTGACGCCTTGAAGACCTCGGAGGAGATGGCCCTGAGAGAAAGAGCCGCGCCGACCGCGGCAAGTGCCGAGACGACCGAGCCCGCCGCTCGCCAGCGCTCACCGAGCAGCAGCACCGCGAGCGGCTCGCCGAGCGAGAACAGGATGAGACTGACCGGGAAGATCACGAAGCAGGCGAACCGGTACGACTGCAAGACGGCCTTTCCGAAGCGCTCTTTCTCAGCGGAGATCCGCGCCAATGCAGGAAAGAGCACGAAGGAGACCGCTGTGAAGATCGGTGCACTGGCCTCTGTCGCCAGGCGGAATCCGAAGTTGTATTGCGCGAGGTCGGCTCTGCCGAGGAAGCGTCCGATGAGCGCGGTGTTGAGCACACCACCGGACTGTCGGAGAAACTCACCCGTGAAGACGTGCCGGGCGTAGCCGGCCAGCTCGCGCCACATCTGCCAGGACGCACGTCGAATTTGAGGTCGCCACTCACACAGCGCCCAGTCGAGCGCCACGCGGACGAGCTCGGAGGCGTAGACGCCGAGGGCGAGCGCCCAGACCCCTAGGCCGTACGCGAGCCCGATTGCCGCACTCGTTCCGTACGCGACCACCGAGAGTGGATCGACGACTGTTCGGCGTATGAACGAAAACCGCCGCTGGAACATCGCCTCGGGAACGACGGTCGCAGCGTTCAGTAGGTGCAAGCCCGCGAGCGCTGCCGCAACGATCGTGACCTCGTGACTGTGGAAGTACAGGCCGATCAGCGGCGCAGTGGCGGCAGCGAGCAGGCTAAGCGCGGTCCCTGTGGCGAGAGTGGATAGGAGCGCGGTCGAGGCGGCCTCCTCGATCCGGTCGGCCCGATGAATCAGGGCGGCGGTCATCCCCGACTCGACGAACAGGGCACCGAACCAGACCAGCACGGAGGCCTCCGCAAACGTGCCGAATGTCTCCGGATGCGCAAGCCGGGCGAGGACCACATACATCGCGAGCGTGAGCGCCTTCGACAGAATAGAGCCGGCCGTCGCGATAGTCACGCCTCGCGCCACGGTGCCGCTGAGGCTGGCGTGCGGAGCCTGTTCCGTCATCGGCGCCCGCGCGCGGCTGGAAAAAAGAGGGCCTCCATAAGGAGATCGATACTATGATCAGCTGTGCCAGCTGGACTGCGGCAAACGGATTCGGAGTGGCGCCCGCCGAGGCTTGCTCGGTTGCGTCTCGATCCGATTGACGCAGCCCGACGAACCCACGTGTGAGTCAAATGGCGTCAGGAGTCATGCGAGCTGGGCTGAACCGAACGAGGCTTTCGGGCGGCTTCGCCCTGCAGCCGCTCTACGTGCTCGCGGCTGTCGCGGGCGTGATGGGTGGGGCGAGCGTTGCCGAGACGCAGCATGTCTCCTCTCCGACGATCTGGAGCGCGATGCTGCTGGGACTCCTCGTCTCCGCGTATCTCGCGATCACTCTCCGTCTCCAGCCGGAGCTCCTCCTCACCTTCTGGATCTTCGCAGCACCGTTCTTCCAGGAGTCCGCCCTCGCGGAGCACACGATGTCCAAAGACCTTGGCCGGGCGCTGTACGTGTACCCACCGCTGATTCTTGCCGTCATCCTGATCGTGAGGGGACTCTCACGCCCCGTGAAGGCAATCGACGCCCTCCCGTTGCTCTACTTCGGGTACGTCCTCGTGTCGGCGAAATTGATCTCGGCCCAGCCACAGAGATTTGGCTCCGACCTGCACAAGCTCTACGTGACAGTCGGCATCGGGATCATCCTCTACTACTTCGTCGCCTTCGGCCCGACCACTCCTCGCTTACCTCAGCGGCTGGCTGCCGCGCTTCTGGGCAGCGGCATGCTGGTCGCCGCAATGACGATTGTCGAAGGAAGGACGGGCTGGAATCTCTGGCACGACACCTTCTACTGGCGAGGCCACGGAATCTCGAGGGCCGTCGCAACGCTCGCGAATCCGGCCTTGCTCGGCACGTTTCTCGGTGTCGGGCTCTGCTTCGCGATCGCAATCCTGCTGTGGAATGGGCCCGATTCCTTGCGGCGGCTCAGCAAGGCGTTCATCCCGCTCGCACTCCCAGCCCTCTACTTCACTTACACCCGCGGTCCGATGATCGCCACCACCTCGGTGTGTGTGCTCATGGTCGTCCTCGCGACTCGCGCTCGCTGGCCGTCCTTGCTCTTGCTGCTGGCCGCCGGCGGGACAGTCTTCGCTCTCTGGGGGAGCTTCGCCTCGAGCTCGGTCTATCAAGCCCGCTTCGGAGACACGCACAACATCGACACGCGCCGCACCCTGCAGCATGCGTCCTTGGTCCTCGCAGCTCAGCGCCCTGTGGTCGGTTGGGGATTCGGGTCCTTCGACGTCGTGAAGAACAGCGCGAACCTGGAGTCACCGGACCCAACTGCGCTCGCGTACAACACGAGCCACAACACGTTCCTCACGATCCTGGTCGAGCTCGGAGCCGTCGGCCTGGGTCTCTTCCTCCTGCCCTGGGCCGTCATCGGTCGCCGAGCGATCTCCGCGGCGCGAAGGAGCCCCGACCGGCGCTGGCTCTTCGCCGCCGTGGTCGGCGGGGTCGCGATCTACATCATCAGTGCGAGCACGTACGATGCGAGATTCTTCTCCTTCGTTCCCGCCATCCCGTGGATCTTGCTCGGTGTCGCTCGGCGGACCCTCGGCGACCGGGAGATGCAGTCGGAGCTGCGCTAACCGGCAGCCCCGCCTCGTTCATCTCCGACCACTAGCGCCACGAACCGAAGCATCCCTTGAGAGTCCTGATGGTCACTGCACCGCTTCCGACTGCGGCTCGGCCGGGTACCTGGGCCGCCGTCTCGCGGCAGATCGACTCGATCCGCTCGCTCGGGATCGACGTCGACGTGCTGGAAATCGAAGGCACCCGCGGAGTCAAGTACCTGCGAGCCGTGCGGCAGGTCGCCGAGCGGTCGTCGAGCGTGAATCTCGTCCACGCCCACTACGGGTACTGCGGCTGGGTCTCGCGCCTCCAGCGGCGGAAGCCCGTCGTGCTCTCCTTCATGGGCAGCGACCTGCTCGGAGTCGCGGATGCAAACGGTCGCATCACTCCCTCCAGCCGCCTCATCGTCGAGATCGACCGCCGTGTTGCGCGGCTCGTCGATGCCGTGATCGTGAAGTCCCGGCAGATGGCTGAGGTGGTGCATCCCGTTACGGCGCACGTCATCCCGAACGGGGTCGACCTGGATGCCTTTCGGCCGATCGCTCGTCCAGCAGCACGCATGGATCTCGGCTGGCACGACGAGAGACCGCGTGTCCTCTTTCCGGGGAATCCTGCGATCCCGAACAAGGGCTTCCCTCTCGCACGGGCCGCCGTGAGTGTCGCGGCGGCAGCATTGGGTGAGCCTGTCGAGATCGTCTCGCTGTCGGGCATCGCGCCTCGACAGGTACCCCTGTATCTGAATGCCTGCGACGCGATGGTGCTGGCGTCCTATACCGAGGGGTCGCCGAACGCCGTCAAAGAGGCGATGGCGTGCAACCTCCCCGTGATCGCCGTCCCGGTCGGCGACGTTCCGGAGCTGCTCTCCGCCGTCGAGCCTTCGGCGGTCTGCCCACGAGATGCCCAGGCCCTCGGCGCGCAACTGGCCCGCGTGCTGACGACCTCTCGCCGGAGCAACGGAATAGAGACGATCAAGGCTCGTCACCTCGACCTGACGAGCGTCGCGCAGCGCGTCGCGGCTGTCTACGAAGGAGTGTTGCAAGGATGAGGGCTATCCGTTCGCAGGTTCCCTCGCAGCGCCTTCTCGACGTCTGGATCCCCCGATGTGCGGGATAGCCGGACTCGTCGATTCGTCGCCCGGACGATCCGACCTGGGCGCTCTCGTCATGAGGATGACCGACGCCATCACGCACCGCGGTCCGGATGAGTCCGGTCACTTCGTCGGCGAAACCGTTGCTCTCGGAGCACGCCGACTAAGCATCATCGACGTGGCCGGCGGTCACCAGCCGGTGCACGACGAATCGGGCCGGATACACGTCGTCTTCAACGGCGAGATCTACAACTTCGTCGAGCTCGGCAGAGAGCTGCGAAGTCGCGGCCATCGCTTCACGACTCGCTCGGACACGGAGACGATCGTCCACGCCTACGAGGAAGACCCCGATCGCTTTGCGTCCCATCTCCGGGGCATGTTCGCGATCGCGGTCTGGGACGAGCCTCGCCGACGGCTCACCCTCGTGCGGGACCGGCTCGGCAAGAAACCGCTCTATTACGCCCACTACAACGGGCGGTTCCTGTTCGGGTCGGAGATCAAGGCATTGCTCGCAGCCGAGCCCGGGCTACGCGAGGCGAACCCGATGGGAGTCGTCCCATACCTCTCGCTCGGGTTCGTCGCCGGAGACGAGACGATGTTCCGCCAGATCCGGAAGCTGCCTTCGGCACACAACCTGGTCTACGAGAACGGATCGGTTACGATCAGTCCGTACTGGTCACTCGAGTTTCGAGGGGAACAGGCGCCGGACGACGAAGGGCTCGTCGTCGAAGAGTTGACCGAGCTGCTCGAGGAAGCCGTGCGCGTTCGGCTGATGAGCGAGGTGCCTCTCGGGGTCTTCCTGAGCGGGGGCCTGGACTCGAGCACGATCGTCGCGCTTGCCGCCAAGGCCGGCCACCGCCCCCTGAAGACGTTCACGATGGGCTTCGATCGCGAGGGATGGGACGAGTCGGCCGACGCCAAGAGGGTTGCCGATCACCTGGGGACGGAGCATTCCGTCTTGACCCTGCGCGAAAAGGACCTCTCGTCCAATCTCCCCGAGACGGTAGCCACACTCGTCCGGGCCTTCGACGAACCCTTTGCGGACTCGTCCGCGCTACCGACCTTTTACGTCTCCAAGCTGGCTCGTGAGCACGTGACGGTCATCCTCAGCGGCGACGGCGGTGACGAGCTCTTCGCCGGGTACACCTCCTACCGAGGCATCGAGTTCGCCCAGCGTTACCGCCACCTACCGGGATTCGTGAGGGCGGCCCTTCCCGCAGTTGCCGAGACTGCTGCCCGAACTCTCCCTCTGGGCCATCGCTATGGAGCTCAGCGGATCGCCAGGATCCTCCGCGACAGCTCACTCCCCCTGGAGGCGCTCTACTTCTCGAAGATCTCGCTCTGCGACCCGACTCGCCTCGAGCGGATCCTCACGGCGGACTTCCGCGCATCGGTCGGCTGGCAGAGGTCGACCCAGCCGTCCTTCTTCGACGGGGTCTTCGCAACGGCATGGCCGCCGCTCGTGCAGGCTGGCTACGCCGATCTCCGTTACAGGCTCGTGGAGGACATGCTCGTGAAGGTCGATCGCATGAGCATGGCCCACTCGCTCGAGGTTCGGTCCCCGTTCCTCGATCATCGTCTCGTCGAGTTCGTCTTCTCGCTCCCGATGTCGCTCAAATTGAAGGGGAGCAGGTCGAAGGCGATTCTTCGAGATGCGATGCAACCGTACTTACCACCGGAGACCTTGAAGAAGCCCAAGAGAGGCTTCAGCGTTCCCATGCGCTCGTGGCTTCGGGGGGAGCTCCACGAGATGGCAACCGACTATCTCGGCAAGAACAGTCCCTTGCCGGACGGCATCTTCGCGCATGACGAGGTCGCGGCTCTCCTGTCAGAGCATCGCGCAGGGAGCGCGGACCACAGCGGCATCATCTGGGCCTTGCTGTGTTATGCAACGTGGCAGGACCTCTACCTGAGAGGCAGTTAGTCGGTCACTCTGCTCGGGCGCTCGACGCTGACAGTCGTCGGAGAGGTCGGCTTCGCGTCGATGAACATCCTCAGCCACAGCTCCAACTGGATCAACGACCAGATCTTGTTCGTATTGTCCTGTTCGCCGCTTTGATGATCGTCGACGAGCTTCTTCACTTTCTCCTCGCGAAACCAGCCCCGGTTGAGCGTGTTGCGGTCGAGGAGGATCTCGCGGGGCAATTCGCGCATCTCTCCGCGAAACCAGGTGCCGAGGGGGACGCCGAATCCCTGTTTCGGGCGATCCAGGATGTTGTCTGGAAGCCACGGCCGCAATGCGTCCTTGAAGATCTTCTTCGTCGTCAGTCCACCGATCTTCCATGAGCCGGGGAGCGAGGCGCTGAGCTCCATCAACTTTTGGTCGAGGAGGGGAGACCGCACTTCGAGCGAGTGGGCCATCGACGCTATGTCCATCTTCACGAGCAAGTCGCCAGGTAGATATGTCTGGACGTCGAGGTCGAGAAGCCGATTGAGCGCATCGTCGGCGTCGGAGGCGAGATACGCATCGCGCATGATCGAGGGCGCTGTTCGATCGTGAAGCTCCGCGTTGAGCTCCGGTGTGTACATTTCCTGTCGCTCGCCTTCAGGAAAGTACGCCATCCACTTCGCGTATCGGTCATAAGCGGGCATGCGCGACGTTCTTGCGATGCGATCCAGCCGCGAGCGGAAGCTGTTCTCTCGCTCATCAGGACCGATGGCGTGCGCAACGAACCTCAGAAGCCCCCGAGCCGGGCGCGGCCAGCCGGCAACTCTTTCGGCGACGTTGTTGCCGAGGTAGCGTCGGTAGCCGCCGAAATTTTCGTCGCCTCCATCGCCGTTGAGGGCGACGGTCACCTGCCGGCGAGTCAGCTCCGCAAGGTAGAAGCTCGGGATCGCGGAGTGATCGGCGAATGGCTCTCCGTAGTGCCAGACAAGCTGCGGGATGACCTCGAGTGCGCTGGGCTCGACCCGCAATTCGTGGTGGTTTGTGTCGTAGCGAAGAGCCACCTCGCGCGCGAAGGCCGTCTCGTCGTATGAACTGACATCGAACCCGATTGCGAACGTGCTCACCCTGCCGCTCGACTGTCGCGCCATCGCTGCAACTACCGCGCTCGAGTCGACACCCCCCGACAGAAACGCCCCCAGCGGGACGTCGCTGCGCATGCGAATGCGCGTCGCCTCTAGCAAGCTCTCACGAATGAGTTCGTGCGCGTCCTGCTCGGATCTCACATCCCCACGTCGATACGAGAGCTTCCAGTAGCGCCGGATGTCGGTCTCTCCGTTGTGCCAGACCAGGGTGTGGGCAGGCGGGAGCTTCTTCAATCCGTCGAACGCGCTCAGGGGATGCGGGACGTATTGAAAGTGGAGGTAGGCGTCGATTGCGTCGAGGTTCGGGCGCCGCTCCACGGCCGGATCCTGAAGAATCGATTTCGCCTCGGATCCGAACCAGAGCTCTCCCTCCCGTTGGGAGTAGAAGAGCGGCTTCTTTCCGATGCGATCGCGAGCGAGTAGTAGGATGCGGCGCCGGCGATCCCAAAGAGCGAAGGCGAACATGCCGCGCAGGTGCTGGACGCAGTCGGCGCCGTAATCCTCATAGAGGTGGACGATCACTTCCGTGTCGCCGTGCGTCGAGAACGAATGACCCCGGCTTCGGAGCTCTTCGGTCAGCTCCTTGTAGTTGTAGATCTCACCGTTGTGCACGACGACAATCGATTGATCCTCGTTGAAGATCGGCTGGTCACCGGTCTCCAGGTCGATGATGCGGAGCCGCTGGACGCCGAGGCCGATGCCTTCATCCATGAAGAGCCCGCGTGAATCCGGACCGCGGTGCCTGATCACCTCGCACATCTGCGCCAACAGCTCTTCTTCGACGGCCGCGCGAGTGGAGACCTTCCCGGCGATTCCGCACATGCCCTAGTCGCTTCCGATCACAGAGGCGGTAGCGAGAGCGTCCTCGGAGAGGCCCAGGGCCTGCTCCCAGCGCGCGCCGACCGTAGCCGGAGAATGTTCGTCTTCAATGTAGGCTCGACAGCGGTTGTTGTACTCGAGCCGCGCCGCTCCGGCGGCCCGACTATCCCACAGAGTCCGTGCGAGCTCGACGAGGCGTTCGCGCTCGCCCCGAGCGAACCCACCGAGGCCGAGCCGGCTGATAACCCCGTCAGGATCATGATTGAGTGCGAGGCTGGGGATGCCGCGCGACCAACCCTCCAGAAAGATGTTGGGCATTCCCTCGAACTCGGAAGTGCTGACGACGGCAACTGTCCGCGTCAGCATCTCCATGAGCTCGAGGCGGGGTCGGGGGGCAAGAAGATCAAAGTTTGGAAGGGTGAGGGCGGCATCCTGGATTGCTTCCCAAAGCGGTAAACTGTCCGCCCTCTTCGGTTTGGGAGCGATCATCCAGAATCGCGCATCTGGAAGACGTCGCGCCAACTCCACGAACTCGAGAGGCCGCTTGTTCGCCTCGATGCGTCCCGTCCACAGGAACGCTTCGCCCGGACCTTCGCTCGGCTCTGCGGGCTCGGCAATGCTTCTGATGAGAGTCGGCGTCTTTCCAAAGCGTGTTTCGCAAAGTTGAACCTGCTCGTCCGTCTGCACAACAATCTCGTCCGCAAGAGCGATTCCCAGCCGAAACACCAGCCGTTCACTGCGTCTTCGTAGGCCGGAGTCGTCCTTGAAGTCAAGCAGGCTGGCGCTGGAGTAGATGAATCGTCGACGCGAGAGCTTTGTCCAGAGCCCGACCAGTCCGACCCAGAAGCCTGCGCATCGCGTCACGACGACGTTTGCATCGATGCGGCGGACCGCCGAGCGCAACGCCGCCGCCTCTCGCAGCTGCCCGGCGACGTTGCGACCGCCGAAATACGGCGGCCGCGTGAGGACATCGACTCCGTGATCCGAGGCCGGAATGTCGATACCGGGAACGGCAAAGACGACCGTGCACACGCCGATCCCTCGCTCGGAAAGGGCGCGGGTCAGCAGCATCACCTGCGTCTCGGCGCCGCCGGTATCAGCTACGCCCGCCAGCCGCCACGCCAGTGAGGGCGCATAGAAGCCGACGTCGTAGCGGCGACCTCGCCTCAAGCGGCGCTGCCGCAGCGAATTTGGTGTCGAAAGGTGGAGTTGCATCTCAAGGGGTGCTCGTTCATTTCGTCGCCCACGCTGTGGGTCTGGCCTGCCTAGAAGAGCCTCCGAATCCTGACGTCAGTCTGCGTGGCGGCCCGCCGAAGGAACGATCTGATCATAGCCACCGCGCACCCGAATCTCGTCCAAAAGCAACCGGGTTGGGAAGAAAGGCGCGGAATCGGGAGCGACGCGAAAACCCTGCGCCTGCTCCCGTCTGTCTCGCCGAACTGGCGCGCCGAGCCGAGAATCGTTCCCGTGTCGACCCAGAGCTATTTCAGGAGTGAAAACGCCTGAGTCCCGCCTCCGCCGCAAGATGCCCGCACATTCCGTGGACGCCCCCGCCTGGTGGCGTCGAGGCTGAGCAAAGGTAGAGCCCGTCGACTGGCGTCGAATAAGGCACCGGTCGTAGCGTCGGCCGCCTAATCAGCTGCCAGATTCCGGCGGCGCCTCCGTTCGGGTCTCCGCCCACGAGATTGGGATTTCCCCGCTCGAGCTCCGCGGGCGTCATGACGCTTCGAGCGAGGACCCGGTCGCGGAAGCCAGGGGCGAAGCGTTCGATCTGCCCCTCGATCCGGTCCGTCATGTCGAACGACGAGCCATTGGGAACATGGCAGTACGCCCAGAGCGTGTGCTTCCCTTCAGGTGCGCGAGTGGGATCGAACAGGCTTGGCTGCGCGGCTAAAACGTATGGATGTTCGGCATTCTGGTGGCGCCACGGGGCCCGCTCAGATGTTGCAACTTCCATGAGCGTACCGCCGATGTGAACCGTGGCTGCGCGCGCACATTCTGGAGCGTCCCAGGGGACGGGCGCGTCCAGCGCATAATCGAGCTTAAAGACACCTGGACCGTAGCGATAGTGGGTCAGCGCCCGTTGGTAGCGGGTCGGGAGTCGTGAGCCGGCGAGGGCGATCAGCTGCCTGGGGCCGATGTCGCAGAAGATCAGCTTCGAGTTTGGCAGGGCATCGAGCGACGTCACCGGTGCGCCTGTCTCGATCTCACCCCCGAGGGTACGAAAATATGCCGCGAGGGCCTCTGCGATCTGCTGTGAGCCGCCCCGGACTATCGGCCAGCCGCCAACGTGGGCGAGCGCAAGCATCACTAGACCAAAGGACGCACTCCCGAGTTGCTCGAGCGGCAGCATGGAGTGTGCCGCGGCGCCCGCAAAAAGCGCGCGTGCCTCCTCCGCGGAGAAGGTCCTCGACGCCAACCCGGTGGTGGAACGTGCCGCGGCGAGTGCGAAGCGGCCGAGCGCCGCCGGGTGTCGAGGGATGCGAAGAAGCGGGCCGAGGACGGCCGGCTCGAGACGCTCCCAATCCTTGACCGTTCTCCCGATTAGCCTCTCGTAGGCTTCTCCGTCCGCCCCAAGCGACGCAACGCTGGCCGCAAGCGATGTCTCCAGCAGAACCGCTCGGCCGCCATCGAGCGGATGCGCAAGAGGCGCGGGCGGGTGGATGAACTCGAGCCCATGTTCCGCAAGTGGGAGCGCCCTGAAGAACGGCGAGCTGACGGCAAGCGGGTGGACCGCGGAGCACACGTCGTGGACGAACCCCGGAAGCGTCAGCTCCGCCGAGCGAGTGCTGCCGCCGATCGTCTCGCGGGCCTCCAACACGAGCACGGATAGGCCGGCACGGGCCACCGTGATCGCCGCCGCGAGCCCGTTGGGGCCAGACCCAACAACTACCGCGTCGTAGTCCCTCAAGCTTTCACGTAGGCAACAACGTCCTCATGTAGCGACCGGGCGCAGCCACGGCAAGAGCTTCGTCCTCACCAGCTCGAACGCCGCGTACCCCGCGACGGCGATCGCGATCAGAGCGGCACAGCGGTGGACGTCAGCTCGGTGAACCGCCGCGACAGCAAAGAAGATGAAGTACAGCGTCGGGTGGTAGAGCAACACCCGCGCCAGAGCATCACGACCGCTGAGAACCCGCTCCCCGATCACAATACGGAGCTTGGAGCCCTCTTCCCGATTCCATGCAAACGCTTGCCCGAGATCGAGTTTACGGAGGAGGTGAGTGAGCCGGCCAAGCGGGCCGTCTGCCGGGTAATGAACTGAAGGGCGGTGGACAGGCCACTCGACGAGCGCAAGACACGCAGCTAGAAGCGCATACCAGAACATCGTGAAGGTACTGCCGGTAAGGAAGAGGAGCGAGCTGTGATAGACGACCAGCAGGAGTATTCCGGCCAAGACAAGCCTGCGAATCGCGAACGCGACTGCGAGGGACAGTTCAGTCGCGATCACAACCCAGCTCAGAACGGTGGAGAGCAGCATCGACGGGAGGTGTGAGGCAAGCGTCCGGTACACCCCACCGTAGGCCTGCATGGAGTTCCAGGTTTCGAAAAAAGCACCTGACCGCCAATTCTCGTCGAGCAGCTTGTTCAGACCAGCCCAAAAGTACAGCACCACCAGTTGCGCTCGTATGAACGTCGAAACGGTCGCCCGATCCGACAACCCGATCAGGATCAGCAGCAGGGCGGTGAACGTCAGATTGTTTGTGAAGTACGCGGACGACGACAGAATTGCCACGAGGATCGTTCCGCCAAGCACACCGCATGACGGCTGTACGAATCGATTCAAGAACAGTCCCGCCGCGGCAAGAAGCCAGACCGCCTGGAGGGTGTGCTGGAAGGCCTGCGGCGAGCCAAGATTGTCCAGGAACCCGATGAACGGCAAGTAGGGGGCAGTCAGTCGCCAGAGGCCTTGGATCAAGAACACCAAGGTGACAAGCTTGGCAGCCAACAGGACGTTCGGCGACAGAGAGGTACCGCGGACGGCGAAGGGGTTCAATGACTGGAGGCGTGTTGAATCTGCCGGCATCCTCTCGGCAACTGCTACTCCCATGGACTCGGCCGCCCTCATCTCGGCCAGTGCCACAGGTGTGTCCTCTTGCTTGCGTTTTGGTAAATAAGCGTCACGCGAGCAGGATTTGCAGTTGCGTACCTCTGCTCGTACCACTTGATCCGATCGAGGAGCCGTTGGGGAGGGTCCTCCCACAGGTAGTGCTCCTGCTGGGAGAGACCCAAGTTTGCCCTGTCGGTTTCGTCAACGCGGTCGGTGAGGTCAAGGCGGTAGCGATGGCTGATCAGCTCTTTCGTCAGACGCCGCCCATCGACGGTGACCTGCAAGCCGTAGGTGACCGCGTAATCGTTCGGAGCCCAAGCGAAGTAGCGCGTGTTACCCAAGTGCTGCCAGAAGCAGATGCCGACCTGTGCGAGCAGGATTGCTATCAGAACGAACCGCCGGGCGAAGATCCTGTTGGCCAAAATACGACCTTGTTGGCGATGCTCCATAGATGACATGCCTAGCCAGATCCTTAACACGAAAAAGGCGATCGTGCTAGATCGCTCGCTGAAACCGTTTTCGATCGAGCCCAGGGTTCTCCGTCGGCTCGTGCTTGCGTTCCTGTTTTTAATCGCGGCGGCCTCCGCGGGCGAGGCGCAGACGTTCGCGCAGAATGCGTCTGTCCCCAGCGCGATTCGCAAATACGAATACGTCTTCGTCGATCAGGCGATCTTCGTCTACGACACCGGCGACCATTACCGGTTAGTGGACACGATCTCTCTGCCACAAATGCGTGGTATTCGAGGCGTCGCGGCGAGCTCTCGAACTCACATGCTGTTCGTCAGCTACGGCCGCGACACCGACGCCGGCCAGGGGCACTTGATCAAGTACGATCTGGTCGCCCGTCGTGTCGTCTGGGATCGCGTCTACCCGTTCGGGATCGACAGCATGGCGATCACACGCAACGGGAAAACGATCTACATGCCGACTGGCGAGCTCTCCGCTCATGGTGACTGGAAAGTGATCAGTGCCGCTGACGGAAATGTCAGCGACACAATCTCTGCCGGCAAGGGCCCCCACAACACCATCGTCGGGCCGAGCGGGCGCTGGGTCTACCTCGGCCCAAGGAACGACAACTATCTCTACATAGCGAGCACCGCCACCCATCGGATCGTGCGAAGAGTCGGTCCCATGGTCAGCGGTGTTCGTCCCTTCACTGTCAACGGCCGCGAGACGATCGCCTATACAACTGCGACCGGCTTTCTCGGCTTCCAGGTCAGCAACCTCAAAACCGGCCGCGTGCTCTACAAGGTCCCGATCGCAGGCTTCGGATGGGACCCCCGTACTTTCGGCCAGAGCGCGCCAAGCCACGGCATCGCGCTCTCCCCAGACGAGACGCGCCTTTGGGTGATGGACGCCCCGAACAGCTACGTCCACGTCTTTGACGTGAGTCACGTACCCGCTCGTGCCCCTCGTCAGATCGCCGATGTGCGGCTACCCCTGCCGATGAGCGGTGAGGAATCGCCCTGCACTTACGACTGCGCCCGTGACGGCTGGCTTCAGGCGAGCCGCGACGGCCGCTCCGTCTACGTCGGCGACAACGGCGCCGTCATAGATGCGCGGACTCTCAAGATCGTTGCCAGCCTGCCGGCGATGCGGAACTCGCGTAAGTCGCTTGAGATCTGGTGGCGTGGTGGCCTCCCCGTCTTTGCGGGTTCTCGGAGTAGCGTCGGCTACATGCTGCCGAGAGTTCGTCGCCCTTGAACCACGGGCCAGGCTGATCAGCGGCACGTCCGAAAGAGAATTGGGGACTTCCCGCCCTAAGCTTCAGAGAATCCCGAAGGGAAGGCCCCAATTCGCGTTGACACGTCAGCGAATCGGTCTAAGCTCCAATGGGGCTGCGGTGACGGTCGACTGGGAGTGAGGCGTTGAGGGGAGATATGCCCGTAGGGTGCCATCATGGCCGGATTTTTTCGGCTATTCCGCTTGCGGTCGCGCTCGCGGTCGCGCTTGCTGCCGCCCTGACGGGCACGGCCGCTTCCGCCACAAACCTGACAAGTTCGAGGGCTTCTGCCACTAGGACTGGGAATGCCGGAGGCGGCCTTGCTCCCGCCTTCCAGGACGGCGTTGTGCTCGTCGGTTTCGACAAGTCGTCGTCCGCCCAACAGCGCCGCGCTGCCGTCGCCGCCGCCGGGGCGACCGACAAGCGCACAATCGGAGTCGGCGTTCACGTCGTGAACGTGCCACGCGGCAAAGTCCACTCGGCCATTGAGCTGCTTCGCGCCCGGCCCGGAGTTCGCTATGCGGAGCCGGACTACATCGAGTATGAGAGTGCGGTTCCCAACGATCCGTCGTTCGGTCTCCAGTGGGCGGACCAAAACAGTGGTCAGACCGTCAATGGCACCACCGGCACGCCGGGAGCGGACGAGCACGTCGCACCGGCATGGGACGTTTCGCAAGGCAGCTCTTCGATCGTCATCGGCGAGGTCGACTCGGGCGTCGACTACACGCATCCCGACCTCGCCGCCAACATCTGGTCGAATCCGGGCGGCATCGGCGGCTGCCCCTCTGGAACGCACGGGTACAACGTGATCGCTTCCACGTGTGACCCCATGGACGATGACACGGCCTACGGCGGCCACGGTACGCACGTCGCAGGGATCCTCGGGGCGGTCGGCAACAACGGGATCGGCGTTACCGGTGTCAATTGGCGGACCACGATCCTGCCGGTTAAGTGGGTGAACTCGGGCGGATCGGGGACAACGAGCGATCTGATCTCGGCCCTCGACTGGCTCATTAGGGCGAAACAGGCGGGGGTCAACCTCCGCATCGTCAATGACTCGCAGACCTGGGCGGGCACCGCTCCATCGCAGGCGCTATCCGACGAGATCGACCTGCTCGGTCAGAACGGCATTCTCTTTGTCACGGCGGCAGGCAACACAGGCGACAACAACGACAATGCGGCCGTGCGCCGCTGGCCGTGCGGCTACGACCGACCGACCGAGATCTGCGTCACCGCCAGCAACCAACAGGATCAGCTGCCGAGCTGGGCGAACTACGGGCCCACCACGGTCGACCTTGCGGCGCCGGGCAACAATGTCTACTCGACGCTGCGGAATGGGACCTACGGCTTCATCAGTGGGGGCTCGATGGCGTCGCCACAGGTCGCAGGCGCGGCTGCGCTCATCCTCTCTGTGCAGGATATGTCGCCTCAGGCGCTCAAGACGGACATCCTCGAGAGCGTCGATCCACTGCCGGCACTCGCTGGTCTAGTTCGCACCGGAGGCAGACTCGACATTTGCCGGGCGCTTCCCGGCTGCGTTCAGTCTCCGGTCTCCGGCACGTTCGGCCTGACGAGCGTGGGCGGCCAGAGCGATCAGATGGCAGCGGACCGGAAGCGCGTGGAGCACTTCCAGTTGTCGACGGCGGCCAGCGTGTCGAAGCTGCGGATGTACCTAGCGCCGACGGCGACCACCGGGCAGCAGGTGATCAAGGGCCTCATCTACGCGGATCAGACGGGTTCGCCGGGACCCCTGGTGGCCGTCTCGAATCAACTCACGTTCCATTCGACGGACGCAGCCGGCTGGTACGACTTGGTCTTCCCGTCGCCCCCGTCGCTGCAGCCGGGCACGTACTGGATCGGGGTCATCAGCGGCGGCACGAGCGGTGTCACCGGCTTTCGCTGGAACGGCGTCTCGGGCGCTCGCGCGTACAACGTCAACAGCTACGGCTCGGGGCCAAGCAACCCCTTCGGCTCCGCCACGATCGACTCCGAGCAGATGTCTCTGTACGCCGTTTATACGGCGACGTCCGCACCGCCTCCGGCCCTGTTCAACGTGACGCCGCCATCGATCAGCGGAACGACGCTACAGGGACAGACCTTGACGGCAACGTCCGGCGATTGGACAGGTAGTCCAACGAGCTACGCGTACCAATGGCGGCGCTGCGGCGGCACTGGTTCGAACTGCGCCGACATCGCCGGCGCCACGTCGCAGACGTACCAGCTGCTTGCTGGAGACGTTGGCTCCACCATGCAAGTCGCTGTCACGGCTACGGACGGGACCAACACGAGCACCGCGAATTCGCCCCCGACAGCCGTCGTTCAGGGTCTGAACACACTCGGAAAAACGACGGTCGGCGGAAGTACCGATCCCGCTAGCGCTGATTGGAAGCGCGTCAACGGCTATGCGGTCGGCCAGGCCGTCTCGGTAAGCAAACTCACCGTCTACCTCCAAAGGCTTGTAAGCGGCCAACAAGTACTCAAAGGCGTCATCTACGCCGACCAGAGCGGTGCTCCCGGAGCACTGCTCGGGGTCTCCCAAGAGGTCACTTTTGGGGCATCGGCGACGTCCGGCTGGTTCGACTTCCCGTTCGCCTCACCCGTGGCTCTTCAACCGGCTAACTACTGGATCGGCGTGATCGTAGGTCAGACGACAGATGTGGTCGGGCTCCGCTACGACAGTTCCGCGAACAGCGGAAAGTTTGCGCAGGATGCCTACAGCGACGGGCCGAGTGACCCATTCGGCTCGGTCGCAACCGACTCCGAGCAGATCTCGGTCTATGCGAGCTACACGCCGTCGGGTCCGCCGGCGGCGCCGGTGAATACGGGGTTGCCGACGGTGAGTGGGTCGGCGGTGCAAGGACAGACGTTGTCAGCACAGCCGGGGAGTTGGAGCAACAACCCGACTGCTTACGCGTATCAGTGGCGTGATTGTGACGGGTCGGGCAACAACTGCGCTGACATCGGCGGGGCGACGTCGTCGAGTTATCTGCTGCAGGCCTCGGACGTGAACTCGACCGTGCGGGTGGCGGTGACCGCCAGCAACGCCAGTGGGTCGAGCACGGCCGTGTCGGCGCAGACAGCGTTGGTGCAGGCGCCGCCGGCGCCGGTGAATACGGGGTTGCCGACGGTGAGTGGGTCGGCGGTGCTGGGGCAGACGTTGTCGGCGCAGCCGGGGAGTTGGAGCAACAACCCGACTGCTTATGCGTATCAGTGGCGTGATTGTGACGGGTCGGGCAACAACTGCACTGACATCGGCGGGGCGACGTCCTCGAGTTACGTCTTGCAGACGTCGGATGTGAACTCGACGGTTCGGGTGGCGGTGACGGCTTCGAACGCGGGTGGGTCGACGACCGCGGCGTCGGCGCAGACCGCGGTGGTGCAAACAGGATCCTCGGGCGGCAACCCGATCGTGGTCGAAAACCAGCAGCCCGGGACGAACCAGTGGCAGCTCGGCAATGCAGCGACGGACGCAGGCGGTCAGATCAAGGGCTACGCCTCGGCGACGAGCGTCAACAAGGGCCAGAACATCACCTTCTACGTCACGGTCAATCCTGCACAGACCTACACGATCGACATCTACCGGATGGGCTGGTACCAGGGCCTAGGCGGCCGGCTCATGCAGCACATCGGGCCACTGAACGGCGTCCAGCAACCGACCTGTCCGACCGATGCGACGACCGGGTTGATCGCGTGCGCCTGGAGTCCGGGCTACACGCTTGCGACGCAGACGAGTTGGACGAGCGGCATCTACCTCGCCAAGCTGACGAATCAACAGGGGTTTCAGAACTACGTCGTATTCACCCTACGCGACGATTCTCGGGTCGCTGCTCTGCTCTACCAGCAAGCCGTCGACACATACCAGGCCTACAACAACTACCCCAATGACGGCAGCACGGGAAAGAGCCTGTACGGGTCCAACAGCTACGGAGCCACCACCGTGACGGGCGGCCCGCAGGCGGCGAAGGTCTCGTTCGACCGGCCTTACTCCGGCGACGGGGGCGGGGACTTTCTCAATTGGGAGTTCAACTTCGTTCGCTGGCTCGAGCGGTCAGGGTACGACGTCAGCTACTCGACCGACGTCGATACCAACGACAACGGTGCCCGCCTGTTGAACTATCGCGGCTTCCTCTCGGTCGGGCACGACGAGTACTGGTCGAAGTCGATGTACGACGCTGCCATGGCCGCTCGCGATGCCGGCGTCAACTTGGGGTTCTTCGGTGCAAATGCCCTTTATTGGCAGGTGAGGTTCGAGAACTCGGCGAGCGGAGCCCCGGACCGGGTCATGGTCGGTTACAAGAGCGCAACGACCGATCCGACCACGGATCCGAGTTTGACGACCGTTAACTGGCGCGATCCTGTTCTCAACCGTCCGGAGCAGTCGCTCATCGGCGTCCAGTACACGAGCCAGATGCAAGGCAGCGCCTATGTGCCTTACGTCGTCAACAACAGTTCGAGCTGGGTGTACGCCGGCACTGGTTTCCACGATGGAGACAGCGTGCCGGGAATCGTCGGCTACGAAGGAGACCGTCAGTTCACCGAGTACCCGGCCGCCAGCGCGGTCAGCGGCACTTACACGATCCTGTCCAACTCACCATTCACCGCCGATTCGGGGAACCCCGATTACGCAAACTCTTCGATCTATCAGGCACTGAGCGGCGCGTGGGTTTTTGGAGCCGGAACGATCGGCTGGGCGTGGGGGTTGGACGACTACGGCGGCCACGGTGCTACCGACCCTCGCATCCAGCAGACGACGGCCAACGTCCTGAATCGATTCATAGGCGCAGGCGGGCCGCCCCCACCGCCTTTGAACTCGTCGCTTCCGACGATCAGCGGCCTGCCGCAGCAGGGACAGACGCTGATGGCGCAACCAGGGACCTGGGCTAACGATCCCGCCCACTACGCCTACCAGTGGCGGGACTGTGACGCCTCTGGCGCGAATTGTGCTGACATCGCCGGTGCAACCTCACCCACTTACGTGCCGGCAGGCTCCGACGTGAACTCGACGATCAAGGTCGCGGTGACTGCCTCCAACGCGGGAGGCGCCAACACCGCACTGTCGGCGGCGACGGGAATTGTGCAGGCGGGAACGACGTTTGGCTTGACGACCGTCGGCGCGAACAGCGATGGAATGGTCGCTGACCGTAAGCGCGTCTCTCATTTCGACCTGCCAGTGGCAGGGAGCGTCTCGAAGCTCACGATGTATCTGGCGCCGACAGGCACGTCCGGCCAGCAAATGATCGAGGGCGTTATCTACGCGGACCAGGGCGGCGCGCCCCAGGCGTTGCTTGGGGTCTCGAATCAGCTCACGTTCCACTCGACCGATCAAGCGGGCTGGTATGACTTGTTCTTCCCGTCGGCGATCGCCCTACAGCCGGGCACCTATTGGATCGGTGTGATCAGCGGCGACACGAGTAACGTCACGGGCCTCCGCTACAACAGCGTGAATGGGGCGCGTGCGTTCAACACGAACACCTACAGCACCGGCCCGAGTGATCCGTTCGGCTCGGCCACGATCGACTCCGAGCAGATGTCCGTGTACGCGAGCTACTCGACGTCGCCGCCGCCGGTCGCGCCCGTGAACTTGTCTGCGCCGACGATTAGCGGTACCGCACAGCAGGGCAATGTCCTGTCGGCGCAGACGGGGAGCTGGAGCAACAATCCGGCGAGCTATGCCTACCAGTGGCGGGACTGTGACAGCTTCGGCGCAAGTTGCAGCGACATTCCCGGTGCTACCTCAGCTAGCTACACGTTGGCTGCCTCCGATGTCAATTCAACAATTCGCGTGGCGGTTACGGCCTCCAACGGGGGTGGCTCGACCACCGCTCTCTCGACCCCGACGGCGGTTGTTCAGCCAGGCCAGTTGTCCGCTCCTGTCAACACGTCGCCGCCGACAATCGTCGGCACCGCGCAACCGGGGCAGATATTGACGGCGCAGGTCGGCACGTGGTCGAACAGTCCCACGAGCTACGCATACCAGTGGCGGCGATGTGACAACCTCGGCGCGAACTGCGTCGACATCGCGGGTGCGACCTCAGCCAGCTACGGGGTGCTCATTGGAGACATCGGCTCCACGATCAAAGTCGTGGTCACCGCTACGAATGCGGCTGGCTCAACCACCGCTTCCTCGGCAGCGACCGCAGTCGTGCAAGCAACGCCCCCGCCCAACACGTTCGGCCTGACGAGCGTCGGGACAAATACCGACAAGTTGGTGGGCGGCCGCAAGCGCGTTAGTCATTTCCAGTTGTCGGCTGCGGGCAGTGTCTCGAAACTGACGATGTACCTGGCGCCCACGACAGCCGTCGGGCAGCAGGTGATGGAAGGCGTGGTCTATGCCGGCCAGGCGGGCGTCCCCGGAACGCTGATGGGCGTTTCCAATGAGTTCACGTTCCACTCGACCGACCCAGCAGGCTGGTACGACTTCGTCTTTCCGTCACCAGTCGCGTTGCAACCAGGCATCTACTGGATCGGCGTGATCAGTGGTAACAGCAACAACGTCACCGGCTTTCGCTACAACCCCGTCGCCGGCGCACGCGCGTTCAACACGGACAGCTACAACGACGGGCCAAGCAACCCGTTTGGCTCTGCAACCATTGATTCCGAGCAGATCTCTGTCTACGCGACGTACACGTCGGCTCCGGGGGCGCCGGTGAATACGGGGTTGCCGACGGTGAATGGGTCGGCGGTGCAGGGGCAGACGTTGTCAGCGCAGCCGGGGAGCTGGAGCAACAGTCCGACTTCGTATGCGTATCAGTGGCGTGATTGTGATGGGTCGGGGAACAACTGCACGGATATCGCGGGGGCGACGTCGCCGAGTTATCTGTTGGCGGGGTCGGACGTTAACTCGACGGTTCGGGTGGCGGTGACGGCTTCGAACGTGGGTGGGTCGAGCACGGCTTCCTCCGCACCTACTGCGGTGGTGCAGTCGGCGCCGCCGGCGGCGCCGGTGAATACGGGGTTGCCGACGGTGAGTGGGTCGGCGGTGCAGGGGCAGACGTTGTCGGCGCAGCCGGGGAGTTGGAGCAATAATCCGACGAGCTTCGCGTATCAGTGGCGTGATTGTGATGGGTCGGGCAACAACTGCCTGGACATTTTCGGGGCGACGTCGTCGAGTTATGTGTTGCAGGCCTCGGATGTGAACTCGACGGTTCGGGTGGCGGTGACGGCTTCGAACGCGGGTGGCTCGGCGACGGCGGTGTCGGCGCAGACCGCGGTGGTGCAGCCGCCGGCGGCGCCGGTGAATACGGGGTTGCCGACGGTGAGTGGGTCGGCGGTGC